>UROS01000261.1 GCA_900549445.1 uncultured Porphyromonadaceae bacterium | reverse complement strand
GTGGAGCGACGGCCCCCACGGCGTCCGTATGGAGATAAACTGGAACGACTGGGGCCACGCCGGCAACACCAACGACTCCATCACCGCTTTCCCGGCTCTCACCGCCCTCGCCGCCACCTGGAATCCCGAACTCTCCGGCAAATACGGCAACGCTCTCGGCGAGGAAGCTGTTTACCGCGGCAAGGACGTGATGCTCGGCCCCGGCGTCAACATATACCGTACCCCCCTCAACGGCCGTAACTTTGAGTATATGGGCGAAGACCCCTATCTGGCCGGCGAAATGGTGGTGCCATACATCCGCGACATGCAGAAAAACGGCGTGGCAGCCTGCGTGAAGCACTACGCGCTCAATAATCAGGAGCAGTGGCGCGGACACATCAACGTGGAACTCAGCGACCGTGCGCTATACGAAATCTACCTCCCCGCCTTCAAGAAAGCGGTGGAGGAAGGCAAAGCGTGGACTCTAATGGGATCCTACAACAAAATCCGCGGCCAGCACGCCTGCCACAATGACCTGATGCTCAACAAAATTCTCAAGGGCGACTGGGGTTTCGACGGCGTGGTCGTAACTGACTGGGGAGGCGCCCACGACACCCGCGAGGCCGCGCTCAACGGTCTCGACGTGGAGATGGGCTCCTATACCAACGGCCTGACATCCGAAAGCGACTTCGGCTACGACGACTATTATCTCGCACGCCCCTTCCTCGATATGATCCGCAAGGGCGAGGTGCCCGAAAGCGTGCTCGACGACAAAGTGCGCCGCATACTGCGCCTGCAGTTCCGCACTGCCATGAACCGCAAGAAACCTTTTGGCTCGGTGGCTACCCCCGAACACTACGCCGTGGCCGAGGAAATCGGCAACGAGGCCGTTGTGCTCATGAAAAATGCCCCCGTGAAAGGTCAGCGCCTCCTTCCTATCCAGGCTGACCGCTACAACAGGATTCTCGTAGTCGGCGACAACGCCGTGCGTCGTCTCAACGAAGGTGGCGGCTCGAGCGAGCTCAAGGTGAAAGACTATGTAAGCCCTCTCCAGGCCATGAAAGACCTCTACGGCTCGAAGATCGAGTTCACACAGGGCTACGCCGCCGGGCGCCCGATGTACGGCCGTATCGACACCATCCCGCAGCACACCGTCGACTCTCTGCGCAACCGTGCCGTGGAGATGGCCCGCGAGGCTGACCTCGTGGTGATTTTCGGCGGCCTCAACAAGAATCATTTCGAGGACTGCGAGGGCGGCGACCGACTTCAGTACGGTCTTCCGTTCGGTCAGCCCGAACTCATCGAGGAAATAGCGGAGGTGAACCCCAACGTAGTGCTCGTGCTCATCTCGGGCAACGCCGTGGAGATGCCGTGGGACAAGGACGTGCCTGCCATTCTCGAGGGCTGGTATCTCGGCTCGATGGGCGGCAAGTCGCTCGTCAGCGTGCTGAGCGGAAAGGTCAACCCCTCCGGCAAGCTCCCCTTCTCATTCCCCGTGAAACTTGAAGACAACAGCGCCCACCATTTCGGCGCCATTTCCTACCCCGGCGACTCCATCAACGAGCGATATCTCGACGACGTGCTCGTGGGATACCGCTGGCACGACACCAAGAAGATTCCCGCGCGCTATTCGTTCGGCCACGGCCTGAGCTACACCACCTTTGCCTACGGCAAGCCTTCGGCTTCCGTAAAGGTCATCAGACCCGGTGAGTCGTTCACTGTCTCGGTGCCCGTCACCAACACCGGCGACCGCGAGGGTAAGGAAACCGTCCAGCTCTACATTTCCGACGAAAAGGCTTCGGTTCTGCGCCCCGTCAAGGAACTGAAAGGATTCGAAAAGATTTCCCTCGCTCCTGGCGAAACGAAAACCGTTACTTTCACCGTCAAACCCTCCGATCTCGAATTCTACAGCGAGAGCGCGGGCAAATGGACGTCGGAACCGGGCAAATTCAAAGCGCTCATAGGATCTTCCTCCACCGACATCCGCGCTACCGTTCCATTTGAACTCAAATAGCATATTTTTTACATATATTTTTTCTGTCTCTTATACACATCTG
>UROS01000260.1 GCA_900549445.1 uncultured Porphyromonadaceae bacterium | reverse complement strand
GTATCTGACCGCGCTTACTGTAAGATTATTTCCGACGTTATCGACTCAATGACCGGTTGCCGCATCGACCCCTTCATCTTCAAGCAGGTTGTAACGGCCGTCAGCAGCTATCTCAAACCGGAAGGCAAAATAACCGGCCTCTGTAAAAAAGCAAAAGCGATTTTCGACCGTCTGCTTCCGGAGCTCGACCTTGCTATCCGTCGCGCTTCAACTGCCCGTGCTGCCGCAACGCGCCGCAAGGTTTCCTCAAAGAAACCTGCGGATGCCGTAGCAGACGAGAGTGCGGATTTATCTAAGCCTGCCTGCGAAAAGAAGCCGGTTGCGATGTCAGGCGTACAGAGAGAAATCTTTCCCGTTCCCGATCCATCGCGCCGTGAGGTGATTAATAGTGGCAGCGGCCACAAGCCGGCACCGCGTCCGATCAAAAGCTCAGACGCAGTCCCCCCATTGCTGTGAAACCGGGCATATCGTACCCGCGGTTTATCACGTAGTGCGTGTCTGTTATGTTTTCAAGGCGCACGAATACTGCGGCATAGCGAAGCAGCGCGTAGTCGGCCTTCAGATTGAGCAGCGCGTAGTTCTGACGTTTCACGCTTTCATGGACGTAGAGGCGCCCCGTGTATTTCACGTCGGCACTCAGGTCAAGGCGCTTTATGGGACGATAGTTTACTCCGAAGAAGAACTGGTGGACAGGCGCCCCCGTCAGGTTGCTTAGCGATGTATGGAGGTAGCTGTAGGTGGCATTGGCGCTCAGATTGTCGAGCGGATTGCTTCTTACGGAAACCTCGATGCCTTTGTTGATGAATCGTCCGGTGTTCACATTCTTATTGTCCTCCACCTGTATCATGTTGTCGCCCTTGCAGTAATAGAAAGTAAGGTCGAAGGTGAGATAACGGGAGAAGTGCCGCGCCACGGAAACCTCGTAGTTCATCATCCTTTCCGGTTCGAGATCGGGATTGGCCATCCGGTAGAGATAGAGTTCGCGGAACGACGGGTTGCGGTAGCCTTTCGACACCGAACCCTTGATGGAAAACTTGGCTCCCGGATTTACCACGAATCCTGCCTGCGGAATCCATTCGGTCGAGAATTTGTCGCTGTTTGCCATGCGCAGGCCTCCGTTAAGTACCAGAATATCGCCGAAAAGCGTCTGCGACAGAGTAAGATACGGAGAATATTCAGTGATGCTTTTGCGCGATATTGTTCCCATCGAGCCGGGTTTGTGGGCCGTTCCGCCCGACATCGGGATCCTGCCTGTATAGGTGTTGAAGTCGAACCCTAAGGTCATATCGGCGCCCGTCCATGGCGCTACGTTCTGGTAGGCGAGTATGCCGAACCGGTCGTCGAGACTGTGGAAGTGGTTGGGGTCGTCTATGTAATGGTTGCCGTAGCTGTAGTATACCTGGGCGTTGCCCGAGGTCGATGCGTATCTGTCGGAAATCGCCACCGATGCCTCACCCCTGGTTATATTCTGGCTGTAGACTGCCGTTGATTCCGGATCACGGAGCCGTGGATAAACCGGGTCGTTGCCTTTGAAGTTCATGAGGGTATAGTCGGCCGTCAGTTTCCAGAAATCGGAAAGTTCATAGCCGATTTTGCCATACCCGCTCGCTTCTTTGAAATCCATCCCTTTTATGTTGCCGTCAGTGCGGTTATAAGAGAGGGAAAGCATCGACGAGAACCGGCCGGCCCGCACCGTATTCGTGGCCGATGTAAGCCAGGTATTGTACGAGCCGTATTGGGTTGTCAGTGTTGTATGGAAGCCGTCGCGCCGCGGATTGCGGGTCACAACGTTGATTACGCCGGCCATGGCGTTCGAGCCGTAGAGCACCGATCCGGGACCGCGGAGCACTTCAACTCTCTCCACCGATTCCTTGCCGTAAAAGTCGGCTATATGGTGGGAATAGATGCCTGCGAACTGCGGCTGACCGTCGACCATCATCAGCACTCCGCTTGCGCGGTCGCCTCCTACACCTCGCATCTTGATATGCCCGGAGCCGCCGTTGCTCTGTCTCTTATACACATCTGACGCTGCCGACGAATAGAGAGG
>UROS01000259.1 GCA_900549445.1 uncultured Porphyromonadaceae bacterium | reverse complement strand
TATTTGAAGATGAATTTATTCAAAAATAATTAACCGTACAAATGTACGACCTCTAAGTAAACCGTATTGTGAAGAATCACGTCCACCGCGGTTCCAAAGTATTTTTAAATTGTGGAACCGTGCGGCTGAAAATAGTTTTTTGGGATTAATATTTGGATAATCCGAAAGTAAGGAGTATATTTGAACTATAATTCTTCAGTCATTGTTAAGATAGTGTTTTTAACAGTGATTAATGCTTACATCCTACATTCATCAGATCATGAACGACATAACCGAATATTTCAAGGACCTGCTAAGTCAGTACGGAAGCGTGGACATAGCGAATTCCGAATTTAAGAAACAGATCCATGAAGATCAGGAACTTCACGACCAGTACCGTGAGTGGTGCCACGAAGTAGGCAGCTCGGAAAAGAAAGGATTTCTTGATTTCTGCGAGGAATATCTCGATTCGCAGGAGTCAATATGGGACACCTTGAGCGACTACAACGATGAATGACAACGGGAAAAAGAGGATGTTTCCGGCCGAATGGGAACGCCATGACTGTGTGATGATGGCGTGGCCTCACGAAAACACCGACTGGAACTATATGCTCCCGGAGGTACGTGCCTGCTTTGCGGAAATAATCCGGACAATCTGCGAGGAGGAACGTGTGCTTTTAATAGTACCGGAAGGTACCGACGCCGAAAGACTCGCCGCTGACTATAGCCTTGACGCGGCTAAGATCACCATGCTCGGGATACCGGCCAACGACACGTGGGCGCGCGACTTCGGTCCGATAACAATAGAGATTGACGGCAAGCCGGTGATGCTTGATTTCAAATTCAACGGCTGGGGGCTTAAATTCGCAGCCGACAAAGCCAATCTCATCAACAGCCGCGCCGCCACGGCGGGAGCATTCGCGGCTCCGCTCGTCAACCGGCTCAATTTCGTCCTCGAAGGCGGTTCGGTGGAATCCGACGGAGAGGGCACACTTCTGACAACAAGCGAATGTCTGCTCTCGCCCAACCGCAACGGGCAGCTGAGCCGTGCGGACATCGAGGATTTCCTCATCGCCACCTTCGGACTCCGGCAGGTAATCTGGATTGACAACGGCGCTCTTGCCGGCGACGACACTGACAGCCACATTGACACTCTGTGCCGCTTCGCTCCGGGAGAAACCATACTTTATACCGGATGCGACGACCCTGCCGACGAGCACTACGGCTGCCTCGCCAAAATGAGAACCGACCTCATGAACGCGAGGACGCCGGACGGGAAACCCTACAACCTTATTGAACTTCCTCTCCCCGACGCCGTTTATGATGAGGAGGGCAACCGTCTGCCAGCAACATACGCCAACTTTCTCATTACCCCCCGATCGGTGATAATGCCCGTCTACAACCAGCCGCGGAAAGACCTGCTCGCCACGCAGATAATGAAAATTGCTTTCCCCGACCGCGAGATTAAGACCGTTGACTGCCGCCCATTGATAAAGCAGCACGGATCTCTTCACTGCGTGACGATGCAGATGCCGGCCGGGACAGTATCCTTTAAATAATCAGTTTTTCATGGAAAGGATTTTAAAAACAGGCATAATCCAGCAGCGCAACGTTGCAGACATCAACGACAACCGTTTGCGCCTGCGCGACAAAATGCTTCGCCTCGCCGCCGACGGAGCGCAACTCATAGTGAATCAGGAGCTACACGACTCGCTCTATTTCTGCCAGACAGAAGATGTGGAAATGTTCGACCTTGCGGCGTCGATACCTTCGCCCGTCACCGATTTCTACGGCACTGTAGCCCGTGAAACCGGAACAGTGATAGTGACTTCGCTTTTCGAACGGCGCGCTCCGGGACTTTACCACAATACGGCCGTGGTGTTCGAGCGCGACGGCTCGATTGCCGGTACTTACCGCAAGATGCATATACCCGACGACCCCGCATACTACGAGAAATTTTACTTCACCCCGGGCGACCTCGGTTTTACCCCCATACAGACTTCGGTGGGCAGACTGGGGGTGCTCGTCTGCTGGGATCAGTGGTATCCGGAGGCAGCGCGCCTCATGGCATTGAACGGTGCCGAGGTGCTGATCTACCCGAC
>UROS01000258.1 GCA_900549445.1 uncultured Porphyromonadaceae bacterium | reverse complement strand
CGCAATGGGTTAAGTTATATCGCCCTTCCAGGGCTTTTACGATGTTTTCAGCAACAGCTTTTTTACTTTGACCCATTTTTTCGTTTCTGCATTGACCTTTTCTTTGCGAGATCACTATGCATGAAAATGCTTTTTCGCGGTGGAGGTGAAGAATCACGTCCGTACTGTTCAGGCAATGGCTGCGGAGTGGCTGCGGAGAGTGTTTTTGCTTTATAAATGCGTGGTTTTTTGCGTGGGAATAAAATAATAGCCGTATATTTGCCGGATGAAAACGCTATCTCAAAAAGCAGTCTGTGCCGTTTTGTCTGCGGTGATCTGTCTGGCCGGCTACGGGCGGACGGTGGCTTCAAAATCTACGGGCGAGCCAATCTCTTATGCCAGCATTGGCGTAATCAACCGCAATCTCGGAACACTTTCCGACACTTTGGGCAATTTTTCGCTTAGCATTCCGGCGGAGTATGCGAATGATTCGGTGAGAATCTCTTTGATAGGCTATACGGCCCGTACGTTTGCTGTAAAGGATATAGCTCAGCTGCCCGATACCGTTTTTCTCGCCGATGATAATCTCCAGCTTGGCGAAGTGGTGGTGAAGCCGTTGAAAATCAAGCATAAAACCGGAGGCCGCAAAGGCGGCGGAGGCTTCATTTACATAGAAGTGGAGGGCGATAAGGCGGCCGGCCAGGGGCTGGCGATACCTGTCAGCGTGAAGACACGGGCGTGGCTTAAGGAAATAGGATTCACCGTTGTGGAGAACGACTATACACTTTCGCGGATGAAGTTCAGAGTGAATGTATACCGTAAGGAGGGTGACAATTATGTGCAGCAGAGCATTGCGCCTCTTTATTTCGATTACGACAGGTCGCAACTTTCCGACTGTTCGTTTTCCTACGTTTTCCCGGAAGAAATCATGCTTGATGAGGGCGATTATTACGTGGAGCTGGAATTTCTCGAGAATTTCTCAAACGAGATTTTCGCCATGCGGACGAAACCTCTGACGGGGAGGACACGCTACCGCTACGCAAGCCAGTCGGAGTGGGAGACTCTTCCTTTCGGCGCTCCGGTTTATGTGGAATACGACTGCGTTGAATAGCCTCAGACTGTCAGGGGATTCCCTTCGGGAGCGGAGTGCTGCGAGAAACTGCGGTAGGAGGCGGGAGCGAGATTGAGTTTGCCTATGGCTCTGAGGAGTTTGCGCAGGGAGGTGACGAACTCCTGCGTTTCCTGGAGCACGTTGAGATAGACGTAGGTAACCGCCATATTTTCGGTATCGCCTTTCTGCAGCAGGTCGTAGACGTCGCGGGTAAGATACGACAGCCGGTCTTTAATCATACTGCAGCGGTTGCGCAGCAAGTCGATCGTCTCGGGATTGTTATTGTCGATGGCTGTTTCGGAGTCGCGGAGCACGGCCACAATCGAGTCGCACACGTCGCCGAGCGCCTGTCCGAGCGGGCCGGGGAGGGGGCGGAAATTGTTGTCGACGTGCTCTTTGCATACCTCGTTGATGTGGATCAGACAGTAGACCATGCTCATGGCCATGTTGTTTGAGAGATGGAACCAGGTCTGCTTCTCCATCGCCGTTTCGGGGTTTACCCGGCGCAGGCAGAGAGTGAGGCGGCGGCGCTGTGATTTCAGAACCCCTTTCTCGTTTGACAGCGCTTTCTCTGACTTCGACAGGAGCCGGGAGTTGTCGTTCATGAATCCTTTGGTCACGTTGTCGAAGCATCCGGCGGCGAATTCCATGAACATGCGCTGCTTTTCGTTGATATATACATTGAGCAGACTCCACACTTCGGCGGGATTGTCGGTGGCGAGGATGGTTTGGAAGAGGGAGTCGCGCTCCTCTTCGGCCTGTTTTTTACGGAAACGCATGTTGCTGCGGATGAGGACAATAATGGCAATCACGCCTCCGGCAATCATAACCGGGACACCTCCGAGGTGCATGAGGCACACCACCATTCCGGCGCCAACAAACGCCACTCCGGCGGTAATGAACCATCCGCCGATTACGGAAATCACGCCCGTGACACGGAACACGGCGCTCTCGCGCCCCCAGGCTCTGTCGGCGAGCGAGGTGCCCATGGCCACCATAAAGGTGACGAAAGTGGTTGACAGCGGCAGTTTCATCGAGGTGCCGAACGCAATCAGAA
>UROS01000257.1 GCA_900549445.1 uncultured Porphyromonadaceae bacterium | reverse complement strand
GTGGGCTCGGAGATGTGTATAAGAGTCAGGCGTATGAGTTTGGCGGTTTCTGCTCCTGAGGCAGTCTCCACAGTCACGATATAGATACCGGAGCGGAGTGCCGACACGTCGATTGTAGCGCGGTTGCCGTCGACTGCGGCCTCAACCTGCGCGGAGGCGCCGGAGATTTCATAAACGCTTACTTTCTCAATCTGTTCCGAAGCCGTGACTACGGCTACGGTCTCGGCGGGGTTGGGCGATATTGTCAGACCGTTTACGGCGTCAGTTTCTACACGCCCGATTCCGGAAGTGGAAGTGACTTTGAACCGTACTACATCGCAAAGCTGGGTGTTTCCGTAGAACACGGCCGCGAGATAGCTCTGGCCGGCAACGGCGTCGGCAAATGCTCCGGAGAAGTCAACCGTTTTCGACTCTCCTTCACCTACGAAAATGGTGGGGGATGTGAACGCTGTAAGCGCTGAACCGCCCGAGGCGGGGAATATCGCCACATCAACCGTGCCTCCGAAGTAACCCTGCGAACATGTCAGCGTCACGCTGAAAGGTATGTTGCTGCTTGTCACCTCATAGGTGTTGCCGTTGTTGATTAAGAAATTTGAAACTCCTATTGATGTCTGCGAAGGAGCTTCTTTGAGCGTAACGGGCACGAGGTCGGATATTGGAACGTATGTTTCCTGAGGAGTGTTGTTTACTACTATCGTTGTGCCGGGGGTGACGAAGCCAACGTAGGCAGCATCGGACGGGAACTCCTGCGTTGCCACTCGCATCCAGTTGCCGATATATTCGATGGGAAGCGAGCCGCCGGCGGGAACCACTGCTGTTACGGCGCCCCCGATTGCCAGAATTCCGTTAAAGCCGTCCGACGTAGTCAGTACCGGATAAATTGGAAGCACCACGTCGGTTGCGCCTGAATTGGTCACCGTACCGTTCATCTGGAAATCGCTTCCCCAGTACAGCTGACTGCCGAGAGCGGCATCAGCCACAAAATATTCACCCGCCATGGGTACGGAAACTTTCGAAGTTGAGCCTTTCACGAGGAGAACATATCCGAGTTGGGCGGTGGTCATCCTTACGGCATATTCCTTGCCGCCGCTCATAAAGACCGGATAAAGGCGCCAGGTGCCGTTGGCCAGGGAAGAGACGGATACTGATATTGTATAGTATCCGGAGTCGGGGTTGAACTGAAGGTCTTTCTGGTTGAAATACAAGATTTTTTCTTCGCCCGACGCAGCATTTACCGCACGCACGGCGAACCGGCCGCTTACAACCGCTGTGGAAAGGCTGAAGAATCCGCCGTTGATTTCGAGAGTGTTGCCCGAAAGTGTGGCGCCGACCCTGCCGATGCAGACGAAGTTAGGCGCGCTCGCCTCGGAGCCGCTCACCGGTTTGCGGATGCCTACGAGTGCCATCTGGCCCTCGTTGAAGCCAGAAGCGTTACCGCCGATGCCCTGAGTGCCGGGACTGAGCGCCGACAGCAGGAAATAGCCGTCGCTGACGCCTCCCCACCCCCAGTTGAAGTGGAAATAGCCGTTCTGATAACCGTCACAAACAAAGCAGTGGCCGCCGCCTGTACCCTTGCCTGCGTAAATCACAGGGCGCTTTTCGCTAAGATCGGCGTATATGAGGTCTTCCCACTCCGTTATGCCGTAGACTTCGCGGGCTTCGATACGAAGCCCCTTGTCGAAATCGAAATAGTTGACAAGCGCGGGGGCTATCGCAGTGATTGAAGCGCCGCTCTCGTCGGTTCCGTAATTCATGCTCACGCCCACACCACAGGCATACATCAGCGTCGCAACGGCATCCTTCTGAGCCGTAGTGGCGCGCCGGCCATAAGTATCGAGCATATTTGCCCAGTCGAAGGTGGTGTTGCCGTAGTCGAACGAAAGTGTCCGGTTGTTCCACGTGTACGATGCCGTGCCTTTGCCCTTTACGGGCCAGCTGTGGTAGCGGATCACCTGAGCCATCGCTGTTGCCACGCAGCCGGTGGCTGTTTCTGCCGACCCGACTTTGGGGCATTTGTCGTTATAAGGCGAATCCTGATTCCAGCGGGTGGCAACGAGAGGCGCCACGGCGGCGCGCTCCGCCGCGCGACCAGCTGTCTTGGAGGTCTGCGCGGGTGCGGAGGCTATCTCTTTCTCGTAGCAGCTCAGCCACCATTTCATT
>UROS01000256.1 GCA_900549445.1 uncultured Porphyromonadaceae bacterium | reverse complement strand
CAGCTGCCGATAATAGTTTACAGTTCATTTTTGACTTTCAGATGATTGTGACATCACATTGCCTTGAGCTCGTAGACACGGCTCTGGAGGCGCGAGGTGGAGAAGAGGGGCAGACCAACGGTCATGAGGTACTCGCCGGAGTAGTTGGCGTAGTGCGACGAGGTGGCGTCGGAACGGTTGATTTCCGAAATCGAGTAGGTGACGTCGGGGTCGAGACCCTGCAGCTTCACGTTGGTAAGGTGCTCGACGTTGAGGGGGAATATGTCGAATGCGAAAGCCACGGCATTTTTCTTATCCTTACCCACGTACATGGTAGCGGCGTGAGTGTTGCCGTAGGGCGACACGAGACGGTACTGGTCACCTTCGAGAATCACGGGCTGGAGGCGGTTGTATTCTTTGATTGCGTTCTGACAGAAGCGGAGATCTGATTCGGAGATGTCGTGGAGATTGATGTCGAAACCGAGCTTGCCCATCATTGCCACGTCGGTGCGGAATTTCACGGGGGCAGTCTTGTTCCATGTTGTAACGTGGGCGCACTGGGTCTTTGCGGGGAAGAGCTGCGAGTAGCTCCACTGGATGTGGAGACGGTCAACGGGGTCGGTGTTGTCGCTGGGCCAGAACTCGGTGAAGTACTTGAGACCCTCGTAGTCGGTACGACCGCCGCCGCCGGAGCACATCATCATCCAAAGGTCGGGATATTTTGCCTGAATGCGCTGCAGCACGTTGTAGAGACCCCTGACGTAGTCAACATAGAGGTGAGTCTGCTTGTCTTTCAGATAGTTGGAATAGATGTTGGTGATGGGGCTGTTGCAGTCCCATTTGAAGAACGCGATGTCGGGATATTTTGTCTTCAGGCCGTCGACCACTCCGAAAACGTAGTCCTGCACCTGAGGATTGGAGAGGTCGAGCACGAGCTGGTTGCGGAAATAGTATTCGTCGCGGTTGGGAAGGGTGATTACCCAGTCCTTGTGCTTCTCGTAGAGCTCGCTCTTGGGGTTGACCATCTCCGGCTCAATCCAGAGACCGAACCTGACGCCCTGCTTCTTTGCCTCCTCGGTGAGACGACCGATGCCGTCGGGGAGTTTGTTTTTGGTCTCATCCCAGTCGCCGAGACCCTGAGTGTCGCTGTGACGGGGATACTTGTTGCCGAACCATCCGTCGTCGAGCAGGAACATGTCGACGCCGAGTTTCTTAGCTTCGCCGATGAGGCTCACGAGCTTGTCCTGGTCAAAGTCGAAATATGTAGCCTCCCAGTTGTTGAGGAGGGTCATACGGGGTTTGTCGCCGTTGTGAATCTGATATTTGCGTGCCCAGTCGTGGAAGTCGCGGCTCGCTTTTCCGGTACCTTCGTCGCTGAGAGTGAAGATGAACTCAGGGGTGGTGAAAGATTCGCCGCCCTTGAGCGTGTAGGACGAAAAGTAGGGGTTGATGCCGGAAATCACACGGAGCTTGCCGAGGTTGTCGACCTCGAAAGTGAATCGGAAGTTTCCCGACCATCCGAGGGTGCCGGTGAGGACTTCGCCTGAATTCTCATTTGCCGGATTATCGAGGGCGAGCTGGAAGAAAGGCTGCACAAACATATTGGCGCGGGCGCCGAGCTTAGTGTCGATTTCCTTCTTTCCGAAGCTGAGCTTAGTTTCGGTGGGACGACCTTCGCTGATCCAGTCGCCGTTGTACTGGGTAAGGTAGTAGGCGTTGCGGTTGAAGTGGAGCATCGAAGATGCGTAGTTGTCGAGGGTGACTGGCTTTTTGCCGTTGTTTTTGATGACGGTGTATTCCTTGATGATGTTCTCATCAGGGTAAGCCACGATGTGGAGGTCGACTTCGTCGGGATACTTGTCGTCGGCGAGGGTAATCACTGTCTCCTTGGCTCCGTCGGGGAGCACCGACGTCTTGTGCGAGCGGTATTTCAGGAGGCTCGACGAATTGCTGTCGGCGTGGTTGATTTTCAGAGCCGGCTCGAAATAGTCCTCCATACCGTGGGTGATGAGGGCCTCGGCGCCCCGGGGAGCGGCGGCATAGTCGGCGGGATTCTTCATTTTCTTGCCGAAATACTGCTGGTAGAGACGGCCGTTGTCGCCGACGCTGTAGACCAGCGCATTGCGTCCGGTCTCAACGACGATGTTTTCGGCGGCGGATGCCACGATGGCGCCCGCGGCGGCTAAAGCCGCGAGTAACACTTTAATTTTCATGAATTTATAT
>UROS01000255.1 GCA_900549445.1 uncultured Porphyromonadaceae bacterium | reverse complement strand
CTTCCCCTTCATGCGCCACAACTTCACAGGCGAGCGCTCAACCCGCTTCATCGCTGCCGAACCCGCCTCATGTCCCAAGCTTACCCGCGGAAAATTCCGCTACGATTTCGGCGACGAAGCGGGCTACACCCCCCTGCTCCCCATGTTTACCCTCGGCCACAACTTCAAGCCCGCCAACATCCACGCCGGCGGTCTGCGCTACCATGGCGCCGGTGTCATCGTGTCGCAGCTTCTGAAAGACGGACTCATGGAGGCGGTCGACATCGACCAGCTCGAATCCTTTGAGGCCGGAACACTGTTTGCCCGAGTGGAAGGCATCATCCCCGCCCCCGAATCAAGCCACGCAATCGCCGCCACCATCCGCGAGGCGCTCAAATGCAAGGAAACAGGCGAGGAAAAAGTGATACTCTTCAACCTCTCCGGCCACGGCCTCATCGACATGGCATCGTACGACAAATTCTTCGACGGCGACCTCGTCAACTACTCCCTCTCCGACGAAGAAATCATCCGGAACCTCAACGACCTCGACGATAAGAAATAACCCCCGCCCATACCGGCACAAAAAACGCATCTTCAGCCCATCCTGAAGATGCGTTTTTCAGTTAATAAGCAATCTTCACAGCCTTGGGATTTCGCGGATGATTTCGAGCATCAGACTGTAAGCCTCCTCCATTTCCTGCAGGTCGGCATATTCGCGGGTGGAGTGGATTTCGTGCTGTCCGGTAAACACACACATGCCTCCGTTGAGACCTTTTGCCGCAAACATCGCGGCGGTGGTGCCCCCTCGCTCCTCCTTGAACGTCACCTTTTTCCCGGTTGTGGCGGCGGCCTTCTCCACAAGTTCATGAGCCTTGGGATGGATGGTATACGCCACGTTCTCATACTGCAGTCCGTCGTAAAGAATTTCGGTTTTCACATTCGGGAAGTCGCGAGCAATGCGGGCGAGCGCATCCTTTACTATAGTGTCGAATTTCTCACCCTCGGCCTTGTCGAAATAGCGTATGCGGGTGATGACCGTAACGTCGAGTTCTTTCTCTTTCTGCACAAACGACCAGGGATGAATGTAGCCCTGAAGACCCTCAGTATTTTCCGGGCGGTTTTCAAGAGGCACGGATGCAATAAAGGTCGCAGCGGCCGCTGTGGCGTCGCCGAGTTTCTCGGCTTTGGCATCGCCGGGATGAGCATCGCGGCCAATGAATTTCACTGTGAGGCCGCGGGCGGTAAAATTAGAATTCGTCACAACCTCTCCGCCGGTTCCGTCGAGGTCGAAAAGTATGTCGGGTGAGAAAAGCTGCGGATTGAAGCCTTCGGCAGCACGGCCCACATCCTCGTTGGGGCAGAACACAAACATCACCTTTCCGTGTTTCAGTTTCTTGTCGGAAAGGATCGTACGGATGAGTTCCATGGCTATGGTACAACCGCATTTATCGTCGGCGCCAAGCAGCGTCGAACCGTCGGTGCGGATAATATCGCGGCCGTCGCGCACGTCGAGAATCGGCCTGATGTCTCCGCCCGGAGCTTCGGGGGTCACGTCGAGATGGCAGCTTATGCCCAGACTCGGACACGCCTTCTTAACGTTGGCCGGAATGCTCACGTAAAGGTAATTCTCATCTGAAAGCAGACACTCCACTCCTTTGGCCTTAGCCCTCTCAACCGCCGCCTCTACGTCGGCTTTCAGCGCGAGCGCCATAGTGTGCTGCCCCGCCGTGCAGACGCTGTCTTCGTTCGACTGACTGTTGATCGACGCATACCTGACAAAGGTTTCTGTCATTGTTTTTTGAACCGGAGTGGCAGCCGAGGCACTGAGGCCCATCAGCGCGAATGCCCAGATAAGACTGTTTTTCATATCAATTGGTTTATTAGTTAATTATGCTGGCTAATTTACGATTATTTTTCCGAATCAGCCTCATTCTGAACGCTAAATCATAAGAAAAAAATGCCCCCGTCGCGCCAGATGGCATGCCGGGGGGACAGGTATTAATCAAACTTTATGTTCAGCGTTTCGCCTGGGGACGGTCACCTTTCTTAGAATCCTTCTTAAAATCTTTCTTGAAGTCGCGGTTGGCATGGCGGCGGTCGCCTTTCTTAAAATCGCGGTTGCCATCCTTGCCGGGACGCATTCCCTTACCGTCGGGGGCGGTGTAGACGTAGCAGTTCTCGAGGAACATCACGTACTGCTCGGGGGTGAGCACCGACTTGATATCGGAGCTGTCTCTTAT
>UROS01000254.1 GCA_900549445.1 uncultured Porphyromonadaceae bacterium | reverse complement strand
CGTGGGCTCGGAGATGTGTATAAGAGACAGTCCCACGTGCGGTCACTTATATAACCGGCCTCGGCTCTGAGGGAACCGAGTGTGCTGCCTGACACCGGTTTGGAATGCACTGCCGATTTCCAGTCGCGGTGATCAACAGACCCTATCATGAGGCCGCGGCGGGTGTCGGTATTATAGAATTCGGTAGCCTCACACGAAGTTACGTCTTTGCCGTCCCAAGCCTCGGCGTGGAAAGTTGCCCAGTTGTCGTTGGCGAACGGCATGTTGTATACACGGTTGTCTCCTTCACCGATAGGAAGTTCCAGGGAGGTCTCGCTTACAATCGGACAGATGTTGGTCGACGAAGTCGTTCCCTGTTCAGCCACGAGAGTCGTCTCCACCAGGATATAAGGAAGCGACGGATACACGTAGGTAGCCTGTTCGATGTTTTCTCTTCCCGGAAGTCCGGAATAAATATATGTATACTTCGTACCCTTTCCGAATTCGTCGTTTATTTTCTGTTTCCGCAATTCTACGTCGGGATACTTGCGAGTGTCGAGGAGGACTTCCGACGGATCTAAAGCCGTAGAGAATACACCGTCGAGCATTTTCTTGCCCTTGAAAGAGTAGCTGACCGTGCGGTCGGCGTTGTTGAAATTCAGTTGCCAGGCGCCATCCCTGACGTCGAGTTTCCCTGCCAGCGACGACAAGGGCGCACTCAGCATCAGCGCCAATAAAGGAATAGTGATTGATCGGTTCATATTTATGATTGATTTAAGATTCTTTTCGGGTTTTCTGTCTTCGCAAGGCAAATTTAGCGTATATGCGGCGCAAATAGCGGAAACATATAGGCTAATTTTGGCACTTTTGAAGCAGGCCGCACTTTTTTGACACAAACCGACCACCCTCTTGCGCAAAACTTACAGACGCCATAAACAAATGACAGGCGCCGGAATGAGCATCCCGGCGCCTGACTGTATCGGAATTTGTTCTTTTCAGATTACACCGCGGGCCGAAAGAAGAATGGTCATGTGGTCGCGGAGTTTACGCGCTTCGGCAGCTGCGGCTTCGGCGAATGTCTCGTCGTGGGCGGCGTAGATGATTCCGCGCGAAGAGTTCACGAGCAGACCGCAGTCGGCTGTCATACCCCATTTCGCCACCTCCTCGAGGCTACCGCCCTGCGCGCCCACACCGGGCACGAGCAGAAAGCTGTCAGGCGCCACCCGGCGCACGTCGTTGAACATCTCGCCCTGCGTGGCTCCGACCACAAACATAAGATTGTCGGCGGTGCCCCAACGCTGAGCCTTCTCAAGCACCAGCTCGAAGAGACGTTCGCCGTCGGTCTGGGCGACAAACTGGAAATCGCGCGAACCGGGATTGGATGTCAGCGCAAGCAGAATAACCCATTTGCCTTCGTAAGCCAGAAACGGCTTCACGCTGTCCTCCCCCATATACGGGGCGACGGTGAGCGCATCAACTCCGAGATTCTCGAAAAAAGCGCGGGCATAGAGTGTGGAGGTGTTGCCTATGTCGCCGCGCTTGGCGTCGGCGATTATGAACTGCTCGGGGTATTTTTCGCGGATATACTTTACCGTTCTGTCGAGTGCCGTCCACCCTGCGGTACCTAAACTTTCGTAAAATGCCGAATTGGGTTTATAAGCTACGCAGTAATCCGCAGTTGCATCAACTATCGCTTTGTTGAATTCGAAGATCGGATCTTCGGCTGCAAGCAGATGCTCAGGAATTTTCCGGATATCGGTGTCGAGTCCTACACATAGAAAAGACCCTTTTTTCTTAATCTGCTCTATAAGTTCTTTACGGTTCATATTGTTGTGTTTCTTGTTAATTTCTACAGTTCGCTCTCTTTTAGTTTTTCAGCATTTTCAGCGATGATGAGATGGTCGATTACGTCCTGGATATCGCCGTCCATAAAAGCCTGCAGATTATATATCGTATAATTGATTCTGTGGTCGGTTATACGGCCCTGCGGATAGTTGTAAGTACGGATTTTTGCGGAACGGTCGCCGGTCGAGACCAAGGTTTTGCGGCGCGAGGCTATATCGTCGATATATTTCTGATGCTCCTTGTCGTAAATGAAAGTGCGCAGTCGTGAGAGCGCCCTCTCCTTATTTTTGGGCTGGTCGCGTGTCTCCGTACATTCAATGAGGATTTCCTCGGTCTCGCCGGTGTTGGGATTCTTCCACATATAGCGGAGTCTGACGCCCGATTCGACCTTGTTGACGTTCTGACCTCCGGCGCCACCGGAA
>UROS01000253.1 GCA_900549445.1 uncultured Porphyromonadaceae bacterium | reverse complement strand
GAGACAGCTGCAGAGATTATAATAATGTATGTAGGACGAGTATCCCGACATCAACAAAGGTTTCATCCGGCAAAACGAAATCCGGCGGTTCAGCCGCAGATGGCTTTAACCGGCTGCAAAAATAGCAAAAAAAGGCGAACCAGACAAATTTTTGGCGCAGAGAGCAGGTGAAACATTAATTTACAGTGGAATTTTTGGCTGAGTTTATGGGCTTTTCGGCGAATAAGTTGGCGCATGAGGTAAAATGGTCGGAAAAAAACCTTAACTTTGCACGATATAAAGAGTTTTACCACTCTCTTAAACTCTGATTATGATTATAACAGATTCGCTGAATACATTCGGGCGTTACTGCCTGTTTCTCACCAAGGTGTTTAGTGTGCCTGACAGATGGCGCACCTTCTTTTCGCGTACGGTTCAGGAAATAGTGAAGTTAGGTGTCGATTCGATCCCTCTCGTAATGGTGATCTCGATTTTCATCGGCGCGGTCATCACTATCCAGATGCAGCTCAATATCAATTCGCCCCTGATTCCGGCATACAGTGTCGGACTCGCCACCCGTGACATTGTGCTGCTCGAATTTTCCAACTCGATACTTTGTCTTATCCTTGCGGGAAAAGTCGGGTCAAATATCGCCTCGGAAATCGGCACGATGAGAGTTACGGAGCAGATTGATGCGCTCGACATAATGGGTGTGAATTCGGCTAATTTTCTCGTGATGCCGAAGATAATAGGATTTCTTTTCTATATGCCGGTGCTTGTGGCATTCTGTATCGCCACCTCCTTTTTAGGCGGATTTTTCGTGGCTGCGTTTACCGACATAATTCCGGTTTCGCGCTACGTTTACGGCCTGCAGGCACTTTTCCAGGAATGGTACGTGTGGTACGGCTTCATAAAGTCGCTCTTCTTCTCATTCGTGATCAGCTCCGTTTCGGCGTTCTACGGCTACTACGTCCACGGCGGTGCGCTGGAAGTCGGAAAGGCGAGCACCAACGCCGTGGTATCATCTTCGATACTGATCCTCCTTCTCGATGTAGTACTTACAAAACTCCTGCTGCAATGATTGAAGTTGAAAATCTTACCAAGTCGTTTGATGGCAAAACGATTCTTCACGACATAAGTGTGAAGTTCTATACCGGCAAGACCAATCTGATAATAGGTCAGAGCGGTTCGGGCAAGACGGTATTGGTCAAGTCGATCGTCGGACTTGTGAGGCCGGAAGAAGGACGTATTCTTTACGACGGCCGCGACCTGATGGAGATGGACACGAAGCAGATAAAGAATCTTCGCAAGGAGATAGGTATGCTTTTTCAGGGGTCGGCGCTTTTCGACTCCGAAACGGTTCTTGGCAACGTGATGTTTCCGTTAACGATGTTTACGAGCATGAGCCAGGCCGAAATCCGCGAGCGTGCGCAGTTCTGCCTTGAGAGGGTGAACCTCAAGGGCGCCGATAACAAGTATCCGTCGGAAATATCAGGCGGCATGCAGAAGCGAGTGGCCATTGCCAGAGCAATCGCACTGAATCCGAAATATCTCTTCTGCGACGAGCCGAACTCCGGACTCGACCCCCGCACGTCGATTCTTATCGATGAACTTCTGCAGGACATAACCCACGAGTACAATATAACCACCATAATAAATACCCACGACATGAACTCGGTGCTCGGCATTGGCGAGAATATTGTATTCATCAACAAGGGCTACCGGGAATGGGTCGGCGACATGCACAAGATATATACAACAGCCAACAAGGCACTCGAAGATTTCGTTTTTGCCAACGATCTTTTCCAGAAAGTTCGTCAGTACGTGCTTTCAACTGAACGACCGGTGGAATAAAGTGCCGGAAAATAACAAAGCAAGCGGGCGGAAATCAACTGATTTCCGCCCGCTCTTTATTTAAGGTGTTTTACTGTCAGATAATTCCCTGACCCATCATGGCATGTGCAACTTTCATGAAGCCGGCTATGTTGGCGCCCTTCATGTAGTTGATGTATCCGTCGGGTTCAGTTCCGTACTTGACGCACTGAGTGTGGATGTCGCGCATTATGGTGTGGAGCTTGTCGTCCACTTCTTCGGCACTCCACTGCAGGTGCATGGCGTTCTGGCTCATTTCGAGGCCTGAAGTTGCCACTCCGCCTGCGTTTACGGCCTTTCCAGGAGCGTAGGTGGTTTTTGATGCAAGGAAAGTCTCGATAGCTTCCGGGGTGCAGCCCATCTGTCTCTTATACACATCTCCGAGCCCACGAGACTCGACGTCA
>UROS01000252.1 GCA_900549445.1 uncultured Porphyromonadaceae bacterium | reverse complement strand
ACCCACCACCGGGCGGGAAGGATGGAGGGCTTGGAATTGTAGGTGAGGTTGACGAGGTCGGGGTGATACCCGCCTGCCTCGGAGGAGTACGGTATCATAGTGCGCGACTCATTGTTGTAAGCGTTGACGTTGCCTATGTTGGCGCGGTCCTGGGTTGAGGAATTCCAGAGGTTGCCGTTGCCGGTGGAGATGGTAAGACTGAAGCGCTCGATATAGTTGTAATACATCTGCGCGGCCCGGTCGTAGTCGTTGTTGTAGAGGCAGAGGTCGGCGAGCAGAAGACGGGGCTGGATGAAGAAGTAGCGCGACTCCATTCCGTCGATGTTGCCGTAGTCGGGAGTATCGATTTCGGCGTATGGCTCAAGGTCGGATATGAGCATAGGCACGAGGGCGTCGAGTTCAACCTCGGGATACTCTTTCAGGCTCTGCTCGAGCGAAAGGATAGGCTCGGTGAAATACCGCGCAGAACCGAACGCAAGCCCCATCTGAAGATATGTCCAGGCGCGCATGGCCTTTATGGCCGCGTATTCGGGCAGGAGCACCTGGGTGCCGTGGATGGTCACGCCGGTGTCCATGCGGTCGAGCGCGAAGTTGCAGTTATTGATGATGGAGTAATAGTCGATGCGGGGGAGGAACTCATTGTCGGGGGTGACGTTGAACTGAGAAACCTCGCGGAGCGAGAAATCGGCATCGGGAGTAACGTCGACGAGGTCGCCGCGCAGTTCGCCGAGGAGCACGTAGCGTTCGCCCACCTTCTGGAGCTGGCTCATGATTCCGAGGGCGGAATAGAGCGAGTCGGCGGCGGATTCGAAGCGGATTCCGTTTTCGTAGCGGTATGTGGTGGTGTCGGTGTCCATCATGTCCTCGCAGGAGGAGAATCCGGTGCCGAGGAGCAGAGCCGCGGCAGCGGCCGACAGGAATTTGATAGTTTTCATGATTGCTTACAGATTGATTTTAACACCGAAGTTGAAGTCGCGGGTGGAGGGAATCAGGCCGGCGTCGACACCCATGTAGAGGGGTGATGATCCGAAAGAAAATTCCGGGTCGGGCCCGAGATATTTGGTCCAGGTGCAGAGATTGTGGACGGCAAACGAGAAAGTGAGACCCTGGATGTAGGGATTGGAGATGGGGAGGCGGTACTCGAGCGAGAGAGTCTTCCACTTGAGGTAGCTTCCGTCCTCGATCCAGCGGTCGGAGAATCGGGCGTTGCCCATGGGGTCGCCGAATGTAGCGCGGGGAATCGAGGCATTCTGTCCCTCGGCAACCCAGCGGCCGGCCATTGCGGTAGACTGGTTGAAGATGTCGGAGCCGCTCTCGAGGTTGGCGCGGAGGGCGTTGTAGACGTCGTTGCCTATGCTGTAGGTGAAAATAGAGCCGAGAGTAAGGTTCTTCCACGAGAGGCGGAAGTTGAAGTTGCCGTAGATATCGGGGTTGGGATCGCCGATGATCTGACGGTCGGCGTCGTTTATGACACCGTCGGGGGTATTGTCGACAAACTTCATGTCGCCTGCGGCGAAAGCGGTATAGGAGCCGTTGGCGTTGCGGATCTTGAGGTCGGCGGCAGCGGCGTCGGCAGCGGTGGAGAACACACCGTCGGTCTTATAGCCGTAGAACACACCGACGGGGTTTCCGACGGAAGTGAGGACGGAGCCGCCGCATATATCGGTTACGAAATCGCCGTCGTCGAGCTTGGTCACTTTGTTCTTATAGTGACCTACCGATGCTCCGAGGTCGAGTTTCCAGTCGCGAGTGTTGACGGCGCGGAAAGTTGTGGAGAAGTTTATACCGTTGTTTTCGAGGTCGCCGCCGTTGGTCCAGTAGCTCTGCACTCCGGCAACGTCGGTGAGAGTCTTGCTCACGAGGAGGTCGCGGGTCTTCGACTTATAGATGTCGAAGCTGAACTGCCAGCGGTCGTTGAAGAGGCTGGCGTCGATTCCGGCGCGGAGGGTCGAGGTAGTTTCCCATTTGAGGCGGTCGTTGCCTATGTTGGTGAGCACGGGCACGTAGGCGTTGCCGAGGAAGTGGGTTGAAGCGAAGTAGGTGCGGTTGGCGAAGAAGGGGAGATTGTCGTTTCCGGCCATGTCGAAGCCCGCGCGGAGCTTGAGGAGGTTGACGAAACGGGCGCCGGCCATGAAAGACTCGGAAGAGATGAGCCATGCGGCGTTGACGGAGGGGAAAATGCCCCAGGATACGCCGCCTATATGGAGGGCGTCGGGAGCATCCTTACCGAAGCGGGAGCTGGATTCGAGCGCTGCCTCCACAC
>UROS01000251.1 GCA_900549445.1 uncultured Porphyromonadaceae bacterium | reverse complement strand
GAGCTGCCGACGCCATTGAGGAAATAGAGGCCGATTCCGCCGACGTATTGCTGACGGCTGTCGCAGCAACTGCTGACAGCGTCGCGGCGCTGCCGCAACCGGCGGAAACCGCTGATACGGCAACAGCAGCGATGAATCAGGCAGACACAGACGCCCAACCGGTTCAGGAGGCCGCCCCCGAACCGCAGAAGCCGCAAAAAAAGATAACCGACACCGTGCGCAGCGGTTACCTGATCACAAACATGGCCAAAAAGCACTTCGGCAACAAATGTTTCTGGGTTTACATCTATGAAGAAAACAGCGCGAAGCTCGGCAACCCCAATAAGGTGAACTCCGGAACTGTTGTCGTAATTCCTGATGCATCAAAATACGGTATCGACGCAAACAATCCCGAAAGTGTGAAAAAAGCCCGCGCGAAAGAGGCGGAAATACTCCGCAAATATCAGAAATGACCTTACGGGTTTTAACCCAGTAAACGAATAATCGATAAAGTTAACACTCAATTTTCGCACTTTATTTGTTGTAATATATAATTTTGTATTACTAAACCGAGCCGAAAACGGCCGTCGAAACCTCACGATTAACAAAGAAAAACAGAATATACATAATTTATTATGAGCGAATCGGTAAACATCAGACAGCTGAATGAGCTTGTTGCCGCTAAAAGCGACTTCGTAACTCTCGTCACCCGTGGCATGGATCGCACTATTGTCGGTCAGAAACATCTTGTCGACTCACTTCTCATAGCTCTTCTCGCCAACGGGCACGTACTGCTCGAAGGTGTTCCCGGCCTGGCAAAGACATTGGCAATCAAGACCCTTGCGCAGGTTATCGACGCAAAATACAGCCGCATACAGTTCACCCCCGACCTTCTGCCTGCCGACGTTATCGGAACCATGATCTACAGCGTGCAGAAGGAACAGTTCCAGATTAAGAAAGGCCCGATTTTCGCGAACTTCGTGCTTGCCGACGAAATAAACCGTGCGCCCGCCAAGGTGCAGAGCGCCCTGCTCGAAGCCATGCAGGAACGACAGGTCACAATCGGCGACCACACCTTCCGCCTCGATGAGCCTTTCCTCGTGATGGCGACCCAGAACCCTATTGAGCAGGAAGGCACCTATCCCCTCCCCGAAGCACAGGTAGACCGTTTCCTCCTCAAAGTAATAATCGGCTACCCGACCAAAGAGGAAGAGAAAATCATAATACGCCAGAACATAAACGGCACCGACGAAAAGCCGCAACCGCTTCTCCGCCCCGAAGAGGTGCTGGAAGTACAGAAAATCGTAGAGCAGATTTATCTCGACGAGAAAATCGAACGCTACATCGTCGACATCGTATTCGCCACCCGTAATCCCGGCGACTACAACCTCAGCGACCTCGCGAGCATGATTTCGTTCGGCGCATCGCCGCGTGCATCCATCGGTCTTGCCCGCGCGTCGCGCGCCTATGCTTTCCTCCGCGGCCGCGGCTACGTGATTCCCGAAGATGTCCGTGCCGTATGCCACGACGTGCTGCGCCACCGTATCGGACTTACCTACGAGGCCGAAGCCAACAACATCACCACCGACGAGATCATCTCGGAAATTCTCGACAAGGTCGAAGTGCCCTGATGCTCCGTGGCCTCTCTCCGGCTGCCTCTCACTCCCTTCAACTGAATCAAATATCCTCGCGCATCAAACCTTATGGAAGCAAACGAACTGCTCAAACGAGTCAGGAAAATCGACATTAAAACCCGCGGCCTGTCGCAGAACATTTTCGCGGGAGAATACCACACGGCGTTCAAAGGTCGCGGTATGACTTTCTCGGAAGTGCGTGAATATCAGTACGGCGATGATGTGCGCGACATCGACTGGAACGTCACCGCCCGCCACAACCATCCCTACGTGAAGGTATACGAAGAGGAGCGCGAACTTACCGTGATGCTTTTGGTCGACGTGTCGAGAAGCCGCCTTTTCGGCGCAGTCGGTGAGGAAAAACGGGAGATGATAGCAGAAATAGCCGCAACCCTCGCTTATTCAGCTATCACCAACAACGATAAAATCGGCGTGATTTTCTTTTCCGACAAAATAGAAAAGTTCATTCCGCCCAAAAAGGGCAAGAAGCACATCCTGCTGATTATACGCGAATTGCTTGACTTCACGCCCGAGAGTCAGGGAACCGATATCTCCGTTGTGCTACGCTATTTTACCGACGCACTGAAAAAACGTTGCACCACTTTCCTCATTTCCGACTTTATCGACACTCACGACTACACCAAGCAACTCAGTATTGCCTGCAACCGCCATGATATCATAGCGATCCAGGTTTACGACAAGCGCGATTCGTCGCTTCCCGACGTAGGATTCATGCGCGTCACCGATCTCGAGACGGGCGCAAGCCGCTGGATCGACACTTCATCGTCGGCTGTAAGGAAAGCCTACAACAAATGGTGGTACCTGTCTCTTATACACATCTGACGCTG
>UROS01000250.1 GCA_900549445.1 uncultured Porphyromonadaceae bacterium | reverse complement strand
CTGCCGCTCTTTCCGTCAAAGAGAGCGGCAGCTACGCAGCCGTAATGGTGATGGGGGAGGCGATGTACCCCAAGCTGCGCACCGCCTACGGGGCGCTTGCATGGGGCTATCGTTAAGATGCTGCTACGCAGCATTATACGCGGCTACGCCGCTTCAAGGGGTGTTCTTAAGTAAACAGCATTGGTCCGCTACAGTCTGCGGCGGGGTCTATCTCTCCTTAAGGCGCAGAATGCGGGCGCCGGTGATGTTGCGGTTACGGTGGAGATAATCAGCCAGCGGGAGCGGATCGATTTCTACTTTGCCGTCGCGCTGCGAGGCATGGAGAAGTTTCACTTCCGAACCGTCGAACACGATGAAACCCAGATGGCACACGTCGAGCCCCGGAGTCTTTGTGGTGAACGCCACGATATCGCCGTCGCGCAACTTTGCCACCACCTGCTTCGAAAGCAGTTTTGAGGGCTTTAGATAAGGGAACCGGTGGCTACGGTAGCCCACTTCCACACTCTTCACGCGGTTGAACTCACCGTCGTCCTTCAGCGCCGGATAACTGTCGCGGTGGCTCGACATGTAGTCGAGAGTCTTAACTTCGTAGGAGCTGTCGGTTATACGGTCGGTCACCTCTTCCAGGTTGCCTCGATGGGAATTATCCACAATCCAGTCGCTTATATAGTGCAGACGCGAGGCATAGCCGTTGAGCTGCCCCTGGCGGTAGCGCATGTTTTCGAGATTATGGATGAAATCGCGCCACGAAGAGCGACGCTCTCCGACCGTCACACACAGAGCGGCAACAGTTTCCACGAAGGTAGTGCAGTCGAGTTCGTCGATGTTGACGGTGAGCTGCTCGGGAGTGCATTCAAGCGTCGATGCCACGTAGGGAGTGCCGATAAATTTCCGCGCCACGGCTCCCACACGAGCCTGGGGCGACCGGGCATCCAGAGCCGCGGCCTCTGTAAGGATTTCGGTTATGCGCGTGGTGTCGGCAGCTTCATTGTGCCACCTTACCTCGCTGGGCATGACGGCCGCACACCCGAAGGCAACAGCCACATATAATATATATGACAAAAATAAACGTTTCATAGCATACAATAATTTTCCAGTCGCGAATTTACAAAAAATCCGGGAGAACGCCTATATAACTGCCTCCCGATTTTTACTGGCAGCTTAAACAGTTCCGATTCCGCAGTTAAAATTTAAAGCGGACGGAAGCCGGAGCTACCGCAATACCACGGGTTACCGTCCTGATCTGTATAATTACATTCGCTATACTTGGAGTCTTGGGTAAGGATATATTCCCGTCCGTCTACCATCACCGAATAGCGTTTCAACCCGTCGCCTCCACTTGAAGAAGAAGAACCGCTCTCCGTATCGGATGCGTCGTTAAGCACATCCCTGAAGTGGATAAACGAATCAAGCAATCCCAGAACATTTCCAACATAAAAGCCCCACTGAGCGATAGTCCACATTGTATCAGTTTCTATCCAGCCAAACAACTTTATCAAGAATCCGCCCGCCAAAGCAAACGCTCCGATTACGAGGCCAAAAACGACCACCCGGGCAATTACCAGCAATGCGACTCTGACAAGGAAGATACCGATTCCTATAATGAAAATCCATTTCACCACGGTAAACCACCCCGCTTCACCGTCATTGTCAAACAGCCGGGAGAAGAAGCCCCGCGATGACTTGTCGGAGGATGCACCGGCCACACCATTCCCTTCGGCAACCGTCAGATATGAGGTGCTGACGTAACCGTCACGACCGTTATATCTGAGTCTGGCCCATCCATTTTCCGTGCCGTCTACATCCACTACATCGCCTTGCCGTAACTGGCCTATCACTTCGCTGCTTCCGTTGGCCGAAGCGCGTATGTTCAGCGCGCCTGAAGATGTCACGCGGTAATAATCCGCATAGGCTTCCGTGAAGGAGAAAAGGCTTAGGATTAGAACTAAGATCGACCGTGTTATAGCACTTTTGCGAAACAATGATATGTTTTTCGTCATACGAATGTTTTTGAGGAATGATGAAATGAGGAATCTCCCTTTCAACAGCAAAGATACAATATTTTGTATGCGATTTGCAATAGGCCGGAGAAAATAATCTGAATTTTCTTCTACGGCCGTCGCCAATTGCCATTCAATCCTCCATATTCCACAAACCGGCCATTAACTACGTCCTCTCCTCTTCTCAAATCTTTTCCCGAAGGGCTTTTTACAAAAAATCCCGGATAAATCCCGATTTTACAACGGATTTTTGTAATTTAGCGGACGAAAAGAGGTTGACGGAATGAGATATCTTCATATCATACTTACGGTTGCCGCGGCGGCTCTGATGCTCGGTTGCTCACACGGCACGGGACGCCGGAGCATAATCTACGAGTGCGACAACTTCACGGTATTTACCGATTCCGTTGTCGGCGCCGACGGTGTGACTCTCCGCCCGGTCAGTCCGGAGCACCTTCCTCCCGCCTGCACCTCAACTTCTTCCGGCCAGTC
>UROS01000249.1 GCA_900549445.1 uncultured Porphyromonadaceae bacterium | reverse complement strand
CCCCGGGAGGATTCAAGGAGGAACTTAAAGAAATAACCTACTCGCTCGGAGCCGAATACAGCTACAACCAGCAGTTTTTTCTCCGCGCCGGCTATTTTTATCAGAACGAGAGCAAAGGAAATCTCCAGTATTTCGGTATAGGCGCCGGTTTCGCGCTCAACGTGGTAAGGCTTGATGCCTCATATATGCTCGCCACTGCGCAGACCTCTCCTCTCGACCAGACACTCCGCTTCACTCTTACGTTCGACATGGACGGCCTGAAAGACATTTTCGGACGTCGTTAATCTCCGCATAGAAATGAATGATTTTCGTACAGGAATAGGCTTCGACGTCCACCGGCTCGTCGAAGACCGCGATTTGATTCTCTGCGGTGTGAAGATACCGTACGAAAAAGGGCTTTTAGGTCACAGCGACGCCGATGTGGCGCTTCACGCCCTCTCCGACGCTCTGCTCGGAGCCGCCGCTCTCCGCGACATAGGATACCATTTCCCCGACACCGACCCGGCTTACAAAGGAGCGGACTCACGGCGTCTGCTCCGGAGAGTAGCAGAAATGCTGGGCGAAAACAGTTTCAACATTTCCAATGTGGATGTAACCATCGTGGCGCAACGCCCCAGACTCATGCAGTTCATTCCGGAGATGATTGGCAACATAGCCGCCGACCTGCAGCTCGACGAAGGACGGGTGTCGGTAAAAGCCACTACTACGGAACATCTCGGTTTCACCGGCCGCGGCGAGGGAATAGCCGCTTATGCCACGGTTCTCATAGTAAAGAACTGACGGATGTGGGCAAGTTTCTCAGACTGACAAGGATAATCACAGCGGCGGTAATGATGGTACTGTCAACGGCCGCCGCGGTGGAATGCGGTCTCCTCTCCCCTGCTTTCGCAGCGTGGGTGGAGAAGATACAACTCATCCCCGCTGCCATGTCGTTTGCCATAACATATTTCGTAATCTGGCTCGCCGCAACCCTTGTTTTCGGAAGAATCTACTGCTCCACGGTTTGTCCGCTCGGCACTTTTCAGGACATCTGCGCCAGATTGCCCCGGATGCGCCGACACAGCACAATCCTCGACTATCATTACCGCAAGCCTTCCGACAAGCTGCGCTACACAGTGATTGCAATCGTGCTGGTGCTTCTCATCGCCGGTCTGCCGCTCGTAGTTTCGCTCATTGATCCCTGGTGCATATACAGCCGCTTTTGTGCCAATGTGCTTCGTCCGGTTCTTAATGCGGTCGGCATCAGCCGGGCCTGCGACACTGCGGCAAGCGTAGCTGAAGCCAACATACATCTCAAGATTGCCGGAACTTCGGTGTTCGGACTCATAATTTCGGTGGTCACCATGGCAGTCGTAGCGATAATCTCCGGCCGATCCGGCAGGTTGCTCTGCAATACCGTATGTCCGGTGGGCACCACTCTCGGTTTCGTTTCGCGCAATGCCATTCTCCACATCGACATCAACACCGACAAGTGCATACAGTGCCGCAAGTGCGAGCACGTGTGCAAAGCGCATTGCATAGACCTGACGGACCACGTGGTCGACTCGTCACGGTGCGTGGTCTGTTTCGACTGCCTTCCGGTATGTCCGAACGATGCCATCCGCTACACCCACGAGCGCCATCAGCTCGCCATACCAATGATGCAGAAAATCTCGCGCTCGGTAGCCGGTGCCGGCAGTGTGAACGCTGCCGGGTCTCCGACAGCAAACATCCAGAAGAAAAAATCCACCTCAGTATAATGAAAAGATTCAGCCTGTTTACATTCGCTCTCCTCCTTGCCGTGTCAGCATCGGCGGCACACTATCAATGGTCAGCCACCGCTAAAGGGATAGTGTCGGGGGAAAATGGTCAGGAGCCCACGGCTTACCTATGGATTCCCGAAAACTGCGACAAGGTGAATGCCTTGATTTTCGCCTTTCAGAACATGAACGAGGAAACTCTGTTCACCTCCCCTCAGTTCCGCTCTGACATGAAGCGGCTCGGGGTGGGCATCCTATGGTTCGCGCCGGGTTTCGCCCAGGAATGGGACGTGAATTCCGGTATAGTCGATCCGTTTTTCGGTGCGATCGACTCACTCGCGGTTATCAGCGGCCACACCGAACTGAAAAGTGTGCCTCTTATTGCCTTCGGCCACTCCGCCCAGGCAACGATGCCGTGGAATTTCGCCGCATGGAATCCGCAGCGCACCCTCTGCCTTATTTCATATCACGGCGACGCCCCGCGCACAAACCTTTGCGGTTACGGGCGCTCCAACATTGAGTGGGGGCGCACCCGCAACATCGACGGCATCCCGGCTCTGATGGTGATGGGAGAATACGAATGGTGGGATGCCCGGCTCCGTCCGGCTTTAGCCTTTCAGATAATGTATCCCGGCAGCTGCATTTCGTTTTTGGGCGATGCAGGACGGGGACACTTCGATTTATCCGACAGAACTGTCAGCTATCTGAGCAAATTCATAGAAAAATCGCTTCAAAACCGCCTGCACGACGGTAAACTCTCTGCCATTGACCCGGCTGACGGCTGGCGTGCCCAGACGTGGGAACC
>UROS01000248.1 GCA_900549445.1 uncultured Porphyromonadaceae bacterium | reverse complement strand
GCTTTTCGGCCTCGAGACCTATCACGGTCTGGTGAAGGGTGACGTGGCTGAGCACGGAGCCAAGAGTATACTTGCAGTCGGGGGTAGTGCGGGCGAGCTCCACTGCCTCGGAGATGGCGGTGCCGAGCGAGCCCTGATGGTTGGGGTATTTCGTGATGATGTCCTTTCCGGCGCGGGTCGACATAGAGGGGGAGGGTGTGACCTGGGCGCCGAAGGTGCGCATGATGCTGCGGCGGTAGGGCTTCTGCTCATACGAAATCTTCACCTGATAGACTGCGGCTTCCAGTCCGAACAGTTTCGCCGCGTAGGCGAGGCTTGCGCCCCACTGTCCGGCTCCGGTCTCGGTGGTGACGTTTTTCACGCCTTCCTGCTTGCAGTAGTAAGCCTGGGGTATGGCGGAGTTGAGCTTGTGGGAGCCCATGGGGCTGACGCTCTCGTTCTTGAAATATATGTGGGCGGGAGTTCCGAGCGCCTCTTCGAGTCCGTAGGCACGCACCAGCGGGGTGGAGCGGTAGTACTTGTACATTTCCCTGACGGGCTCGGGGATGTCGATCCAGGTGTCGGTCTGGTTCAGTTCCTGCCGGCAGAGTTCCTCGGCGAAAATAGGGTAGAGGTCTTCGGCTTTCAGAGGCTCGCGGGTTGCAGGATTCAGCGGCGGCATGGGTTTGGTTTTCATGTCGGCCTGTATGTTGTACCACTGCCTCGGAATCTCGTCTTCGGGCAGCAAAAATCTTTTCTGTCGATTGCTCATTGCATAATATGTTTTTAAATTCTGCCCAAAGATAGGCAGAATTCCATAATTATGCAATTTTTTATGACAAAATGAAATAAATGTGAAAGAGAGTAGCTCAGTCCTGGCGACGGATGCAGGCGCCTATGGCATTGAGGCGGTTTTCAATGTCCTGGTAGCCGCGGTCGATCTGGTTGATGTTGTCGATGCGGCTGGTTCCTTTGGCCGACATGGCTGCGATGAGCATGGCGATGCCGGCTCGGATGTCGGGCGACAGCATGTTGTTGGCACGGAGTGGAAAGCGGTGGTCGAGACCTATGACGACTGCGCGGTGAGGGTCGCAGAGCATGATCTGAGCTCCCATGTCGATGAGTCGGTCGACGAAGAAGAGGCGGCTCTCGAACATTTTCTGATGTATGAGAACGCTTCCGCGGCACTGGGTGGCGACCACGAGCATCACGCTCAGGAGGTCGGGGGTCAGGCCTGGCCACGGGGCGTCGGCCACGGTGAGAATCGATCCGTCGAGTGCGGTTTCGATTTCGTAGCAGTCCTGGGCCGGGATAAAGATGTCGTCGCCGCGTCGTTCGAGGTTGATTCCGAGGCGAGTGAAGGCCTGCGGTATGATTCCGAGGTCGGGGTATGATACGTTTTTAACAGTCAGCGAGCTGCGGGTAAGAGCGGCCATGCCTATGAAACTGCCCACCTCGATCATGTCGGGGAGGATAGTGTGGACGGTGCCGTGGAGGTGCGGCGTGCCGGTGATGCTGAGCAGGTTGGAGCCGAGTCCCTTTATCTCGACGCCCATGGAGGCGAGCATGCGGCAGAGCTGCTGCACGTAAGGCTCGCATGCGGCGTTGTAGATTGTGGTGGTTCCCTCCGCCATGGCGGCGGCCATGACAATGTTGGCGGTACCGGTTACGGAAGCCTCGTCGAGGAGCATATAGGCACCGCGGAGGGGAGCGCCGGCGGGGGTGTCGAGCCGGTACGCCCGACGTTCAGGGTCATAGCTGATGGAGGCGCCGAGCTGCTGCAGTCCGTAGATGTGGGTGTCGACTTTGCGGCGCCCTATTTTGTCGCCTCCCGGCTTGGCGAAATAGGCGAATCCCAGGCGTGTGAGCAGCGGTCCGACCGTGAGCACCGAGCCGCGCAAAGCCGCGCAGCGCTTTACGAAATCCATCGAACAGATATAGTCGCGGTCGAGATCCGCTGCCTCAAAACGGTAGGAAGAAGGGGAGAGGCGCTCGACCTTCACGCCCATCTCGCGGAGGAGGTTGATGAGGTTGACCACGTCGAGAATATCGGGTACATTGTTGACCGTGACAGGCTCCGGAGTGAGCAGACAGGCGCTGATAATCTGGAGCGCCTCGTTTTTGGCACCCTGAGGTTCGATTTCACCGTGAAGGCGGTGACCGCCTTCTATTATATAGGAACTCATAAACTGGATTTCAATTGATTCATTGTTTTGCCGCAGAGCCTCAGCCCTCGGCGGAAATCTTGCACACTTCGTTGGAAAGCCGGATTCCAAAACGCTTTCTTACCGACTCGATAATGCGGTGTTCGAGACTGAGGATGTCGGAAGGTGCGGCGTTGCCGGAAAGATTCACGAGCACGAGGGGCTGGAGATGCCATACACCGGCGCCGCTCGGATCGGAATAGCCTTTCCACCCGGTCTGCTCGATGAGCCATGCGGCGGGAATCTTCACGTTGCCGCCGGGGAGCGGGTAGTGCGGAAAATCGCCGGCGCCTGCTACGGCGCGGAACTCCTCGAATTCTGCGGGTGTGAGCACGGGATCTGTCTCTTATACACATCTCCGA
>UROS01000247.1 GCA_900549445.1 uncultured Porphyromonadaceae bacterium | reverse complement strand
GAGATGTGTATAAGAGACAGATTCATTATAACCGTTGTATATTTGCAGTGAAAAACTAAATCAGACCGTGAATACTTCTTCCACAACATCAGCTCCGCTTGCCAACAATCACATTTCGATTGACTGCGCCGTGATAGGCTTCGACGGAGTGTCGCTGAAGGTACTCCTTCTCAGGCGTACCGGGTCTGACGACGGCGAGGAGTATCACGACATGAAACTGCCCGGCAGCCTGATTTATCGCGATGAGAATCTCGACGATGCTGCCCGCCGGGTACTTTCAGAACTCACCGGTATCGACGATATAGCCCTTACTCAGTTCAAGGCCTATGGCTCCAATAACCGCACCAAGAATCCCCGCGACGTTCTTTGGCTCGAACGCGCTCAGAAGGCTCACGTTGAACGGATTGTAACCATAGCCTATTTTGCGATTGTAAAACTCGATAAAATGCTCGAGAAAGTTGTCGATGACCATTCTGCCGTCTGGGTTCCTCTTGCCGAGGTCGGGGAGCTCGCTTTCGACCACAATCAGATTGTCAGCGACGCGGTAGTCGCAATTGCGCGTGAGACCGAAAACAACCGCGAGTTGCTTTTCGATCTGCTTCCGAAAAAGTTTACCGCGCTCCAGCTCCGCAATCTCCATGAACTCCTTTATGGGAAGCCCCTCGATGTGAGAAATTTCCATAAGAAAATAGCGCAGATGAGCTATGTGGTGCCTCTTGAAGAGCGTCAGAAAGGTGTGGCCCACCGTGCTGCAAGGTTCTATAAGTTCGATAGAAAAATTTACAACAATTTACGCTAATCATAAAATCACGCAAAAGAAAGAGAGTTATGTATTTATTAGGATACGACATAGGCAGTTCTTCTGTAAAGGCAAGTCTCGTCGACGCTCAGACGGGTAAGACTGTTGCTTCCGATTTCTATCCCAGAACCGAGGCTGAGATCATAGCCGTGAAACCCGGTTGGGCAGAGCAGCGCCCGGAGCAGTGGTGGGATTGTCTGAAATGCGCCACCGCATCCATTATGGCTGAATCGCGCATAAATCCGGCCGATATCAAGGCAATCGGTATCTCATATCAGATGCATGGACTTGTGCTTGTTGACAAGGACCATCAGCCGCTCCGTCCCGCAATCATCTGGTGCGACTCGAGAGCGGTGCCCTACGGCGAGAAAGCATTTACCGACCTCGGCGAGGAGCTTTGCCTCAGTCATCTGCTTAACTCTCCAGGCAACTTCACCGCCGCTAAACTCGCGTGGGTGAAGGAAAACGAGCCTGAGACATTCGAGAAAATCTATAAGATAATGCTCCCCGGCGACTATATTGCCATGCGTCTTACCGACCGGATCTGCACCACCGCTTCCGGACTCAGCGAGGGCATCTTCTGGGATTTTAAAAACAATCGTGTAGCCGACTTCCTCCTCGAATATTTCGGATTCAGCGCCGACGTGATTCCCGAAATTGTCCCCACCTTCTCCATACAGGGAACAGTTACGGCTGCCGTAGCCAAGGAACTCGGTCTCGCTGAAGGTATTCCTGTTTCGTACCGCGCAGGCGACCAGCCCAACAACGCACTTTCGCTCAACGTGTTCAACCCCGGTGAAATCGCATCGACCGCAGGTACATCGGGAGTGGTTTACGGCGTGAACGGAGAGGTAAGCTACGACAAAAAATCGCGAGTCAATACTTTCGCCCACGTTAATCATACAGCCGAAAATCCGCGGCTTGGAATACTCGCAATCTGCAACGGCACGGGTATCCTTAACTCGTGGATCAAACGGACCGTGGCGCCGGAAGGCATCTCTTACGCCGAAATGAACGAAGTCGCCGCACAGGCTCCCATCGGGAGCGCCGGCGTTTCGGTTCTTCCATTCGGCAACGGTGCCGAGCGTGTGCTCGAAAACCGCGAACTCGGCTGCTCCATTCACGGTGTCAACTTCCTTATCCACAACAAGAGTCATATAATCCGCGCCGCTCAGGAGGGCATCGTGTTCTCATTCATGTACGGTATGGAAATCATGCAGGCTCTCGGTATGGATATCCGGAAAATTCATGCAGGCCATGCCAATATGTTCCTTAGTCCTCTCTTCCGCAACACTCTCGCAGGAGTAAGCGGTGCTACGATCGAGCTTTACAATACCGATGGCTCTGTCGGAGCCGCCAAGGGTGCAGGTATGGGAGCCGGTATATACAAAGACAATAACGAGGCGTTTGCTTCGCTCGAAAAGATCGAGGTCATTGAACCCGTTGTAGCCGATGCCGCAGCCTACGCGGATGCTTACCGACTTTGGAAAGAGCGCCTCGCCAAAGAACTCAAATAATTAACCAGACAAAATACTTTAATCCCCTAAAACAATTTAATTATGGCAGTTAAAGAATATTTCCCCGGCATAGGGAAAATCAAATTCGAAGGCAAAGACAGCAAGAATCCCCTCGCTTACCGTTACTACGACGCTGAAAAGATCGTGCTTGGCAAACCCATGAAAGAATGGCTCAAATTCGCCATGGCATGGTGGCACACTCTTTGCGCAGAAGGCGGCGACCAGTTCGGTGGCTGTACAAAGA
>UROS01000246.1 GCA_900549445.1 uncultured Porphyromonadaceae bacterium | reverse complement strand
GAGCTCCACACCATAGTAGGTGCAGGCAATGCCGCCGGCTCCATGGATGCCGCAAACCTGCTCAAACCGGCCCTTGCCCGCGGCGAAATCCAGTGTATAGGAGCCACTACTCTCGACGAGTACCGCAAGAATATTGAAAACGACGGCGCGCTTGAGCGCAGGTTTCAGAAGGTGATGGTGGAGCCCACCACCCCCGAAGAGACCCGCATTATCCTTGACAATATAAAGGACAAGTATGAGGAGCACCACAACGTCACCTTCACACCGGAGGCGCTGGACGCCTGCGTGTCGCTTACCGAGCGCTACATAACCGACCGCAATTTCCCCGACAAGGCCATCGACGCCATGGACGAGGCAGGCTCGCGCGTACACGTCACAAACATCACCGTGCCGCGCGACATAGAACTCCTCGAGGAGGAAATAGAAGAAGCCGCCTCTGCGAAACTCCGCGCCGCCCAGAACCAGAACTTCGAGAAAGCCGCAGCTTTCCGCGACAAGGAGCAGAAACTCAAAACAGACCTCGCCAACGCCAAACGGCGCTGGGAGGAACAGCTTACGGCTCACCGCGAGACCGTAGACGAAGAGAAGGTGGCTGAGGTAGTGGCCATGATGACCGGCGTGCCCGTGCAGCGTATTGCGCAGGCTGAGGGAAGACGCCTGAAAGAGATGACTCCTACCCTCCAGGGACAGATTATCGGTCAGGACAAGGCTATCGAGAAGATTGTCAAGGCCATACAGCGCAACCGTCTCGGTCTTAAGGATCCGAACAAGCCGATAGGCACGTTCATGTTCCTCGGTCCGACCGGAGTCGGCAAGACGCACCTCGCAAAAAAGCTTGCGGAATACCTTTTCGATTCAGCCGACACGCTCATCCGCATTGACATGAGCGAGTATATGGAGAAATTCACCGTGTCGCGCCTCGTGGGAGCGCCTCCGGGATACGTTGGTTACGAAGAGGGCGGACAGCTTACCGAAAAGGTACGGCGCCATCCCTACTCGATAGTACTGCTCGACGAAATCGAGAAGGCGCATCCCGACGTGTTCAATATTCTTCTCCAGGTTATGGACGAAGGGCGGCTTACCGACAGTCTCGGCCGTCGCGTAGACTTCAAGAACACCATTATCATCATGACGTCGAACATAGGCTCGCGTCAGCTCAAGGATTTCGGCAACGGCATAGGCTTCAATCCCCCTTCGAGTTCCGACAAGGACTACAGCCGCGGTGTGCTTCAGAAGGCGCTTAACAAGGCGTTCTCGCCTGAATTCCTGAACCGAATCGACGACATCGTAATGTTCGATCCGCTCAGCAAAGAGTCGATTCACCGCATAATCGACATCGAGCTCGCCGGTTTCATCAGGCGTCTGAAGCAGATAGGCTATACTCTCAATATCAGCGACGAAGCCCGCGACTTCATTGCCGACAAAGGGTACGACGTCAATTTCGGAGCCCGCCCGCTAAAGCGCGCCATCCAGAAGTATATCGAAGACGAACTGGCTGAGATGATAATCGATGCCGCCATTTCGGAGGGCAATGAAATAGAGGTGACTTATGCTCCCGGCGCCGAGAGGCTGACCTTCGCACAGCATTCCTCTTCGCCGGCTGATACCGCCGCGGCCACGGGAGATGTATCGCCCGACTGACTGAAAACTTCCTGACATACACCACTGAGCCGTCAATGCGACAGAATGCGTTGACGGCTTTTTTTGCATGCGGGAAAAAGGTGTTAAAAATGCAAAATTGCCACGGTTTTGTAAACGCTTTGTAACATTTGTTGGTTATAAATATAAATTAGTTAGAGATGTATCGTACAGTTCACGTTTTACTGTTATTCATGGGATTTGTATTTGTCCTTACTCCGGTTTCCGCCGCAAGGGAACCGGACGGCAAATACACCACCGACAGCCTTCCGTCGGCGTGGAGCTACAGTTCTGAATTCTCCCAGACTTTGCCCGATGAAGACGGATGGTGGAAAAAATTCAACGACCCCTTGCTCGATTCCCTGATCAGCGAGGGAGTCAGGAGGAATTTTGACGTACTGACGGCTTGTCACCGTATGGAAATTGCAAGGCAGACCCTCAATCAGGCGCGTTCGCTGTATTTTCCGACATTTGATCTGAATGCAGGTTGGACAAAGAGCCGCTCTTCGGGAGCGATGACCACGTCTACAACCCCGGCGTCGGTAGTCAGTTATTTTTCTCTTGGCGTAGATATGAGCTGGCAGATTGATCTGTTCGGCAAGATTACTGCTCAGGCGCGTGACAAAAAGGCCCTCTGGCAAGCGTCACGCGCCCAGTATGTCGCGACGATGGTTTCGGTGGCAGGCCAGATTGCCACGGACTACATCGCCTTACGCATGTATCAGGCGGAGCGCGAGGTGGCCATGCGCCATCTGGAGTCGCAGAAGAAAGTGATGGAAATCACCGAAGCCCGCCACGAAGCGGGCCTCGTGTCCATGCTCGACGTGGCGCAGGCGCGTGTGGTTTATTATTCCACCGAGGCATCGATTCCTCCTCTCGAAACCCTGATCCGCACGTCGGTCAACTCACTCGCGGTACTCCTCGGCTGCGAGAGGGTGTTGCAGAACCCCCTTTGTTAAAGCTTTTGAGAATTGAAT
>UROS01000245.1 GCA_900549445.1 uncultured Porphyromonadaceae bacterium | reverse complement strand
TACAAATATACTGAAAATCTATGACATGACAAAGGCTTTCGCGCTGAATTTCAGCATGAAAGCCTTATTTTTTTAGCATGTTTAGACCATAAAAAGAGACTGCCCAAACTTGTTAGACAGTCTCTTGCTTGTACCCCCGAGGAGAATCGAACTCCTATCTAAAGTTTAGGAAACTTCTATTCTATCCGTTGAACTACAGGGGCGGATTTTTCGGTTGCAAAGATAGCGATTTTTTATTCAATGCGCAAGCCTCCGCCGTAATTCAGGGCAGAAATCCACGGATTTCTCTTGCATCAGAAACAGTTTGCTGCCTATAAAGATTTGTTTGTCTCAAACCGCTTTAGTAATTTTGTACGAAACCATTTGTCACGTCTGATTTATGTCGAAAAGAAAGACTTCCGGTTGGAGGATATTTGGAATAATCACGGTCTCTTTGGTTGTGATCGGATCTTACGGATTAGCTTTGGCTCTTTTGGGAATGACTCTCGTGAGACCCGTGTGGATTGTTGGGTCTTCATTCCTGTTTGCCGTGTTAACGGCCTTTGTGTTCCGGCAAAAATGGAAATGGCTTACAGGAACGGATAATATCGCCATAAATGCAATCTGTCACACTATAGCAGCTGCCGGACTTTTCATGGCCGTCATCCTCGGAGCCAATTATTTAGGACGCAACACGTCGGAATCGGAGGCTGTCCGCGGTGAAATTATAAAAGTATTTTCCGAGACCCGTTACCGTTCGAAACGTGTGGCGCGCAACCGCTATACCCGCGGAGAACCTTATCAGGTATATTTTATGATTGTGCGTCTTCCTGACGGACGTGAGTGCAAGCGGCCAATCTCCTTGCAGCGCTACAACCGCTATGTCAGGTCAAACCGCCTGCGCAGGGAGCGTCCCGACAGCGTTGACCTGCATCTTACTCCGGGAGCGCTGGGCATGACGATTATTGAGCGCGATTCCGGCAAGTGAAACTATCCCGATAGAAAGTCAGTTTCTTACGAAATTCAGGATGATTTCGAGCACTTCGGGCGATATAGTCTCACGGATTTCGTCGTATTCCGCCATGTCGCCGGTCTGGGCATGCTGCATGAGGTGGTTAAGACCAGGCATTGCTTTGACTTCGGCTTTCGGGCAAAATTTCCTGATTACCGCGAGGTTCGTGAGTGCCTTCACCTGAGTGTCCTTTTCGCCGTTTATGGCGAGGACAGGACATTTTATTTTCTTTATGTACTCTCCCGGGTCGAGACCTACGAATTTGTCAAACCACGGGGTGCGGACTTTCTGCGTGGATTTTATCGAAGCGAGCAACATCGGGGGCACTGAAACACCGGCGGCCATTGCGAGCGAGTCAACATTTATCGTGGTCGAGATTCCGGAGTTACCTTGCTTTGCGATCTCGTCGAACAGGCTGCTGATTACTTTCAGGCAGTTGTCCTTGTCGGCGCCTGCGATTCCGGCCTTTGCGAGGGCGCGCTCGTTCTGCTCCATGAGGGTTTCTTTGCCGGTAACGGCCATTCCTGCAAGCGAAATGATGAAATCGGGCACTTTGTCGGCGCCGAGCAAGAATGCGATTGTACCGCCTTCGGAATGACCGAGCACTCCGGTTTTGCCTATGCCGGATATGGAGCGCATGAATTTCACTGCGTTCCGGGCGTCGCCTTCAAAGGTGCAGGTGGTGCCGCTGCGGAAATCACCCTGTGATTTTCCGGTTCCGCGGTCGTCGTAGCGGAGCGAAGCAACGCCGTTGCGTGCGAGATAATCAGCTATGACGGCAAACGGCTTATGGTCGAAAATCTCTTCGTCGCGGTTCTGCGCGCCGCTGCCGGTTATCATTACAACCGCCGGAACTTTCTTCTTTTTGTCTGTTACCGGCATGGTTATGGTACCTGCGAGAACAATGCCGTCGGGGGCGGTGAAAACAGTGTCGATAACTGTATATGGATATGGCGGTTTCGGAGTCTGCGGGCGCCGTTCGCCAATAGGAGCGTCCTGCTTCAGTTCGAGTGGAAAGGCGAATCCGCGTTGGGAGAAATTGCCATTTATTATGTCGTCCGAAATTTTTCCGTTGAACTTGGCGCCGATTGCCGTACACTCAAGCGATACTGAATCTGCAGTACACAAAAGAACTGTAGCCGGTATTCCCTTCGCGCCCTGCGAGGGTGAATCGAGAGTGCATGAAGTTTTGCCCTCTTCGTTTTCTGAGAAATTGAAAACGAGAGGAATTTTCGTTCCGCCGAAGGCGAGATCGCCGCGCCATGCGCCGTCAAGAGCAGAGGCGCCCGGGCTGAAAACCGCTGCCATTGCTGCGGCCAGGAGTGAAAGCCGGAATGATTTTCTCATAATTTATATGTTTTTACGTTTGAGAGTGAGGAATCTATATTCTACACCGCTGCGCGGATCGGTCATCTTTTCGGAAGTCTCCGCAGTTTCCCATTCCGCGGGATTGACGGTAGGGAAAAAGGTGTCGGCGTCGGCAACTTCAGCGAGGATTTCAGTGATTTCAAGTATGTCGGCTATTTCTATGGCCCGACGGTAGATTTCACCACCGCCTATGATGAACACTTTCTCCGCATCCTGACACCTTGAGATTGCATCCTCCAACGATGGTGCAGTTTCGGCACCCTCGCGGAAGTAGCCGCGGTTCCGCGT
>UROS01000244.1 GCA_900549445.1 uncultured Porphyromonadaceae bacterium | reverse complement strand
CGTGTCGGGCGGAAGCGTCGAGTCAGTAATTCAGCTTCAGGCCGGTGTGACGTCGTCAAACGAAATGTCGTCGCAGTACTCCGTACGTGGTGGTTCATACGACGAAAACAGCGTATATATCAACGGAATTGAAGTCTACCGTCCGCAGCTGGTATCGTCGGGTCAGCAGGAGGGTCTCAGCATTATAAACCCCGACATGGTGGGGGCCATCGGTTTCTCTACCGGCGGTTTCACCGCTGAATACGGCGATCGAATGTCGAGTGTGCTCGACATCACCTACCGCCAGCCGGAATCGTTCGAAGGATCCCTCGGAGTCAGTCTTATGGGCGGCTCGCTCTCCATCGGTCAGAGTTCGCGGCGATTCTCGCAGCTCCACGGTATCCGCTATAAACGGAATGCCTCGCTGCTGAGCTCTATGGAAACCAAAGGTGAGTATGACCCCGAGTTTTTCGACTACCAGACGAGCATGTCGTATCAGCTATCCAAAAAGCTGAAGGTGTCGTTCCTCGGCAACATAGCCATAAACAATTACAAGTTCACTCCTAAAAACCGCAAGACGAACTTCGGAACGTCGGCCGACGCCAAGCAGTTCGTGGTCTACTTCGACGGCCACGAAAAAGACCGCTTCGAGACGTGGTTCGGAGCCCTCTCGCTCGAATACCGCCCCTCGCGCGCTACATCACTGCAGCTGATAGGCTCCGGTTATCTCACAAACGAACTTGTAACCTACGATATTTCAGGTGAATACTGGCTCGACCAGGCTGGCGCCGGCGACGTGGGCGGCGAACTCGGCGTGGGCCGCTATCAGGAGCATGCCCGCAACCGCTTGAAAGCGAGCGTTATCGCCGCGGCGCTGAAGGGGCAGACCGCTCTCAATAAAAACCATACACTGTCGTACGGCCTCTCCATGCATGCCGAAAAGATAATGGATCGCACACGCGAGTGGGAGTTGCGCGACTCGGCCGGTTTCTCCCTTCCCTCAACCGGCGAGGCTGTGAAACTTATCTACAACCTGTCGTCGTACCACGATCTTTCCTCCACCCGCATGTCGGCCTTCGTGCAGGATGCCTGGAAAATCAATACCGCCGCCGGATTCTGGACCATAAACGGCGGCGTAAGGGCAAGCTACTGGTCGTTTAACAAAGAATTCCTCCTCAGTCCGCGCCTCAATATCGGTTTCGTACCGGAGCAGTCGCGCAACTGGGCATTCCGTTTCGCCACCGGTCTCTATTATCAGTCGCCTTTCTATAAAGAATACCGTATGCCGGTTTCCGATGCCGAAGGCAACACGGTAATCGTGCTCAACGACGGCATAAAGTCGCAGCGCAGCATCCACTTCATCGGCGGCGCTGACTACACTTTCCGCGCCATGAACCGGCCGTTCAAACTGTCGGGTGAACTCTACTACAAGTCGCTGGGCAATCTGATTCCCTACGAAATCGACAACCTCAAACTCGTATACACCGGACAAAATCAGTCGAGCGGCTATGCCATGGGGCTCGACATGAAGCTGTTCGGGCAGTTTGTGCCCGGTTCCGACTCCTGGATAAGTTTCTCGCTCATGAAGACTAATGAGAAGCTCAACGGCGTCAACGTACCCCGGCCCACCGACCGCCGCTACAGTTTCGGACTTTTCTTCACCGATTATTTCCCAAAGTTTCCGAAACTGAAATTCTCGCTCCGCGGGGTATTTTCCGACGGTCTCCCCATGACGGCGCCCCGCAGTTCGCGCGACAAGATGTATTTCCGCACTCCGGCCTACAAGCGTGTCGACGTCGGACTGTCCTATGCTCTTCTTTCCCCGCTCAAGGAAGGGGAGAGCCGCAGCGGAATGATGCGTCATTTCAAGAGCATCTGGCTGGGAGTCGACGTGTTCAATCTCCTCGACATCTCCAACGTAAGCAGCTACTACTGGGTTACAGACGTGAACGACATCCAGTATGCCGTGCCCAATTATCTTACCCGCCGGCAGCTCAACGTAAGGCTGACGGTAGATTTCTGAAAAAATTTCATTTCTGTTGTAACTTTTTGCAATTTGTTGCGTCTAATAAGTCGGAAACAGTCCTCAAGAGGGCTTTTTCGGCAGCCGTCTGATTGGCTTATAAGCGAAAAATCAGTATATTTGCACAATTTTTCACGAACAGTCGTCACGTTTCAGAAACTAATCATATTTATTAATATAAATTCATCGAAATGAAAAAAACTTCCAGGTTCTCAGTGCTTATGCTTATGCTTGCGCTGATGCTTATCCCCTCGCTGGCCATGGCGCAGATGCCCGAGCAGCTGCCCGCCGACCCCGCAGTGAGAATAGGCAAACTCGAGAACGGTCTTACCTATTACATCCGCCACAACGAGCTCCCCAAGGGTCAGGCGGACTTCTACATCGCCCAGAAAGTCGGCTCCGCTCTTGAGGAGGACAACCAGCGCGGCCTCGCCCACTTCCTCGAGCACATGTGTTTCAACGGCACCACTCACTTCCCCGGCAACCGGCTCCGCGAATGGCTTGAGACCGTCGGCGTGAAATTCGGCGCCAACCTCAACGCCTATACGAGCGTTGACGAAACCGTCTACAACATCTCCAACGTGCCCATCGCCCGCACCGGCGTGCAGGACTCCTGTCTGCTCATTCTCCACGACCTGTCTCTTATACACATCTGACGCTGCCGACGAA
>UROS01000243.1 GCA_900549445.1 uncultured Porphyromonadaceae bacterium | reverse complement strand
GCCGACATTATGCCTGACGTTCAGCGCGACATCGCCGATAAAGATAAAGTAGATAAAAAAGCGGTGAAACAGGAGGTAAGGATTCTCAACAATAATCCGCGCAACGACGACTGAACGGTTTTAGAGAATGTTTGGATTATAACATAAGTCAGATTTAATCATTCTCTTAGGGAAGAAACATCGGAGCCGCAGGCAGAAGCAGATTTCGAGCTTCAGCCGGGCGGCTTTTTTGTGCATTTTGCCTTTTTGATGCTTAATGGAGGTTGCGGCTGACATATTGATATGGCAAATGATTGATTTGTGATAATTATTTCTTAACTTTGCGCCTAAATTATCAAATCAGAAAGAACCCAATGAAAGTATTGAAATTCGGAGGCACGTCGGTTGGTTCTGCAGAGCGCATCCGCCACGTCGCTTCGCTCGTGCAGCCGCGCGGCAAAAACATCATTGTGCTTTCCGCAATGTCGGGAACAACCAACACTCTCGTGGAGATATGCGACTATCTCTATAAGAAGAATTATACCGGCGCAAAGGAAACCATTAACAATCTCGAATCGAAATATCTCAAGACTCTCGCCTCGCTTTATGATAACCACGAAAGCCGCGAGAGGGCTCTGAAAGAAATAAAATCGTGCTTCAACTATATAAGGTCATTCACACGCGAGCCGTTTACATCGGCAGAGGAGAAGATTATCCTCTCGCAGGGCGAGATAATGTCGGTGGCAATGATGACCATACTTCTGAACGAACGTGGTGCCAACGCTGAAGCACTTCCGGCTCTCGAGTTCATGAAAACCGGCGAATACGGTGAACCCGATTTCAATTACATCTCCCTTCACCTGCAGTCGCTTCTCGACAAATATTGCGACGCCGGCATATACGTCACACAAGGTTTCATCTGCCGTAACGACAAAGGGGAGGTCGATAATCTCGAACGTGGCGGCAGTGACTACACGGCTTCTATAATCGGAGCCGCTATCAATGCCGACGAAGTCCAGATATGGACAGATATCGACGGTATGCACAACAATGACCCCCGTTTCGTTGAAAATACCAGACCGGTCAGTCATCTCCATTATGAGGAAGCTGCCGAACTTGCTTATTTCGGAGCGAAAATTCTGCATCCAACCTGCGTTATTCCTGCTAAGGTCAACAATATTCCCGTCTGCCTTCTCAACACCATGGAGCCGGAGGCCCACGGAACCATCATAGACAATGAAAGCGGAGAGGCATGCATTAAGGCTGTGGCTGCGAAAGACAATGTGGTGGCCATCAAAATCAAATCGAGCCGCATGCTCATGGCATATGGATTCCTTTCCAAGGTATTCGAAACCTTCGAACGGTTCAAAACTCCTGTCGACATGGTGGCGACGAGTGAGGTAGGAGTGTCGCTGACAATCGACTCCGAACGTCATCTCATTGAGATCGTGGATGCCTTGAAAGAATACGGAACTGTCACCGTCGACCGCGATATGGTCATTGTCTGCGTGGTCGGAAGCCTCGAGTGGACCAATACCGGTTTTGAGACTATGGCTCTCGACGCCATGCGCGATATACCGGTCAGAATGATTTCATACGGTGGTTCAAACTATAATATTTCATTTCTTATCCGCCGCGAGGACAAGGTCAGGGCTCTCAACCAGTTGAGCGACTTTCTGTTTGGAAACAATGCTGAAAAACGGTAACCGGATGAATACACCCTTTTACTATTACGACATGCGTTTGCTCGACGCGACGCTTGCTGCCGTAAAGTCGGCAATTGCTCCCGACAGCAGTTTTAAGGTTCACTATGCTGTTAAAGCCAATGCCGATAAAGAAATTCTGGAGCGCATAAGTGCGGCCGGATTCGGTGCTGACTGTGTGAGCGGTTGGGAAATCGAAGCAGCTTTGGCAAGCGGCTTTCCGGCAAAAAAAATTGTTTATGCCGGAGTGGGAAAGAGCGACAATGAAATTATTCTCGCGCTGAAAAGCGGCATAGGTTGCTTCAACGTCGAGTCAATGCAGGAACTTGAGGTGATAAGCTCTATTGCCTCCTCGCTCGGACTGACCGCCGACATTGCCCTGCGTGTAAACCCCAATATCGACGCCCATACCCATGAGTATATAACTACCGGACTCTCTGAAAACAAGTTCGGCATAAATCTTGACCAGCTCGATGCCCATATCTCGGCAGCAATCACCCTGCCGGGTCTTAATCTTACCGGGTTGCATTTCCATATAGGTTCGCAGATTACCGACATGGAGCCGTTTGCGATGCTATGCGATACAATCAACCGCCTTCAGGATCTCTATGAGGCTGAAAACATAAGATTCAGAACGATAAACGTAGGTGGAGGCCTCGGTATCGACTATGTCGACCCGACAGCGCATCCTATACCAGATTTCAGACGCTACTTCGGCGTGTTCGGCTCTAAACTGATTCTTCGACCCGGACAGGAGGTGCATTTTGAACTGGGACGCTCAATCGTGGCCCAGTGCGGGTCACTTATTACGCGCGTACTATATATAAAGGAGGGCACCTCCCGTCGCTTTGCTATTGTCGATGCCGGCTTTACCGATCTTATCCGGCCTGCACTTTATAATGCTTACCACAAAATAGAGAAAGCTGGTGCCGACTACCGCCCCGTGCATGTCAGCGAAGATACCCCTACGCTCCTTTACCATGTAGTAGGCCTGT
>UROS01000242.1 GCA_900549445.1 uncultured Porphyromonadaceae bacterium | reverse complement strand
ATTATTAATAAATTCGCATCTACTTTAAAAGGGAAGCCGTTTCCGGCCATATAATAATTGAATACAACCTAACCCGTATCGGTTAGAAATCATAACTGAAACTACAGGCAATTCTATGAAAATCAAATTCTTCACAGCGATTTTCCTCGCCCTGCTCTGCTGCCAGTTCAGCAAAGCCCAGACCGTGGCGTTGAAATCAAACCTGCTCTACGATGCCTTTCTTAATGTTAACGCAGGCATAGAGATCGGACTCGCTCCCAAATGGACGCTCGACGTTTCGGGCGACCTCAACACCTGGAGCCTTTCCGACGGAAAAAGGTGGAAGCACTGGATGGTGCAGCCCGAAGCCCGCTACTGGTTCTGCGACCGCTTCGCCGGCCACTTTGTGGGTGCCCACCTCCTTGGCGGACAGTACAACGTCGGCCACATCGACCAGCCTTTCTTCGACTCTCTCAAAGACCACCGTTATCAGGGCTGGGCTGCCGGCGCCGGTATTGCCTACGGCTATTCATGGATTCTCGGCAAGCACTGGAATCTCGAGGCTGAAATCGGCGTAGGTTATGTATATACCCGCTACGACAAGTTCCAGTGTGCCGGATGCGGCAAGAAAATTGCCTCCGACCTCCACAAAAACTATTTCGGTCCCACCAAGGCGGCTATAAACATTGTATACTTATTCTAACCTACACTTCTACGACTACAATGAAACGCAGCATACTTTTAGGCGCCGCCCTTCTTGCTGGCACATTCGCCATGATGGCCGAAGTGTCGGGCCGCCCCTTTATTCAGAACGAGACGATGACCAAAAACGGCAAACTCGTCACCGTCGACATGGACGTGGTGCTCTCCGACCTCAAAATCGGCTCCAACGACGCCCTTATCCTTACCCCTGTCATCGTCAACGGCAGCCGTGAACTCGCCCTTCCGGCCATCGGTCTCTACGGCCGCACCCGCTATTACCACTATATACGCGACGGCAAAGGCATGATTTCCGGCGACTCCGAAACCTACTTCAAGGCAAAGGACGCTCCCGCGACTTTCGACTATTCCGCCATAGTGCCCTACGAAAAATGGATGGACGGCTCCAAGCTCGTCCTCCGCGACTGCAACTACGGCTGCTGCAACAAGCTCTTCGGTTGCGAGGACATCGACATCATAGGCAAGTTCTCACCGGTGCCCGAGCACTTCACGGCACCTTTCGCTTTCGTGACCCCCAAGGCTGAAAACGGCCCCAAGACCCGCGAAATAGCCTCGCGCGCCTACGTTGACTTCCCCGTGAACCAGACCGTTATATATCCCGATTTCCGCGGCAACTCCGTAGAGCTCGCCAAGATCACCAATAAGATCGACAGCATCCGCTCCGACAAGGACATAACCATCGACTCGCTCTTTATAAAAGGCTTCGCATCGCCCGAAGGCTCTTACGCCAACAACGAGCGCCTTGCCAAGGGCCGTACGGAAGCTCTCAAGAACTACGTGGAGGGTCTCTACCACTTCGGCAAGGACTTCATCAAGACCTCCTACGACCCCGAAGACTGGGGCGGCCTGCTCGATTACGTGAAGACTTCCGCACTCCCCAACAAGCAGGGTATCATCCGGCTTATTGAATCGGATCTGACGCCCGACGCCAAAGACGCCCGCATCAAAAAGGACTTCCCCGGCGACTACGCCTACCTTCTCCGCGAGGTTTACCCGGCGCTCCGTCATTCCGACTACAATATCAAGTTCACAATCCGCGAGTTTACCGACGTCAATGAAATCCGCCGTCTCGTGAAGACCGCTCCGCAGAAGCTCTCGCTCAACGAGTTCTATCTCGCCGCGCAGGGCCTCGATCAGGGCAGCGACGACTTCGTGCAGATTTTCGAGACTGCCGTGCGCATGTATCCCGCCGACGAGGCTGCCAATCTCAACGCAGCGAGCGCAGCTCTCTCACGCGGCGACACCGTCAGCGCCGAGAAATTCCTCGCTTCCGCCGGCAACTCCGCCGCCGCTGTCTACACCCGCGGTATCCTCGCAGCCATGAAGGCTGACTATGCTACGGCGCGCACGCTGCTCACCGAAGCGCAGACCCTCGGCTACGACGCCTCCGAAGCTCTCGCAACCCTCGCCAAGTTCGAATAAATCCATAAACCGCCGCGCTTCCGGCCCGTTCAAAGCGGGCCGGGGCAGGGCATGGGGGCGCAAGACGCTCCCCCGCAGCCCCGGCACGATTTTTGCAATAATACCTATACTTATATTCCTATATAAGATACCCCACGAAAAATGTAACCGATCCCTCTGCCGCCCATGGCAGCTATACCGCGCCTCTCCCTCAGGAAAACACCGCGCGGCCGCAACGTGAATCCACCGTAATTCCGTGTCTGTGCATAAGTGACTTGAAAATCAACCTCCTGACAGATTTTTCCCCTTTCAACGGCCTGTCTGCCACCTGATTCTGAGAAAACCTCCATTGCGGATTTTCTCGCCGGAGTTGACCGAAAGACATAACATTCCGATGTTGAACAAGTTATTAATTATCCATAATACCAGAAATAAAAAACAGAAAACCAGAAAACCAGAAAACGATAACAAACCTTTCCGGATCCGGAGGATATTCAGGCGACCGGACATTCGCCACCGAATTAATCAGTTCCTCCCCATATCCGACCCCACGGCTCTTCCGGATTCAATGGATTAGCTATCCGTAGTTTTAAATGAAAGAGCCGTGA
>UROS01000241.1 GCA_900549445.1 uncultured Porphyromonadaceae bacterium | reverse complement strand
TCGGTAATCCTGCCGAACCTCGACGAAGACGATACAGAAATTAACCTCGAAACACTGTTTGATTTCGCGATTACGAATCCCGAAGAAATCAACAGGCAGTTTAAAAACAGATGATAAGATGAAAGCACTATCACTAAAGCGTCTCGGAACCGTTATGACGAAGGAAATCCGGGAAAACTGGCGGACATTGCTGATGCAGACCGGCATTATGCTCGGAGTGCTGATACTTGCAGCCATTCTTATAGAATATCAGGTCTTCCAGCACGAGCATAGCCGACTTGATCGGGACGATGCCATCTATGGCGAGAGAGCTGTGTTTACAGCACTGTTTTTCGTATTCGGAACAATAGCCGCCTCGCTGATGTTCTCGAATATGAAAAGCAAGGAATCGCGAATATCCACACTCATGTATCCTGCGACTCAGCTTGAGAAATACCTTTCGCGCTGGATCATCTATGTGCCCGGCTTCATAATCGTGTTCTTCATTTTCGCCTTCGTAGCCGACTTCGCCCGCTATCTTATTTTCTTGCCCTTTCTGGGCGACCGTCCCATCATTCTCCATCCTGTCTCGCTTTCCGACCTTCGCGAAATGTTTCCAAGCGACACGGAAGAGTTAGAGATACTGACCGGCGTTTTCCTCGTTTTGCAGTCATTCTTCGTGCTCGGAAGCAGTATCTGGCCGCGCAATTCGTTTATAAAGACCTCAATAGCGCTCTTTGTGCTCGGCACTCTCTATACGCTCGTCATAACCTGGATTTTCCAGCTGCTGTTTATGGATTCGGAAGTCAACGTACGTACGGGTGCTTTCGACGGTGAATTCTACAAAGGAAAACTTCTTTTCATCCAATGGTCATTTGTGACGGTAGTATGTGTGGCGAATTACGTGATATCATATTTCCGGTTCAAGGAAAACGAGATAATCAACCGTTGGTAATGTGTTAAATTATGAATTTCAAAGACAACAAAGCTATATATCTTCAGATTGCCGACAAAATCTGCGACGACGTGATGACCGGCGTCCATCCCCCGGGTTCGAGGATTGCTTCCGTCAGGGAATACGCGGCTCAGGTAGAGGTGAACTCCAACACCGTAATGCGGTCGTACGACTATCTTGCAAACGCCGGCATCCTGTACAATAAACGCGGCATCGGATTCTTCATTAGCGACGACGCCCGGCATAAGATCACCGAAATCCGCAGAGAGTCATTTCTCAACGACGAGATATTCTATTTTTTCAAGCAATTCAACCTGCTCGACATCACACCGGCAGACCTGTCGGCGATGTATGAAGAGTATCGTGAAAACAACAAATAAAGATGAAAAAGACCACAATGGCTCTCATTGGAATGTTTTTCCTGAGCCTGATAGCAATAACCGCCCTGATGTACGCAGTCGACTCGTTTGAGATCGGCTCGGTCAAGAAGGATACCGTCGAAATACCTGCCGGATGCTCCGACAGCGGACTGCCGCATTTCAGCAAAGTGGTAGTCGTATATAACAGCCAGGTCTCCCCGAACCACGTAGTTCATATGGAGGTGATGGAAGATGGCGACGACCGCTGTCCGGAGCTGCGCCTGAAAGTCGACCCATCCCTGACCGCCCCGATCGTCTCGATGAACCCGGAATGGAACAAATACGTGACTTTAAAGGTTGAAGACGACACCCTCTATGCTGTTTTCGACTTCCACGGAGTGCAACGTTACCCCGGAGAGAAAGAAACTGACAAACGCTTCTACACGACTGCTTTTATACCTGCCCCGATAACCATAAAGATGCCTCAGGGCTCACTTAAGGAAGTGATGCCAGACACTGACGTCACGACAATTATCGACGGACTGGAATCCCGCAGACTGGACTATGACTTCACCTCGAGAATCAATCTCGAAAGGTGCCGGATAGACACCGTATCGGTTTACTCTTCAATAGAACCCGACAGCATTTTGAAGATTGCAGTCCCAGGTTATGATAAAACGTTCGAAAAGCACTCTCTCTATTGGAACGACAACCGTATCGCTCTGACTGCCTGCGCAATCAACACGTTTATTCTTAATCCGTCAACCGGTGACGTATATATCAGAGGCGAAATGCACGATATCGCTGACAAGAATCTCGTAAGGAAGCTCATTGCTTCAGACGTCAGCCTTCGGGAAAACCAGGGCTTCGACCTCCATCTCTACAATTCAGGAATTGAAGAGATAGTATGGGATCCGGTCATCGGCAACGAGTTTGCACTTCACACTTGGGGTCCGATGAAAATCGAAAGGCAGGCGGCTGCCGATGCCGAAACGGAGATTGCCGACGAAATAATAGTAGAAGAAGATACAATGCAGGAGTAATTCCTACAATATGAAAAGGTAAAAAAGATTACTAAAGTTAAACAGGAAAGCTGCCGGCGTTGCGGAAACGCCGGCAGCTTTCATATAGTTAAACCTACTGAATATTTTTTTAATGAACAGCCTGTTTGTAAACTTTGTTGCCCTGACGGAATACATAGATTCCTGCGGGGAGATCCGATGCGTTGTCTGAAACGCGACGACCGTAAAGGTCGAAAACTTCCACTGGGCGTGTTGTATCCACCTCGTCGGCTACAATATCGTTTATGCCCGACTTTTCAGCTATAACTGGTTCAACCGCCACGCTCTGAGCGTCGGGCATCGTAAGGTTCAGTTCGGCTGTGTTGTAAGTCACGGAAGATGTTTTGCCCTGTCTCTTATACACA
>UROS01000240.1 GCA_900549445.1 uncultured Porphyromonadaceae bacterium | reverse complement strand
GATTGAGACGCCGCCGCCCTGAACCATTTTGCGCATCTCGCCCTTTGAGGGGAACACGGGCGCGAGGTCGGTGAGGAGGTCGGCGAGCTTTACGCCGTCGGCTACGGCCTGACGCGGAATGTCGAACGTGGGGACGCCTTCCATCACCGCCAGCAGCGTGGGTTCGTCGATTTTATGCAGAATCTCGCCGGCCTTGTTGCTGAAAAGAATCTGCGACGCCTCCACGGCGGCCTCGTAATCCTCGGCGGAATGCACCATGGTGGTGATTTCCTTCGCCAGGCGCCGCTGCAGCGGACGCTGGCCGGGATCCTGAGCCTGAAGCGCCACGAGTTCCTCGATTTCTTCCTTGGAAAGGAAGGTGAAGATCTTGATATATTTCTCGGCGTCGGCGTCGCTCACATTAAGCCAGAACTGGTAGAACTTGTAAGGCGACGTGTAGCGCGGATCGAGCCACACGTTTCCGCTCTCGGTCTTGCCGAATTTGCCTCCGTCGGCCTTGGTGATGAGCGGGCAGGTCAGCGCGAACGCCTCGCCGCCGGTGGTGCGGCGTATGAGTTCGGTGCCGGTGGTGATGTTGCCCCACTGGTCGGAGCCGCCGAGCTGCAGACGGCAGTTTTTCTCTTTATAAAGTGTGAGGAAGTCGTAGCCCTGCACGAGCTGGTAGGAGAATTCGGTGAACGACATGCCCTGCTGCGACTCGCCGCTGAGGCGCTTCTTCACGGAATCCTTAGCCATCATGTAGTTGACGGTGATATGCTTGCCCACGTCGCGGATGAAGTCGAGAAACGAGAAGTTCTTCATCCAGTCGTAGTTGTTTACCATCTCGGCGGCGTTGGGAGCGTCGGAGTCGAAGTCGAGAAACTTCGACAGCTGCTTCTTTATGGCCTCCTGGTTGTGGCGCAGAGTCTCCTCGTCGAGAAGCTTGCGCTCCTGGCTCTTCATGGAGGGATCGCCGATCATGCCGGTGGCGCCGCCTACGAGGGCTATGGGCTTGTGGCCCGAGCGCTGGAAGTGTTTGAGGATCATCACCCCTACGAGGTGGCCTATGTGGAGCGAGTCGGCGGTGGGATCAATGCCCAGGTACGCCGTGGTCATTTCTTTTTTGAGCTGTTCGTCTGTGCCCGGCATCATCTGGTGGATCATGCCGCGCCAGGTAAGTTCTTCAATAAAATCCATCGGGATAGATATATATGTAATGATTATTTCAGTTTCCGGAGCGCTTCGGCTATACGGCGCATGGCCTCGCGGATATTGTCGTCGGAAGTCGCGTAGCTCAGGCGGATGTAGCCCTCTACTCCGAAGGCCGCGCCGTCTACGGTGGCCACGTGGGCCTCGGTGAGCAGATACATGGCGAGATCACCCGAGGTGGCTACCTTGCTGCCGTCGGGCGCCGTCTTGCCCAGATAGGCGCTCACCTCGGGGAAGAGGTAGAACGCTCCCTGCGGCATGTTGACTTTCAGACCAGGAATCTCGCGGGCGAGCCGCACCACGAGGTCGCGCCTGCGCTCAAACGCCTTTCTCATCTCCTCCACGCAGTCCTGCGGGCCGGTATATGCGGCCTCGGCGGCCTTCTGCGCGATCGACGATGCGTTCGACGAGTACTGACCCTGCAATTTCGTGACGGCTTTGGCAAGCCACTGCGGGGCGGCGCAGTAACCGATTCGCCAGCCGGTCATGGCGTAGGCTTTCGACACGCCGTTTACTATTATAACCCTGTCGGCTATCGCCTTAAACGACGCCATCGAAGTGAATTTTCCGCTGAAAAGTATATGCTCGTAGATTTCGTCGGCGAGCACCATCACCTCGGGATATTTGGCGAGCATCTCTGCTATCGCGGCGAGTTCCTCGCCGGTGTAGACGCTGCCGGTGGGGTTCGACGGCGAGCAGAGCATCACCATGCGTGTTTTCGGAGTGATGGCAGCCTCGAGTTTTTCGGGTGTGACCTTGAAATCGTCGTCGATGCCCGTGATTACCGCAACGGGCTTTCCCTCGGCGAGTTTCACCATCTCCACGTAGCTCACCCACGCCGGCATCGGTATGATCACTTCGTCGCCGGGATTGATGGTGGCGAGTATAACGTTGCACAGAGCCTGCTTGGCTCCGTTCGACACCACAATCTGCTCCGGTGCGAACTCGGCGCCGTTCTCGCGCGAAAGCTTCTCGGATATGGCTTTGCGCAGCGACATATAGCCGGCCACGGGCGTATAGAACGAGTAATTTTCGTCGATAGCGCGCTTGGCCGCCTCCTTGATGTGGTCGGGAGTGTTGAAATCCGGCTCACCCACCGAAAGATTGATCACGTCTACGCCCTGAGCCTTGAGTTCGGCCGAGCGCTGCGACATTGCAAGGGTCGCCGACACTGCGAGCGACTGCACACGTTGTGAGATATGGGTCATCATCGTCCTTAGAGGTTTACAAATTAAGTGCAAAGGTAATAAAAATCAGCCGAAAAGCAGCCCCCGCAAGCAAAAAGCGCTATAAGATTGACTGAATTTAACTTTCCGCCCCCGGGAAAGAACATCTCGGACAAGGCGTCAATTATAGCCTGAGGAACATTGATGGAATTTATAATATACTGAGTCTTAGGAATTTGTACGGACGTGATTCTTCACGTCCACCCCGTCATATTCGCCCGATAAATGCATTTTTCGCGGTGGACGTGAAGAATCACACTACTGTCCAGTTAAAAATTTAACAATTGCGGCGCGTGACATTTTGCTAG
>UROS01000239.1 GCA_900549445.1 uncultured Porphyromonadaceae bacterium | reverse complement strand
CGTTGCGGACAATCGACAGTCCGAGTCCCGTGCCGCCGGCGCTGCGGGTGCGGCCGTCGTCCACGCGGTAAAACCGTTCGAAAATGTGGGGCAGGTGCTCCTGAGGAATGCCTTTGCCATTGTCCCAAAGCCGGAAATTGCCGCGGTCATTGGCAGTTATGTTTATTTCCGTGCCTCCGCTGTAGGCTATCGCGTTGTCGATGAGGTTTCGGAAGATTGAACCGAGCAGCGCTCTGTCGCCATTTATAGTCAGCTGCGGAATGCTGACGCTGATTTTCATGTCGGTCCGCAGCCGTTCTTCGTCGGCAATGCCGGTGATGAGAGCAGTGAGGTCGACTTCCTTTTTGTCGATCATTCCGCTGCCATCTTCCATCCGGGTAATGGTGGCCACATCTTTAAGCAGAGCGCCGAGCCTCTCGGTGTTGGCGCGGATTCTCGCCATCAGTTCCGCCTTCTTCGCAGCGGGGAGGCCGGGGTGGTCGTCGAGAATGTCGAGACACACGAGAATAGATGCCACGGGCGTTTTCAGCTCGTGGTTTATGTTGTTGGTCAGCTGCTTTTTGAGGCGTGCCTTGTCTTGTTCGAGGCGTATGGCGGTGCGGTGCTGCTCGTCGCGCTGCACGTAGAGTTTGACTATGTTGGTGGCAATGTTACCCAGTTCGTCGTGGGGAAAGGAATAGCCGGTGTAGATTCTGCCGCCTTTCCTCGCTTTTTCCGCGAAATGGCTGAGCCGGCTTATGCTCACGGCTATCTTCCGGGTGGCGAACAGTCCGGCCATACTTATTAATAAGGTGAGTGCGCCGGTAATCCAGAGTATCGTGTGGTCTGCTTTCAGAAACTCGGTAAGCGAGTGGGTGTAGGGGGCGGCCGAGCGGACAACGATGCCCCCGTCGCCGAGTCGGGCGGAATAGAAATAGCTGATGTCGCCGCCCTCGGTGACTCTCTCAATGGCATAGCCCTCGCCCGATGACCTCGCGGCTTTCACTTCGGGGCGGGAATTGTGGTTCGACACGGGGATGCGGCCGCTGCTGTCGAACACCACGTGTCCGAGGCTGTCGATGAGTGTGACCCGGAGATCGGCAGCCGGCGCAGAGACGCGCCTTACTACGGCGGCAATCTCCTCGCCAGAGCGCAGATCGTCGAGCAGTCGGGCGTTGTGCATCTGCAGACGCGAGTTCATGACGGCAGTCTTATACTCTTTTTCGCGGTGGTATTGAAACGCCATAAACGCTCCGGCGAGCATCCAGCAGGAGCCTAACAGCAGCATGAGCATGCGCAGCTGAAACGGAAATCTAATCCTGCCAGCCATAGCCGTAACCGGAACGCGATACGAGGTTTTTGCCGTAGGGCGCTATCTTAGAGCGGATGCGCGTCACGTGGACGTCGACCGAGCGGTCGACCACCACCACGTTGTCGGGCCAGATCTGTTTCATGAGTTCCTCGCGGGTGAAAATGCGTCCGCGGTTGTCGAGAAGGAGCGCCAGAATTTCAAACTCCTTTCGGGGAAGCTTCACCTCGCGGCCGTCTACGCGACACGTCAGCGCCGAGCGGTCGCACACAACTCCTTTGGCGTCGGCCGGTTGCTGGGGCTTGATCCTGCGCATGACCGCCTCGATGCGTGCGATGACGTTTTTCATTGAAAATGGTTTGGCCACGTAGTCGTCGGCACCGAGCCGCAGACCGGCCACCATATCGTCGTCGGTGTCTTTGGCTGTGACGAAAATGATGGGAATATCCGCTGTGTCAGGAGATTGCTTTAGCTTTCGGGCAAGTTCGAATCCGTCCATGCCTTCCATCATCACTTCGAGGAGCAGCAGCGAATAACCGCCGATGCCCATGGCAAGCGCTTCTTCGGCGCTCCCGGCGGTAGCGGCCGCAAAGCCCTCGAGTTCGAGATATTCGCGAAGACCCTCGCGGATGTCTGCCTCGTCGTCGACAATCAGAATCTTTATATCACCTTTATCCATACTCTATTCAAACTCCCGCAAAAATAGTAAATATAACCGTCTCCCGCAGCATCAGCCCGAAAAATTAATAAAAACTTAATTTTGCTCATCTGAAAGAGGTTGGCAAGTTGGCCGGTATGACGGGCGACTGAATTACTGAGAAGCAGAACGGGCGCACAAGACGCGAGAAGTGCGACCGAAGTATGAGTTGCTGACCTCGCATGTGGCACGGCGCACATTCGTAACAAGATGTCTGCGCAAAGGCATGTCGCCGGAGGATATTCGTGCCGTCATCGGTCATACTACCGCCGACATGATGATGAAGTATGTGAAGTTCGATGATGAAAGCAAGCGTGAGAAGATGAGTATTCTCAGCGAGAACGCCCAATCAGGAGTTGAGACCGTATTCGACCACGCTATCACTGAAGACGAGCGTATTAGGCTCGGTCTGCCTACTCAGGAAGCGTATCTTGAAATCTTTGAAGGCGATACCACTTCCATCAACGCACATCTCGCCGTACTCGCCCACATTCGAGGCAACCTCGATGCCCGTGCCGAGTACATCAAACGCCTCCCTGCCGACAAACTCAATGAAGTTCTCGAAATTATCATGAAAGGTATCTAACTTACATGTGGAATTGTCAAGGAAAAATTGCTTATAACTACTGAATGTCAACATAATATAATAGGCATGAAACAATCGGGGTACAAATAGAAAAATCTCAATGAAGCAAATTGGAGTAAACGCTCCCATCTTGAACCATATCATATTATCTGTCTCTTATACACATCTGACGCTGCCG
>UROS01000238.1 GCA_900549445.1 uncultured Porphyromonadaceae bacterium | reverse complement strand
GGTGGGAACAGACCGCGGACTGGTGCGCTACGTTCCCGGAGTAAGCAGCATGACCTATACCGACCAGGACGGACTGCCGGGCAACCAGTTCATGGCAAGCGCGCAGCTCATCACTCCTTCGGGCAAGATTTATCTCGGAACCACCAGCGGCGTCTGTGCCTTCTACCCATACCGGATAAAGCCAAATACCTACGAGGCTCCGATACTTTTTACAGGAGTGGAAATAGGCAACCATCCGGTTGAAGCAGGCGATCCGCGGATGCCGGAGGAAATCAATCTCACCGAGCAGATTACCCTCTATCCCGGCGACGGCAGCATCAGCGTATCTTTCACCTCCCTGAGCTACGCCAATCCAACACGCAACAGCTATTTCTACCGTCTCGACGGCTTCGACAACGAATGGATAGCTTCGGGCAACACCAACAAAGCCACCTACACCAACCTCTCTCCGGGCAGATACCGCCTTCGGGTAAAAGGCACCAACAGCGACGGCGTGGAGGGTCAGGAAGCGTCGCTCTTCATCAGGGTTCTTCCCCCATGGTATATGTCGCTGCCCATGAAACTGCTCTACGCAGCACTCTTTCTTCTGGCCATCTACCTTATTTACAGGTATCTCATACGGCGTTCCGAGAAAAGCCACCAATCGGAGATCGAACACATCAAGGCCAACCGCGAAAGAGAAGTGTTTCAGGCCAAACTGAACTTCTTCACCGTAATAGCCCACGAAGTCCGCACGCCGGTATCGCTCATCATAGCTCCACTCGAGAAAATCATGCAGACACGCGAGGCCATGTCGCCCGCTCTGCGCGACGACCTCAACATTATACAGCGCAACAGCCAGCGTCTGCTCTTTCTCATAAACCAGCTGCTCGACTTCAAGAAAGTGGAACAGAACGGTTTCACCATGCACTTCCGTCCGACCGACATCAACGCACTGCTCAACGGCGTAATGGAGCGTTTCCGCCCCTCGATTGAGCGTAAAGGCGGAAGACTGACAAGCGACATCCCCGATGAAACACTCGTTGCAGACATCGACTCCGAGGCAATAACCAAACTCGTAAGCAACCTGCTGAACAACGCCCGGAAATATATGACCGACGAAGTCAGACTGTCGCTCCGGGTCAATGCCGCCGACCATACCTTCTCAATCTCGGTCACCGACAACGGCAACGGCATCAGTCCTGAAAACCGCGAGAAGATATTCAAGCCATTCTATCAGATAAACGACGCCCTCAGTCCCGCAAAGGAGGGAACCGGACTCGGACTCTCGATAGTAAGGAGCATGGCCACGGCCCACAAAGGGACCGTCACGGTAGACTCCTGTCCGGGAGAATATTCCACTTTCACGGCCACACTCCCCGTTCATCAGGATGAAATATACACACCTGAAGAAGAGCCGGTAAAAGAAAGCACACCTGCCGCCGGGACAGACAATCCGCAACGGGAAGAACGTCCGGTTCTGCTGATTGCCGACGACAACGAGGAGATGCTCAGTTTCATAGCCACGAATTTCCGCAACGACTACGAGGTCCTCACTGCCACCGACGGCATTGAGGCATACGAAATTCTCCGCAGCCGTCAGGTTGACTTCATAGTGTGCGACTGGATGATGCCGAGGATGGACGGCATAGAATTCTGCCGAAAGGTGCGCTCCGACATGAATTTCAGCCATATTCCTTTCGTACTGCTCACGGCCAAGACCGACACCTACTCGCGCATCGAGGGCATGAAGGGTGGCGCCGACATCTATATCGAGAAACCCTTTTCGGTCGAATACCTCAAGACCTGCCTGCAGAACATAAGCGATATGCGCACACGCCTGCGGCAGAAATTCTCGCAGTCGCCCTTCGAACCCATCACCACCGTGGCCTCAACGCCGGTCGACAACGACTTCCTCGTGCAGCTCAACGAGATAATCGAAGCCAATTTCTCGAATCAGGAACTTTCAGTGGATTTTCTTGCAACAGCCTCGGGCATAAGCCGCTCGAGCCTTTATGCAAAAATCAAATCACTCACGAGCATGACACCCAATGAACTCATCCAGGTGACGAGGCTTAAGAAAGCCGCCGTACTGCTGGCCGAAGGGAAATACCGTGTGAGCGAGATCGGCTATATGGTAGGCTTCAACAGCTCGTCGTACTTCGCCAAATGTTTCAAAAACCAGTTCGGAGTGAAACCAGGTGAGTTCGCGGGCCGCAAGGAAACCACTCCGCAGGTGTAAAAATCCTTAAAAAATGTGTGGCTATCTCAACGTTTTTGCCTAATTTTGCGTATATCTCTTAAAAAGGTCACTATGTACAACAAAAGAATCATCAAGAACGAGATCAGAACCATATGCGGCGCTCTCGCCGGTGAATGCCTGAATGCCATAATGTTTGTGCCCGGAATCGAGACCGAGAAAATGAACGGCGTAATCTACGAAATCGCCGAACTGCAGACCAACGCGCTCAAGCGTGTGTCGGCTCAGTTCCCCCAGTCGCCCTCGGCATTTGCCGACGGCAAAGCCTACCGTCAGGCAAGAAACAAATTTTATGCCGAGGCATTTGCATCCATCCGCAAAGAATTCAGCGACCACGTAAACGCCATCGTCAAGAAAATGAACGAGCTGCTCCCCTCCGAGCAGAAAGAAGCCAATAAGAAAGCAGCCAACGCCTGACAATGAGCAGGCTGAGCGCTTTTTTGCTTAAGCTGGCGGGGTGGAAACTCAACGTGACGCTGCCCGACAGCCCAAAATCAATTATATGCGTGGCACCCCATACGAGCAACTGGGATTTCGTGTGGGGTAAGCTCGCATA
>UROS01000237.1 GCA_900549445.1 uncultured Porphyromonadaceae bacterium | reverse complement strand
TAGCCTAATGTTAAAATTTTAACTGGACAGTAGTGTGAAGAATCACGTCCGTACATTGATACTCAATCAGTTATATCAGTATGACGATAAGCCAGCCATAGGTTTTAAATGAAAGAGCCGTGCCCGGGAGGAGATTTTGTGCATTTTTAACTTTGCGGGAGATATTCGATGGTGTATCTTTGCAATGAACGATGTAAAATACACAACACCAATATGGAATCCTTTATTCCCGAAAACCTCGCGGGGGCGCCTCCTACGGAGACGGTTGCCGACCGCATCCGTTACCTTATGTATATAAGCCACCTGTCGCAGGCTAAGTTCGCCCGCCGGCTCGGTATGGATCCGGCCAACCTGTCGCGGGCGCTCGGCAGCGGGCGCCCGGTGAGCGAAACCATTATCAACAGGATTGTAGCCGACATGGGAGTGTCGAAAAAATGGCTCCGCGACGGGGAAGATGTGCCGTTCGCCAAGGAGGCGATGGCACGCGAGATTCTGATTGACGAACCTCTCGCCCCGACGGCCCGCGTCATTACCGAAGGAACGCCGGTCTACGACATCGATGTTACAGCCGGGAGGATTCCGCTTCCCGAGATGTTCACCTCGGCCAATCTGAACGGCTACGTGGCGCTCCCCGGAATTCCGCGCGACACTAAGATAGTCCACGTCAGCGGCGACAGCATGGCGCCTACCATCTGCAACGGCGGCTACGTGGCCATCCGCGAGATTTCCGACATGCGCAACATTTTCTGGGGACAGATCTATGTGGTGCAGACGGCCGACTACCGCATGGTGAAGTTCGTAAGGCGCCATCCCGATTCGAGCATGGTGATTCTCCACTCCGACAATCCCGCCTACGATGACATGGAGATAAACCGCTCCGACATAATATCATTGTATCTTGTAGAATCCATAATCAATTTCCAGATAAGATGCTGAAATTTTTGCGCCGGTGCGCTCCGATAGCAATCGCCGCCGCCATTACGATGCCTGTAAGCGGCGCCTCTTCCTACGAAGAACTTGAGGGAAAGGCCGACCGTTTTTTCAACCACAGCGAGTGGCTCTCTGCTCTGGCCATGATGCAGCTGATGCTCGAACAGAAGCCCGAAGCCACCGGAGTACGCTCGCGGGCCATCGTTGCGGCGGGAATGGCCGCCGACACGGTGGCGCAGATGCGCCTCACGAGCGAGGGTATACGCAATCTCGTACCGATCGACTCGCTGTTCAGCGGAGTGGAGCGTTCGGCACTCGCCATCGGTCATCCGGGGGTGTATACCTCATGGATTGAAAGGATGGTGAAGGCTGAGCCGTGGATGCGACGCACCGCCGACTCCTATCTGCTGCGGTTCTATACATTCCGCCGCGACGCTCCGGGCATGATTGAATACGCGCGGCGCATGCTCACCGGAATGCCTTCGAATCCGCAGTATCTGTGTCTGCTCGCCGACGGCTACATGACCGCCGGAAAATATGCCGAGGCCACGGAAGCCTACAGCCGTGCGCTCGAAGCGGATCCTGCCGACCTACACGCACTGCTTTCGCTCGGCAACTATTATCTGCTGAGCGGCGACCGGGAAAAGGCTCTCCCCTATCTGCGCCGGGCCGCAGCAATCCGCCCCACACCGTATCTCGAAAAGATTCTTGCGGAATAAGAGGGTGTTTTATAGGTAAAACAGAATTATTTTGCATTTTTATGTGGAGCTGTACCCCAATGCTGTTTATTTAAACATCGAAAAATCGGGATTACAAGTAATATAAGGCATATATAACACTGCTAAAGTGTTGGAAATCAGTAGGGGCGCTATACTTAGCGCCCGCAGAATCAAAAGCGTATCTCACCCCGAACAATATAATGATGAAGGAAAATGCCCTGACTCAGCGGGCGCTAAGTATAGCGCCCCTACTGATTTTTCAGTGTGTTATGGTTTTGGGAATCGGAGAGGGGCTGGTTGCGGGGCTATTTGCCTATGCGGCGGAGGATTTTGTCGGCAATGGTCTGCGGGGCGATGCCTGCGAGGCAGTGGTAATCGCCGCGGTAGCAGGGTTTGTCGCCGAATACGGAGCATGGGCGGCATGTCATGGAGAGCTGCACGGTGTCGGTGTCCTGCTGCTTCCATCCCTTGAATCCGCAGTAGGGGTGGGTAGCGCCCCAGACGCTTATGACGGGCGCTCCGACAATAGAGGCAAGGTGCATGTTGGCGGAGTCCATCGACAGCATCACGTCGAGATGACTGAGCAGTGCGAGTTCAAGCGGGAAGCCGTGGCGCTTGTCGGCGAGCGACGTGACGCCGGGATATGTCTGCGCCCAACGGCCGAGGATGGCACGTTCGTCGTCGCCACCGCCGAAGAGGAATATTTTGATTCCGCCGGTGTGGGAGAGTGTCTCCACTACTTTTTCCATCAGCTCGGGTGGGTAAATTTTTCCCTTGTGCTTGGCGAAGGGTGCAATTCCCACCCATTTCTCTCCCTCAGGCTTCGGTGCGGTGACCGATGCGAACGCGGCCGAATCGGCTTTGCCGTCGCCGAAAAGCGATTTGAAATGCTCCTCCACAGCGAGTCCGAGTCGGTGGAATACCTCGCGGTAGCGGGCGCGCTGCGAAATGAGGGGGAGCATGATCTTGTTGGTGCGCCGGGTCAGGGCGCGCTTGCGCGAGCGCTCCTTGTTGATGCGCGAAACGGGGATGCGGTGGAACCAGGAGAGGAGGTCGATGACCATGGTGCGGATAACGCTGTGGAGGTCGGCCACGGCGTCGAACGCGAAGTCAGACTGCAGTTCCCGGTAAAGAGTGACAAGACCTCCG
>UROS01000236.1 GCA_900549445.1 uncultured Porphyromonadaceae bacterium | reverse complement strand
ATTACGGAGGCGTTTTGGTCGCGGAGCGAAGGAGCAATGCGGGCATTGCGACTGAGCGACAAGACCGAAACGGCCCGGAAGGGCAAGCTTATGATATGCAAGATATGTATTGGACATCTACTGCAAATATTATCGTTTTAATTTGAATATCTACTTATTTATTTATTCTTGAGTGCGATGCCGTAGGCGATTTCATAGAACTTTATGAAATTGGTCCATGAGGCGGCGTCGGCCGTAGCGTTTGCGGCAAGGCGGATTTTTGCTGTCGTGGGATCGTCGGCGCAGGTGAGGAACTCAACCGCATGGGCTATGTTCATTACCGTGCCTTCGTAGTTGGAGTCGTTGCGTCCGATAACATTTACGCCGCACTCCTCGAAATCGTTCTCGAAGCTGTGGAGAATCCACTGTCCGAAACCGGAGAGTGAGGTGGTTACGGTGGGTACCCCGAATGCCACGCTTTCGAGCGGAGTGTAGCCCCAGGGTTCGTAGTAAGAGGGGAATACGGTGGCGTCGGCGCCGATGAGGAGATCGTAATAGCTCTTGTCGAGGATACCGTCGGTGCCGTTGAGATAGCTGGGCACGTAGATTACGGTCACTTCGTCGGTGGTCAGGGCGCTGTTGCGGAAGCCTATGCCGTGGATGCGGTTTATTACCGGGTCGCTGTCGGGGTTGTTGAGCACGTGGGTTATCACCGGATCGTCAAGGCGGTGCTTACGCTTTTTGCCGAGTTCTGCCTTGAGGTCTGCGCGGGCTTCTTTTGCCCAGGCCGGAACCATTACGAATGCAATTACGTGGCGGCAAAGTTTCGTGGAGTCGAGGCGGTTCATCGAGTCAAGGAAAACGTCGAGCCCCTTGTTGCGGTACTCGCAGCGTCCGCTCGTAATGACTATGAAAGCGTTGTCGTCGAATTTCAGCCCCGTGAGGCTCGACGCCACGTTGAGCATAGTCCGGCGTGCCTCGTCGCGGCGGCTGGCGAATTCCTTGGCCGACGACGGCACGAATTCGCGCTCGAATCCGTTGGGTGTCACCACGTCGGGACGGCGCTCAAGGAGCTGCTCGCACTCTATGGCGGTAATTTCGCTCACGGTGGTGAAACAGTCTGCCTGATGTGCGGCGGCTTTTTCGAGCGAGTGTTTTGCTTCCATGTTGAGCTCGCGAGCCATCTGGTCGCCGTTATAGTTTTTCAGATAGTCGTAGAGCGGCTTGTTGTTGCCGCAGATGCTGCGGCCTATGCTCGTGGCGTGGGTGGTGAACACCGTTCCCACCTGAGGCAGTTTCCATTTTACGTAAAGAAGCCCCATTCCCGTTGTCCACTCGTCGAAGTGCGCGATGGTGCGGTTCTGCGGTGTGCCGAGAGTATTGACGATGCTCTCGATCACGATTCCGGCCGCGTGGGCAAATGCGCATCCTTCATCGTAGTCGCCGTAGGCGTGGAGGGAATCTACACCGTAGAGATCCCACATCTTGCCGTAGAATTCGTTTTTAACGGCATACATGCCGTCGAATTTAACTAATATGGCTATCGGACGGCCGGGAACGTTCCAGCGGCCCACACGGACACTCACGCCCTCCGGAAGTTTGGCTTTCGAAGCCCACCCGGAGATGCCTGCAACGCGACATTCGGAGAACCACGGCGACGGATTTTCAGCCGACCATACGTCGGGACCTATGAATATGGTTTTGTCCTTGTAAATATTCTGGAGGGTCTTTGCCTTCGTTGAAAGTACAGTATAGATTCCGCCTATTTTGTTACACACTTCCCAACTTGTTTCAAACAGCCGGTCGAACAGAGGCGAAGCTACAGGTTTCTCCATCATAGTATAATATTCAGTTTTTAGAGGCGCAAAGATAGTGATTTTTCGGTAAATAAGGAAATTTTTCAGCAGTTTGTATCCTGATGCGGTAATTTTTTGGCGTCACTCAGCCGAAAGCATATATAATATGTAGAATGTAAGAATTCAATGATTCTTCCTCCTCCTCCGGATAATATATCAACGGTCGAGCCATTGTTTCAGGCGTGTAACTTTATCTTTGCCTACAACAATCTCTGCATCGGGGTATTCTGTAAGGATTATCTTGATCTTACGGTTGAACCAATTGGAAATCCGCTGAACCGACGATATATTCACTATCTGCTGGCGGGTTGCTCTGAAAAACTGCATCGGGTCGAGCTGGGTGTCAATATCATCAAGAGCCATGTCGATGTGATAGTGCTTCCCGTTTCTAAGATAAAGACGTGCCAGCCCTGATTCTGCGGAGATGTAGCTTATTTCGGATACCGGTACGGTGATATATCCGTCTTTCTCAGCTACAAGGAATCGTTGGCGATATAATTCCGGTTTCCCTTGCAATAGCCGGTAAATCTCGGCTATTTCTTTTGTCGTGGAGGGAGCCATCAACCGTCTGCTTTTCTCGACTGCTTCGACCAGCTCTTCCTTGTCAATCGGTTTCAGAAGATAGGCTATACCGTTGTAATGAAATGCTTTAAGGGCATATTCATCGTAAGCGGTGGTGAAAATGACTGGGATGTCGCCGGGGATATCCTTCAGCGCGTCGAAGCTCAGGCCGTCGGAAAGGCGTATGTCTGCAAGAATGAGGTCAATCTTTTCCGGTTCATTAAAGAATCGGCGTATATCGGCGATACTTGGAAGAGGTCCGTAAACCGTTAAGTCGTTGAAGCTGCTTTTGAGAAGCCTTGTGAGCCTGTCGGCGTTATGTCTCTCGTCTTCTATGATAAGTATATTCATAACCGGATTCTTAGAGGTTGTTTAATAACAAATGTGAAGCCGGAGTGGATGGATTTTTGCGCTAACCTGTTCATAATCTGAAGGAGCAGTGCTGTAGCACTGTGACTGAAGATTA
>UROS01000235.1 GCA_900549445.1 uncultured Porphyromonadaceae bacterium | reverse complement strand
GAATTTCAGTCATAATGCTACAGCATTACTCCTTCAATTCATCCCAATCATCGGCTTGCCGCTTCCGAGCTTGCCGAGGAAGAATCCACCTCAAGAGAATGGACTCCGGCTTTCACATTTGTTTTTAAACAACCTCTAAATTCAGACATCCTATTAAAGCATCGCACCCCTTGCAGCACAGAGCGCCCGGAAAGGGATGGATTTCCGGGCGCTCTGTTATAGGATATTTTAGTTCAATAGTCCGATCAGCAGCTCTGAACGAGCGAAATCAGCAGTTCTTTGCCGTCCTCGCTGTCCTCGAAATTGATTTTGCCTTCGCGGGCGAGCCAGCCGAGAGCAGCGTAGAGTTCTTTGTCGGTTTTGATTTTTGCCACTTTCTTAAGCTGTTTGGTTCCGAGTACGTCAGCTTCGTTAAGAGCGTTCCAAACGCTTCCGGCGAGTCCGCCAATAATGTCAGTGTTCATTGTTTTTTGTATTAAATTACACAATAATAAATATGCTTGATTGGGAAATCGCAGCTTATTCGCTGCAAATTTACGAAAATTTCACAAATACAAACTTATTTCCTTAACAATTTAGCTTTTTAATTTGTTCGCAACACCCTGTAAAGCCACGTTTTCTGCTAAAAAACGGGATTTTGGGGCGCTAATCTTCAAAGATTGTCCTTTCCATATCCGGAGGATTTCTCATACAGCAAAATAATCAATCCTCCGGCAAGGAGGAACCCGGCACACCATAAAAACGAGGTCAGACAGATGTTGCCGCAGCTCACCAGCGGCGACACCAGTCCGCCCGCTACGTAGCCGATGCCTCCTATTGCAGCAGAAGAGGCGCCCGCACAGCGCCGTCCGAGGTTCATTGCATGCGACGTGGAGCCGGTCAGCACGAGTCCGATGCCGAAAAGCATTATAAACGTGGTGATTTCATAAGCCATGAAATCTCCCGGAAACAGCACTGCCGCGCCCGCTCCCGCCGCGGCAAGGATTGTGCCCGCGAAAGAACCGCTGAGGGCGGCATTGCTCATGTCGCTGAAGCGCAGCGACAGCGCCGACCCGGCGGCGAGTGCTACGGCGTTGACGGCGAACACGAGCGAGAACTGCAGTTCGGAAAACCCGTAGACATCCTGCACGATAAACGGCGTGGCTGAGATATAGGCAAACAGCGCCGCCATAGCGAGAGCATAGACCAAGCTGTAAGAGGCGAAACCCTTTATGCCGAACACTTCGCGGTAGCCTTTTACCGATGCCGTCAGTTTACCCGAAAAGCGTCTGTCGGCTGGAAGACTTTCGCGCAGCGGAACGCTCATTCCAAGCAGAACCATGCCGAGAATAAGCAGAACAATAAAAATCCCCTGCCAGCCCCAGGCATGCGCAACTGCGCCTCCGGCAATGGGCGCGGCGACGGGCGCAAGATTGTTGATTGCGCTGAGAACAGCGATAAGTCTCGCAAGTTCGCGCCCTGAATACATATCGGCAGCAACCGAGCGCGACAACACGATTCCTCCCGACCCTCCTATGCCCTGAAGAAAACGGGCGGAAGTAAAAGCTACCACCGAAGCGGAAAAGCAGCATACTATGGATGCCGATACAAACACAATTAGCGAGAACACGAGCACGGGTTTGCGTCCGTACTTGTCGCTCGCCGGTCCGAACAGCAGCTGTCCGGCAGCGAGCCCGACCATACAGAATGTCAGACCCAACTGTACCGTCGACGAATCGCAGTTGAACACCTCAGTCATTTCCGGAAGCGCCGGCAGATACATGTCGATCACAAAAGGACCGAACGCCGACAGCAGTCCCAGAAAAACAATCAGATAGGCGTAATATCTCTTTGATACCGTTGCCATTTTTCCACTATTTTATCTGTGAGCGGATGCGGCTGAGCGACTGAGGCGCGAGATGGATGTAGGACGCCAGCTTTTTCAGCGGCACGTGCTGCAACAGTTCGGGATGGCGCTTGAGTATCGCCAGATAGCGCTCCATTCCGCGGTCGCACTCGAAAAGGCTGGTAAAGCTCTCCTCCGACTCGGCAGCGTGACCGATTAAAATCTTTCTGACGAGATTGCATACCGGCAGCGATTCGCTGCATAGCCTTTCAAGCTCCCTTTTCGGAATATACAGGAGTTCGCAGGCGGTGACAGACTCTATGGATATCGGCGAAAGCCCTCCGTTGTTGTAACACCAGACGTCGAAGATGGCCTGGCCGGGATAGCCGAACCACAGAGTCTGTTCCCCACCGTCGGCGGGGATATACGCCCTGAGAATTCCCCTTTTTATAAAATGGAAATTATCATTGAAACCACCGTTCGCGATGATTTGCGAGTTTTTTTCAACCTCAACTAACTTCATGTGCCTTATAAATTCGCACGTCACGTCGAGATCGAGGTCATATTTCTCTGCTATTGTATGTTCAAAACCGTTCACGCCGCAAAGTTACTACAAAAACCGCGCTCATCGGATTCACATTTGTGAAGAAATGCCTGCGATTTTTCGCCGGCAGCGACAACGGGCACAATCCTGACATAAAAATATTTCATCGCGGCTTGAGTAAAACAGCATCGTACTGCGCCTCTATTGAATATCAACGTATTATACAATAATGTATGGATAGTACTGAGATTTAATCGTCGAAGACGCATCCGCTGTGGTCGAGCGGCGGGAGACCGAAGCGTGCGCGGAAGCTGTCGTAATAGCGGGGGTCGTCGCGGTCGTAGAGACGGTATCCGCCGGGACTGTATCGGATTTCTTTCTTCGGCTTCGGAGCAGCGGGAGTTTCAGCGGGTTTTTCGGCGGGTTTTTCGGCAGGCTTTTCAGTGTGGAGCCGACGGTTCTCTTCTTTCGCGGCCTGACGCTCCTGACGGCGCTTTGCGGCTGCGGC
>UROS01000234.1 GCA_900549445.1 uncultured Porphyromonadaceae bacterium | reverse complement strand
GTAGCGGCTGAGAGGATTCACCTCCACAGTGAGCCACGCAAGGCTGTCGGGGGTACCGTCCGAAATGCCTGTCACCGTCATTTCCGGCACCGTGGGGTCGGCGGCACGGACGGTGAGATTGCTGATGGCGATGTTGCCACACGAATCTATGGCCCAGGGGGTCATTTCGCCATGGGTTACGATCGTAGCACCGTTGCCGTTGATAGTCACGTTGCGGAGTCCGCGCAGCAGAATGCCGACATGCTTTGTCGGGTCGGCGTTTTCCTCCGCCGAAGTGGTGTTGGAGATATGACGCCGAAGCGGAGTGGCGGAAGTGCGGCTGATATTGTAGACTGCGCCAGGGGCGAGACGGATTTCAACCGGACGGCCATTGCGCTTCGCAGCTTTTTCCACGGCTCTGCGCAACATCGCCGTCGCGTCGCCCCGAGTCGACCCTACAGAAATCACCTCGGGGGTCTGCGCGAAAGCCACGGAGAACAGGGCTATCAGAAACAAGAATAATGCAGACTTTTTCATAATGCGTACTGAATGGTTGTCGCCGGAACCTTTCGCGGCTGACTGACGTTCTTATAGTATGGATGAAATTTTAATATTCGGAGGCATAGGAATAAATGTGGCAGGCGCTCTGTTTCTGATGGCGTATTCTATTAAGTATGCCTATGCCTTTCACAAAGCTAAAAACGACCCTATCGTTACGGCGGCCATGAAGCCGACGTGGCTAAAGAAGCGCAACATAGGGTTCGGGATTATGATCCTCGGGGCTATCATAGCGATTGCCGGTTGCTATATCTGACAGATCACCAGCCTCCGGATGCACCGCCGCCACCGGTGAATCCGCCTCCGAAGCTTCCGCCGGAAAATCCGCCACCGCCACCGCCGGAGCGTCCGCCCATTCCACCGAGTATGGCGCCTACAGCGGCTGCCGCGGCAGGGTCGGGCTTACGGTCGATTCGGAACGAGCGGCGCGTGTGGTTTCCGCAGTTCTTGCAGACGTAAATATCAATGCCCTGCCCTTCGCGCCTTACGGTAGGCGGAACGACAGTCTGCCGCTGCACGAGCGACACGGCGCGGGCACCGCACTGCGGGCATTCAGTATAGTTGCTGTCGCGGTTCACGTAGGGTAACACCTCGGTTGTGGAACAGTTGGGACAGAGCCACACGTCGTAGTCGATCGAGTTTATTTTTTCCTCGGTGTCCTGCGCCGGGGTGAGATAATCGTTGTCGTGCTCCTCGTCCACGAGTCTCATCCGGGTGCGGCAGTTTGGACAGAGGCGCCTGTGGCGCCGGATGCGCTTCATTTTCCAGACGAGGATAAGATAAGCTACGAGTCCGAGCCCGAGAGTGGCGAACACACCGAAGAGACATACCGACCGGATTGAATCAAGACGCCGGTACCGCTCCACTTCGTCCGTGCGGCGCGAAGCCGCAATCATCCATATGACGGCAACGAGCATTACGGCGGCCACAAATGCGGCAAAGGTCAGATACATGGAGAAGAACTCGCCTGCGGTAAGATCGTTTTCTTTCCCTGCGCGGGAATCGTTGGCATATTCCGACTTGAGTTCACCGGCGAGTTCGGGATCGGAGAGAAGCTGTGAGATCGACTCCACGGCGGCCTCGGTTCCGGCGTCGTAGTCGTCTTCACGGAAATGCGGAGCCATGTCGTTGCGTATGATTCTCCCGGCAAGGATATCGGGCAGTGCTCCCTCGGCACCGTAGCCGGTGCGGATCACGGCCTTGCGGTCGCCGCGCGAAATCAGCACCAGCACACCGTTGTCCTTGTCTTTTTTGCCTATTCCCCACTTCTCGAAAAGTGCCGTCGCGAACTCGTCGGGGGTCATGGAGGGGTCGATTTCACCGATAACCACAACCACGACCTCGGCGGAGGTCGACTGCCAGAGCGACGCGAGGCGGGAGTCGATGCGGCTCACGGCTTCGGGCGACAGCACACCGTCGGGATTCGACACGTAGCGGGAACGGTCGGCCACATGGACGTTCGGCACCTCGTCGACGGTAACGGCATGCACCGCCACGCAGGAGAACATGAGAATGAGCAGATATATGATACGTTTCATCAGTTGTTGATTTTGAGGCTCATGCCGTTGAGTTTACGATACAGGTCGAGAGCGTATACGTCGGTCATTCCCGAGATATAGTCTACGGCCGCGAGAATTTTACCGTAGAGGTCGGGAGCGCTGACCTCGTACTGCCCGGGCACCTTTGCCAGAAGCAGCTGCGAATAATTCTGGTCGGGGTTAAGCACGGCGTGGATCACGGTTTCCATCAGGAAAGAGATGATGCGGGTACCGGCGAGTTCGATGTCGACCACATCGGGCGCGCAATACAGCTTGCCCCACGACAGTTCCTCGCACCTGCGGTACGCCCGGCGGATTTCCTCCGGGATACTGTCGATGAGGGTCGGGCGGAAATCGCCCGCGAGAATAGCCTCCTCGTTCGCCACGAAAGCATCGGAACAGGAATTTACGAGAAGTCCGATGATGCTCGAGCGCAGGTAGCCGATCTTTTCGTTGGGATCGTCGACGGTATCCATCACGCGGACTATATGGTCGCGCCGCTCTCCGCTGAAATAACCGAGGAAAAGTTCGAGGACATCGGCGGTTGCGATATGACCGAGCTTGTGGGCGTCTTCAATATCCATTATCTCGTAGCAGATGTCGTCGGCCGCCTCCACTATATAGACCAGCGGGTGGCGTGCAAATTTCACGGGGCCGCCGGGTTCGCCTTTTGAAATCATGCCGAGTTCGGTTGCCACCTTTACGAAGTCGGCTGTTTCTGCGGCGAAGAAACCGAACTTCGATTTGTTGCCGGCGAGGGTGGAAGCGTAGGGGTACTTCACGATTGAGGCGAGGGTGGAGTATGTCATAGCGAAACCGCCCGGGCGCCTTCCGTTAAACCGGTGGGTGAGCAGACGGAAGGCATTTGCGTTGCCGTCGAGATGAATCAGGTCGGCCCATTGC
>UROS01000233.1 GCA_900549445.1 uncultured Porphyromonadaceae bacterium | reverse complement strand
AGTAAAGATTATGGATATATATTACAACAACGAACTTATCAATATTCCCGAAGGTTCTTCCGTTAGCGAGGTACTCGCCGGTATGGAGACCGCACCGATCAATCTTATCGTCGAAGTTAACGGCAAATTCGTTCCTGAATCCGAGTATAGCGATTTCGTGGTGGCTAAAGGAGATTGTATAACCGTAAAAAAACTCTGATTCATGCTTCAGTTCCGGACTGTTGCTTCCGACCGATATTCGGTGGCGGAAGAAGTGCAGATGGCACTTGAAGGAGGATGCCGTTGGATTCAACTTAGCGTTGAAGAAGTCTCCGATGAAGAATTCCGCAATGTTGCGGAAGAAGTAATACCGCTATGCAAGGAAACAGAGGCGTTTCTGATTTTTGAGGATCGTCCGGAACTTGCTTTGCAGATGGGTGTGCACGGAGTTCATCTAAGCAAAAAATCACCTGCAGCTGTTGCGGCAATACGAGAACAGCTCGGAGCTCATGCCATAATTGGAGTAGAAGCCGAAACGGCGGAAGAAGTGGCGGCATTCCGGAATCTCGACATCGATTATGTAACTGTCAGACTACTCCCATCCGCAGGAATTGAACAACTCGGAGAAATGGTTGAAGAAGTCAGAAACGAAGGTATAACTCTGCCCATCGTTGCCTATGGCGACATTACTCTCGGTGAGACTGCCGCGGTTGTTTCAACCGGAGTGAACGGCATACTATTGGGTAACACAATAGCAGAAGCCGATGACCCTGCGGCTTATACAGCCGAGGTGCTCAGCCGCCTCACCAAGTAAAAAGCCGATAAACCAATCATAATCACATTATATGCCTAAGACCGCTAAGACTCTTATCACTGTTTTCACTTTGTTGTTTTGCTTTTCGGCAGTCGCAGAAGCGAAAACGGAGAAACTGACGTCCTCCATCACCTGGGAAATCACTACCGAAGGCACTCTGCTCATTCAGGGCGTCGGGGAAATGCCCGATTTCAAATTCGACAAACCCCGCTACTGGAGAAAAAAAGAATATGAAGGCAAGATTAACAAGATTGTCATAAGCGAGGGTATAACTGCTGTCGGCTCCTATAATTTCGATAACGGTTCTCTCTTTAACGGGAATTCTTTTACTACCGTACATAGCGTGGAATTACCCTCCACACTTACGGAAATCAGACTCGGGGCATTTACCGGAAATCAAATCCGCAGTCTCACCCTCCCCGAAAACCTGCGGGTTATCGGCGTCGGAGCTTTTAAGAATAGCCGGGTTCTGAAGAACATAACAATAACGTCGCGCGAACTCAGTATTTACTCAGGAGCGTTTGAAGACTGTCGGGAGCTTGAAGAGGTTGATTTCAATAATGCCAGAGTGATGCTTTTCAGACTTGCTTTCGCCGGCGACAAGGCGCTCGCTTCGGTAAGAAACGCTTCAAATGTCAGCCTCAGTGCAGGTCTCTCGCTTACCGATGTCTTCAAAAACGCTCCGCTGAAGAGTCTCGATGAAACCAAAGAAGCTAAGACTGATATCTCTTCCCCAGCGTCAAGCCCTGTCCCCGACGGAGAATGGGACATAGAATATGCCGACGGCGGCCAGGTGTATGCCGGAGAATATGTCAGGCTGAATTTCAACGGAACAATGCCCTCTGTCAAACTTGATAACGGTATCGATGCGCCGTTCGGATATATGTCATCCTGGGACGACTCCGGAGGCAGCTCCTTCTTTAAATTTTCAAAGCCTGAAATAACCGGCGACAAAGTAAAAGTCAGCTGCACGGGTTATGTTGACGATGGAGAAGAGAAGAGTAATCTTAGCAAAACCTACTTTATAACATACAATAAAGAAAGGAACTCCATTACACTCCATGACGCAGAAAATCGCGACGAGCCGATGGAATTTCTCGATTTCAACAGAATCCGCATCCCGGAAAACGTGTTCAACACAGAGTATACGGGAACAATATCTTACGAAGACAGAGGTGAAGACATTATTTCCGTACATCTTTACAGAAACGGCGAAAAAGTGGTGATGGAAACCATTGTACTGCATCCTTTCATGACACCTCCGACGATTGTATCGTTTTACGCCGGCACGATCGACGGACATGAGATAAAATTCAACCGCAAGATAGAGAATCTTGTCTACAATCTTCAGGACGAGAATGCTCTGGATCCTCCGATTCCCGCCTGGGAAGAGATAAACTCATCGGGAACACCGTGCGACAACACGATCACCCATTACACATCATTTCTTTATCTCGACAACATCATCCTTGAACCATAGGAACGGCCAAGCGGCCCCTCTGCGTCCTGAAATCCGGTTAACAATTGTTAATACCGGTTTGTCAGAGTCACAAAAAGGCCTGATAATTTTGCGGGCAAAAGAAAAAACAGTAATTTTGCGCCCGTTATTCAATAACCACAATACAAACAAATTATTTTTAATGGCAACAAAAATCAGACTGCAACGTCATGGTCGTAAGAACTATGCGTTCTATCCTATTGTTATCGCCGATAGCAGGGCACCACGTGATGGTAGATTTATTGAAAGGATAGGTTCTTATAATCCGAACACTAATCCTGCTACTGTAACTCTCAATTTTGAGCGTGCTTTGTATTGGGTGAACGTCGGAGCACAGCCTACCGACACCGTGCGCAACATTCTCTCCAACGAAGGAGTGCTCCTTATGAAACATCTTCAGGGCGGAGTGAAGAAAGGCGCATTTGACGAAGCTGAGGCTCAGCGCCGCTTCGACGCCTGGAAAGCCAAAAAACAGCAAACCGCCGACAAGTTCCGTGCATCGCAGGATGCAAAGGTAGCTCAGGACGCCAAAGACCGTCAGGAAGCTGAGGAAGCAAAAAACAAAGCTAAGGCTGAAGAAGTGGCTAAGAAGAAAGCAGAACTCGCAGCTGCTGCTGCCGAGGCCGCTGCTGCTGCAGCCGCTGAAGAGGCTCCTGCTGCTGAAGAAGCTCCCTGTCTCTTATACACATCTCCGAGCCCACGAGACTCGACGTCATCTCGTAT
>UROS01000232.1 GCA_900549445.1 uncultured Porphyromonadaceae bacterium | reverse complement strand
TCGACACCCGCTCAGACCGGCCTCTCACCTACCGCTATGTCGACCCCCATCCCTTCGTCCCGGCCGACGATAACGCAATCGACGAACGCTGCGATGAAATAATCAACATCCAGGTAGCCGCCCTTGCGCGCCGGCTCGACGCAATCCGATGCCGCACGCTCGTGGTCGGAATTTCCGGCGGTCTCGACTCGACTCTCGCTCTCCTCGTGGCGGCAAAGACCTTCGACCGCTTAAGGCTCGACCGCAAGGGCATAATTGGCGTCACGATGCCCGGATTCGGCACCACAGGGCGCACCCACTCCAACGCAGTGGCACTCATGGAATCGCTCGGAGTCACCATCCGCGAGATCTCAATCGTGAAAGCCGTCAGCCAGCATTTCGAGGACATAGGCCATGACCCCGTCATCCACGACGTAACCTATGAGAACTCGCAGGCAAGGGAGCGCACACAGCTGCTCATGGACATAGCCAACCAGACGGGAGGCATAGTGCTCGGCACCGGCGACCTCTCGGAACTCGCGCTCGGATGGGCCACCTACAACGGCGACCAGATGTCGATGTACGGCATCAACGCCGGAATTCCGAAAACGCTCGTGAAATATCTCGTAAGATGGTTCGCCATGCGCACGGAATCCGATAACGGCCGCGCGGCTCTCAACGACATCATCGACACCCCCATAAGCCCCGAACTGACTCCCGCCGACTCCAGGGGCAACATAAAACAGAAAACCGAAGACCTCGTGGGGCCTTACGAACTCCACGACTTTTTCCTCTACTACATGCTGCGCTACGGATTCTCGCCGCGACGCATCTATCTGCTCGCGCGCAAAGCGTTCAGTCCCGAACGGTATCCCGACGAAGTGATAAAGCACTGGATGCGCACCTTTTTCCGGCGCTTCTTCAACCAGCAGTTCAAGCGCTCCTGCATGCCCGACGGCCCGAAGGTGGGCAGCGTGAACCTTTCGCCCCGCGGCGACTGGCGCATGCCCTCCGACGCCTCCTCCGCCCTCTGGCTCAAAGAGGTAAGCGAGCTCTAAGAGCTCGCTAAGGCAGCTAATTTAGCTAAATTAGCTACTTTTTCTTCGCGAAAAACGGATTGAGTATTGCGGCGAGGGCGCCGTCGCCGGTCACGTTGCAGGCAGTGCCGAAGCTGTCCATGGCTATATAGAGGGCGATCATCAGCGCGAGCATCTGCTGGTCGAACCCGAGAATCGAGCCTAACAGCCCGAGCGACGCCATTATGGCGCCTCCGGGGATGCCGGGGGCGGCTATGATCGTCACTCCCAGCATGGCTATGAAATGGATGAACGCGGAGGTCTCCACCGGCATGCCGTGCATCATCATCAGTGCCATGGCGCACGCCACTATTTTCAGGGTGCTTCCCGACATATGAATTGTGGCACAGAGCGGAATCACGAATCCGGCCACATCCTCGTCGACCCCCATCTTTATGGCCTGGCGGAGTGTGACGGGAATCGTTGCGGCCGACGACTGGGTGCCGAGGGCCGTGGCATAGGCGGGGAGCATGGTGCGCAGCATACTGAACGGATTCTTTTTAAAGAAATATGCCGCTATGCAGTACTGGAGCACGAGGATGAATACGTGGAGAATGAAAATCACAACGATAATCTTCATGAAGCAGTTGAGAATCACGCCCACCTGCCCTTCTACGGTCATTATCATGAAAATGCCGAAAATATAGAAGGGAAGAAGGGGGATGATGGCAACGTCGATGGTCTTCCCGACAATCGACCGGAACTCGCCGAACCCGTTTTTGAGCGATTTTCCGGTTGTGAAAGCCATGCCGAGGCCGAGCATGAACGACAGCACGAGGGCCGTTATGACGGGCATAAGGGGCGGAATGTCGATTTTGAAATATGGAACAATGGCGGCCGACTCTTTTACCGCCGCCAGTCCCTCCTCGCCTCCTATGAGCGAGGGGAAGGTGAGCGTGCCGGTGAAATACGAGAGCATTCCCGCCATGAAGGTGGCGCCGTAGGCCAGAAGCGCGGTCGCCACGAGCAGCTTGTCGGCGCGCGAGCCGATGTCGGCGATTGCGGGCGCTACGAATCCGATAATAATCATCGGAATCATGAAGCCGAGAAACTGCGAGAAGATGGCGTTGAAGGTAGCCATCAGCCGCGCCGCCCAGTCGGGCGAAACGAAGCCGGCTCCGATTCCGAGAGCTATGGCTATGGCGATTTTTCCGAGCAGTCCTATTTTGATTTTCAGTTTCATCTAAATCGCAAATTCTTTTACCGCAAAGTTAGCATATTTATTTGTATATGTGGAACACGGTGACTAAATTTGCACGGCTCTTTCATTTAAAACCTTTGGCAGGCCTTTCGTTATACTGATATAACTGATTGAATGTCAATGTACGGACGTGATTCTTCACGTCCACGGTGAATAAACATTTTTTACAGAAAAAAGAATGCATTCACACGTGTTTTCTCGGTGGACGTGAAGAATCACGTCCGTACAACACGCAGGTAATCAGTGTGTTGCCTAAATGAAAGAGCCGTGACTAAATTTGCAGAAAACCGCATTATCCCGACCATGAAAATCATAAACACAGCCGTTCTCCTCACTTTACTTGCGCTCCCTGCCCTTTGCCGGGCTGAGCGCGAAAGCATAAACCTCGACCGGGGATGGAAATTCCACCGCGGAGAGGTTGCCGCGGCCCAACAGCCGGAAACCTCCGATTCGGCCTGGGAAACGGTGAATCTCCCCCACGATTTCCAGATCTCGCAGCCCTGGGTGGAGCCTGCTCCCGACGAGCTTCCCGACCTGGACAATCCGGTGGCAAACGTGAAATCGAGGCTGAGCGCCCGCGGCTTCAAGGAGTGCGGAACAGGCTGGTACCGGCTTCATTTCTGCGCCGACAGCCTCTGGGAAGGGCGCCGCGCCGTGCTCGATTTCGGAGGAATAATGCTTACGGGCGACGTATGGGTGAACGGCGTCAGGTCGGGTGGCACCGACTACGGCTACCTCGGCTTTGAGACCGACATCACCGGCTTGCTCCGCTAC
>UROS01000231.1 GCA_900549445.1 uncultured Porphyromonadaceae bacterium | reverse complement strand
GGCTGAAATCGTTCAGGCCGACGGCTGCGACTGGTGGAGCCAGGACGATTCCCGGATCGCCGGCGCCGTGAAACTTGCCGAAGAGAGCGACCTCGCCATAGTGGCTGTCGGAACCCGCAGCCTCTGGCTCGGACGCAGTGCCAAAGACCACAACGTTACATCCGGCGAAGGCTTCGACATCTCGTCGCTCGACCTCCCCGGCCGTCAGCTCGACCTCCTCAAGGCTGTTAAGGCCACCGGTAAGCCCATGATTGTGGTGCTCATCACCGGCAAACCTCTCGTAATGTCGTGGGTCAAGGACAATGCCGATGCCATTATCTGTCAGTTCTACGCAGGCGAGCAGCAGGGCAACGCGCTTGCCGACATCCTGCTCGGCGACGTCAATCCCTCCGGCCGTCTCAACATCTCTTTCCCCCGCAGCACCGGCAACACTCCCTGCTACTACAATTACTATACTTCCGACCGCGAGCAGGTATTCGACAAGGGCGGCTCTCTCTCCGATCCCGAGGGCCACTACATCTTCGAGCGTCCCTACGCCCTCTGGAACTTCGGCCGCGGTCTGAGCTACACCACTTTCGAATACGGCGAACCTCGTTTCAGCGCCGATACTTTCGGCCCCGACGATACCCTGACTGTTGAGGTCGACGTCACAAACACCGGCAACCGCGACGGTAAGGAAACCGTCCAGCTCTATGTCCGCGACGTCATCAGCTCCGTCTCCACCCCCGACAGGATGCTCCGCGCTTTCTCAAAGCAGAACATTCCCGCCGGTGAGACCCGCACCTTCACACTTACCCTCCCCATGCAGGAACTCCGCCTCTACAATATCGACCGCAAATACGTGGTTGAGCCGGGCGACTTCGAAATCCAGATCGGTGCCGCTTCCGACGACATCAAATCGACAAAGACTATAACCGTGAAATAACAGCATAAGTAGATGTTCAAATTAAATGCATATCAGAAGCGTGGCCATTACGGAGGCGTTTTGGTCGCGGAGCGAAGGAGCAATGCGGGCATTGCGACTGAACGACAAGACCGAAACGACCCGGAAGGGCAAGCTGGTTATATGCAAGATACTCCCGGGACATCTACTGCAAATATTATCGTTTTAATTTGAATATCTACTTATTATAAGAGAGTTATGAGAAAAATATTGATAGCCGCGCTCGCGCTCACAGTCAGCGCAGGCGCCTCGGCGAAGGTCGAGCTTCCACACTATCTTACAGACAATATGGTGGTTCAGCGCAATGCCTCCCTCACTGTCGCCGGAAAGGCTAAGCCCGGCTCAACGGTGAAGGCGCAGGCGGAGTGGAACCCCGGGAAGACTGTCACGGCGAAAGCTGCCGCCGACGGCTCTTTCGAACTCGTGCTCGCAACTCCCGGCGCCGGAGGCCCCTACACCATTGTTTTCGACGATGCCGACGGTGCTCCGACTGCGATTTCCAACGTGCTTTCTGGCGAGGTATGGCTATGTTCCGGTCAGTCTAACATGGAATTCCCCATAAAGGGATGGACTTCCGTCATCGACGCCGACCGTGTGGTCAACACCGCGCAGCGTCCCGACATCCGCCTCCTCCAGGTGAGGAAAAACACCTCCGTAAAGCAGCTCGACGACATCGAGGCTAACATGGGCGGATGGGTCGTGGCAAGTCCCGCCACGATGGATTTCAGCGCCATCGCATATCTCTTCGCCTGTCAGCTTCAGGAGGAACTTGGTGTGCCCGTGGGTGTGATCGACGCTACTTGGGGCGGTACTCCCGCCGAGGCGTGGACTTCCTATACCGGTCTTGGTGGCATTAAGGGCTTCGAACAGGAGCTCGACGCCATGAAGCGCTGCAATTTCGACCCCGCCGCCATCAGCGCCGACTATGAGAAGCGCATGGAGGAATGGACGAAACTCGCCGGAAAAACCGACATCAACTTCGACAAGGCTGTATATCAGACCGGCAAGGAATGGGCGAAGATGCCCGCCGGCAAGAATTTCGACACCACCGTGCTCCCCTCGACTTTCGACGGTGTGGTCTGGGCTCAGTATAGCTTCAATGTTCCGGCCGGAAGCGCCGGCAAACCCCTCACGCTCAGCCTCTGCCCGATCGACGATGAGGACGTGACCTATCTCAACGGCAAGGAAGTTGCCCGCGGCTCGGGCTACTCCACTCCGCGCTCCTACAGCATTCCCGCAGGCATTCTCCGCGACGGCGAGAACGTCCTTACCATACGCATCTCCGACTTTGGTGGCGGGGGCGGCTTCAACGGCGAGGCTTCCGACATGTACGCCTCTGTCGACGGCATGCGCATAGACCTCTCTGACGACTGGAACTACTGCGTGGGCGCCGATTTCTCCCTTCTCCCCGCAAAACCGGTGTCTACCGCATCCTCTTCCTATCCTACAGTGCTTTACAACGCTATGATATATCCTCTGCGTCACTTGCCCGTGCGCGGTACCCTCTGGTATCAGGGTTGCGCCAACGTTGGCCGCGATGCGCAGTACGAGCCGCTCTTCCAGTCGCTCATCAGCGACTGGCGCAAGCTCTTCGGCAAGGATATGCCTTTCTATTTCGTGCAGCTCGCAGGGTTCCTACAGCCGAGCAACTGTCAGCCTGATTCCGAATGGGCCGCACTCCGCAATTCGCAGGCAAAGGCGCTGAAGCTCGGCAACACCGGAATGGCCGTGGCCATCGACCTCGGTAATCCCGCCGACATTCATCCGCAGGACAAGCAGTCGGTGGCCGACCGCCTCTGCCGCATAGCCCTCGCCCGCGATTATGGCCGTTCCGATGTCGTTTATGCCGCTCCGCAGCTTGTGAAAAAGGAGGCAAAAGACGGTAAAATCATCCTTACCTTCAGCGGTGAACTCTTCCCGACCTCCTCGGCAGTCACCGGTTTCATTGTCGGCGACGGCAAAGGCAATTTCGCTCCCGCCACCGCCCGTAAAACCGCTCCCAACACTCTCGAAGTAAGTTCAATCCTTATCCCCGCGCCTCAGATTGCACGCTACGACTGGGCCGACTACCCCTGCGGAAACCTCTGCGGAGCCGACAAACTTCCCGTCGCCCCCTTCGCCACCGACAAATAATCCGGCATTCCTG
>UROS01000230.1 GCA_900549445.1 uncultured Porphyromonadaceae bacterium | reverse complement strand
GAATATTACTTTAACCATATTATCAATTATTTAATCTTTCGCGTATGAAAAAGTTTTTACTCCTTATTTCATGCTTATTTGCATTGGGGACAACATCCGCACTTGCTGACGGCAAATGGGAAAAACTCACTCAAGATGATCAATTGTCCGATGGAGATATTGTTACTCTCGTTTCGCAGCCTGCAACTGTGACAAATGTAGGTGATATTCCTTCTTTAGTCAGTGTTAGCTGTGCAAACGATTTGATCAAACTGAATACTTTTACTTTGACAGATGGAGCCTTCAGTGTGGAACCTTTGGAAATTGTTCTTGAAAAGAATGGCGACGGTTGGAATCTGAAAGTAGGCGAACAGTATCTCATTGCAAAATCGGGAAAAAATAATGTTTATCTTGATGCGAATGCTGCAGCGGCAACAATAACCATTGACAAAAACGATCTTGCTACAATCAAGGTTTCAACTGATAGCAGGATGCTGCAATTCAACCACAATACCAATAAAAATAGCAAGGATTATGTAGCGCAGAGTAGAATCGCATTTTATAAGAGTACCAGTAATCAAAAGAATTGCTATTTATACAGATTAACATCCACAGATCCTGTAACTCCCTCAGCAGTCGAGACTCCAGAAATCGCCATTGACGACAAGAATTTCGTGTCGATTACCTGCGCAACTGATGGCGCAGACATCTACTATACTCTTAACGGCGACGCGCCGACCGCTGAGTCTCAGAAATATGACGCACCCTTCGAACTTACCGCTTCCGCTACCGTTAAGGCAATCGCAATCAAGGGTGAAGACAAGAGCAATGTGGCCTCGAAGACATTCACCGTAGTTGAGAAAAAATCCTCGCTTGCAGGCTGGACCGAGTGGACAGAAAACGCCACTTTCAATATTACCTGCCCGCTCACTGTTGTCTACAAAAACGGAAATAATATCTATGTAAAAGATGCCGAGAATAATTTCGCTCTCGTTTACAATCAGGATGGTATCACTCTTCCCGACTACGTGAACGGCAATGTAATCAACGGCATGACTGCCAAATTTATCGTTTACGCTGCTTCTAAGCTTCCCGAACTCATTCCTGCCACCGTAGGCGAAATGACCGCCGGTGAGGCTGTTGAGCCGGTTGAAATCACCGCCGCCGATGTAACTGCCGAAAACTTCTTCCACTATGTTAAGATTTCCGGAATTTCTGTTGTAGCGGGCAAAAGCGGCAACTTCACCCTCACCGATAAAGAGGGAACGGATGCTGCAATGTACAATCAGTTCAAACTTGATTTCACCCCCGAAGAAGGTGCTGTTTACAATGCTGTTGGTGTAATCGGTGCATTTAAAGGCACTTATCAGTTCCAGCCCATTGAAATAACCCGCGCTCTCCCCGACGGTGCTCTTGATTTTACCACCGTCGACGTTGAGGATTCGTTTGCAATCGGCAAGGATGACGATTCGGCTACAATTACCGTAAGCGGCGTTCACGCTGAGTCGGAGCTTTACTATAAGTTTACCGCCGCTCCCGCTGAAACCGCTCCCGAGGCCGCTCCCCGCAAGGTCGTTGACCACACCGGTTACACCAAGGCCGTTCGCAACGCCGACGGCACCCACACCATCGCCGTAAGCGAAGCTGGAACTCTCGAACTCTACGCTTATCACCCCGCAACCGATACCAAGGGCGACGTGAAGACCATCGCTATTACGAAGGACGGCACCACCGCCATCGATTCGATCGGCACCGACGTTGCCGAAGGCGAGGCTGAGTACTTCAACCTCCAGGGCGTGAAGGTCGACCGCGAAAATGCTGCTCCGGGTCTCTATATCCGTCGTCAGGGCAGCAAGGTTGCCAAAGTTATCGTGAAATAATCAAGAAAAATCGAATAGGTTTCGGAGTCGGGGTGGTTTTTCATAAGCTCCACCTCAAAAAGAATGGACCGAAACCCCTGCAGGGCGTGGTGCGTGATTGCATCGCGCTCTGTTCGGCTTTGCTACAACTCCGCTCCGCGACGATTTAGCGCGAAATCTGGAAAAATTCAGTGATTCGGTACTTAATACGCAGATAATCAGTGAATTGTACGGACGTGATTCTTCACGTCCACGCCGTCATATTCGACTGAAAAACTTGGGGGAAAATGTATTTTTCGCGGAGGACGCGAAGAATTGCGTCTGTACAATTCGCAGATATTCAGCATGTTAACCACAAAAAGGGCCTTAAGTAGTCGGGGGCTCTATGGACGCCAAGCCCGGCGCAGGGACTGACGCCGAAGGGCGGCCGCACGGGCCGTGCGACCCTACGATTTTCTGCGGGTTGCGATTCGTTGCCGCAGTCTCAAAAAAAATCGTTATTTTTGCGGTGGAATAATACCATTACCATGTCACAGAAACTTGAAATCTCAGAAGTATACCGCGCCGCTCAGATCCTGAAGGACGTGGCGCGTCATCCCCGCCTTATCGGAGTTACCAAGCTTAATCCCGAATCGCAGGTTTATCTTAAACCGGAGAATCTGCAGCACACCGGAGCCTTCAAGCTTCGGGGCGCCTACTACAAGATTTCGCAGCTCACTCCTGAAGAGAAGGCTAAAGGTGTGATTGCCTGCTCTGCAGGAAACCATGCGCAGGGAGTGGCGCTCGCCGCCACCGCCGAGGGTATCAAGTCGCTGATCTGCCTCCCGGCAGGAGCTCCGCTGTCGAAAATCGAGGCTACGAAGCGTCTCGGTGCCGAAGTATGTCTGGTCAACGGCGTTTACGACGACGCTTACCAGAAGGCGCTCGAACTGCGCGACAGTTGCGGCTATACGATGATTCATCCTTTCGATGACCCCAAGGTAATTGCCGGCCAGGGCACCATAGCGCTCGAGATTCTTGAGGAGATGCCCGATGTCGAGGCCATCATAGTCCCGGTAGGCGGCGGTGGTCTCATTTCAGGAATCGCCTTCACCATCAAGTCGCTGAAGCCCGAGGTTAAAGTCTATGGCGTTCAGGCTCAGGGCGCTCCCTCGATGGTTCAGTCGCTCCATGAGGGCAAACGCGAGCATCTGCCCAACGTGGCGACGATTGCCGACGGTATTGCCGTGAAGGAGCCGGGCGAACTGACGT
>UROS01000229.1 GCA_900549445.1 uncultured Porphyromonadaceae bacterium | reverse complement strand
CGGCCAAAATCTACGACCTCCGCCGCAACAGAAACGAAATTATAGCGGGTCAGGCCGACGCAATGCCTTCCGACGGGCAGGCCATGAAACTTGCACTCGCTCAGCTCGACGACCAGGAAGCGGCCCTCACCGCAATGTTTCTCGGCACCACCTCAACCTCCGTCGAAGTAAGGACATATACCGTCAGCGTGCCCGACGACGGCACTCTCCGCCGGACTATATTCGCACGTCTTTCAGCGCTCGACGGCCTGGTAAGTCCCGAAGATCTCTCCGGCGACCCGATCTACGTGTCCATCACCCCGCTCACCCGTGGCGAACTCCCAAAAAATGAAAAAGGAGAAGAGAAGACGTTTCCCAAAGGCGGAGTGGCATACCGCATCCCCGGTACTGCCAACGTGAAGGTTGATTTCGACGGCTCTACCCTCGCGAGCAAGGATTTCGAAGTGGCTCAGCTCGGAATCGTGTTCGGAGTCGCGCCTTCGCTCTTCACCAGCAGGAAAGAGCCGGCATATCTCCACTTCAACCCTCTTACCGGTGCCATCCGCGAACTCGGAACCCGATCGGAATAACCGCATAAACACATAAATACCAACCGCACAACATGAAAATCGGATTAAAAACATTTTCCGCGCTGGCGCTGACGGCCGCCGCTCTGACCGCAACAGCGTCGGATCTCGCCCTTAAATACAATTTTCCGGCCAAATATTTCGAGGAGACTCTCGTAATAGGCAACGGAAATCTCGGTGCCGTGATTTATGGCGGCATCGTACGCGACCGGATGTCGCTCAACGATATAACCCTCTGGACAGGCGGCCCCGACACAACCGTATATTCTCCGGGGGCGTATGCATGGGTTCCCCGTGTGCGCGAAGCTCTCGACCGCGGCGATTACCGCGCTGCCGACTCGCTGCAGCGCAACATCCAGGGCCACTACTCTGAAAGTTTCCAGCCGCTCGGATTCCTCGACATAACCTACAAAAACCACAGTGGAAAAGTGTCGGGCTATCAGCGCCGTCTCGATATCGCCGAGTCGCTCGCCACAACTTCATACAAAATCGACGGCCACGAATTTTCCACTTCATATTTCGCATCCGCTCCCGATTCGGTAATCGTAGTTCGGATAACCACGGCTGTTCCCGGCGGTCTCGACGCCACACTGCGCCTCGGCTCGCAGCTGCCTGTAACCACCACCGCTTCCGGCGGCACTATCACTTCGACCGGTTTCGTGGCCTACACATCCATGCCCAGCTATACCTCCGACGGAGAAAAATTGCGTTATGATCCCGAACGCGGCACCCGTTTCTGCACCATACTGAAAGCCGTAGGCGACGGAGGATCGGTAACAGACAATCCCGATGGCTCCATCACAGTAAAAGGCTCCGCCGCACTGACGCTTTACATTACGAACGTCACGTCGTTCAACGGCTTCAACCGCGACCCCGCGAAAGACGGACGCGACTATAAAAAGCTTGCCGCCGAAAGAATCCGCGCCGTTTCCGGCATCGGCTACAACAAGCTGCTCGCCCGGCATCAGGCTGACTATAAGGAGCTTTTCGACCGCGTAAGTATCGACCTCGGCACCACCGACCCCGCCATCGCAGCGCTACCTACCGACATTCAGCTCAAAAACTACACCGATAAATCGGACATAAACCCCGACCTCGAGGAACTCTATTTCCAATACGGCCGCTATCTGCTCATTTCGTCGTCGCGCACGCCCGGTGTGCCCGCAAACCTTCAGGGCCTGTGGAACGAATATCTTCTGCCCCCGTGGAGCAGCAACTACACAACCAATATAAACGTAGAAGAAAACTACTGGCCGGCTGAAGTTACAGGCCTCGGCGACCTCCACCGGACAGCCATGATAGAATGGATAGCCAACCTCCCCGCAACAGGCGAAATAACGGCAAAAGAATACTACGGCGTTCCCCGCGGATGGTGCCTCGGCCACAACTCCGACATATGGGCGATGACAAACCCCGTAGGCAAGCACACCGGCGATCCCACCTGGGCAAACTGGACCATGGGTGGTGCCTGGGTTGCAACCCATATCTGGGAGCATTACCTCTTCACCCGCGACCGCGAATATCTCCTGCGCTACTACCCCGTACTCCGCGGAGCCGCTGAATTCTGCCTCGGATGGCTGATTGAGAAAGACGGATATCTAATGACATCGCCCTCGACATCGCCTGAAAACAACTATCTTACCCCCGACGGCTACAAGGGAGCAACACTCTACGGCGCCACAGCCGACCTCGCCATGATCCGCGAATGCCTCCAGGATACCCGCGATGCCGCAGCCGTCCTCCACACCGACGAGAGACTGCAGTCGGAAATCAATACAGTTCTCAAGCGTCTTGCACCCTATAAAATCGGTGCGAACGGCAACCTGCAGGAGTGGTATTACGACTGGAACGACGCCGATCCTACCCACCGTCATCAGTCACACCTGTTCGGTCTGTATCCGGGCAGCCATATTTCGCTCGAAAAGACTCCCGATCTCGCCCGTGCCGCCGCCCGTACCCTCGAGATAAAAGGCGACAATACTACTGGCTGGAGCACAGGCTGGCGAGTGAATCTCCTTGCCCGCCTCGCCGACAGCGAAGGCGCATACCATATGTATCGCCGCCTGCTCAAATATGTAAGCCCCGACAACTACGACGGGCCCGACAAGCGCACGGGCGGAGGAACTTATCCGAATCTGCTCGACGCCCATGCGCCTTTCCAGATCGACGGTAATTTCGGCGGAACTGCCGGAGTTGCTGAAATGCTCCTGCAGTCCACACCCGAGAGCATCACACTTCTCCCCGCCTTGCCCTCGCAGTGGAAAAACGGCAGCGTGAAAGGCCTGCGTGCCCGCGGAGGTTTTGTTGTCGACATAGACTGGCGCGACGGCAAAGTCGCAAACTTCATCATCGCACCCGCCCCCGGAATCACCGAACCCGTCAGCACGACGCTGAACGTAAACGGCGAAACCCGTAAAATCACCCTCCGCCCCGGCGAAAAAAGTACAATGAACTGACAGCAAACTCATCTTTCATTAAACGAACAAAAAGAGCCTGCCAATAAAATATTAAACTGAAAAGAGGCTGTCTAACAACCAAAGTTAGGCAGTCTCTCTTTTATACACAAAATCTGAAGATTTAGGCTGCCTTTGCCACTACTGATATGAGCT
>UROS01000228.1 GCA_900549445.1 uncultured Porphyromonadaceae bacterium | reverse complement strand
GCATTTTCACTTCCATGAGATTGCCGTAGCTACCCCTGCCGGGGGTTCGGTGCGGGCTTCCGGCCGCACTGCTGCGGTCGGAAATCATAAATCCCGCCGCTATAAGCGCTAAACTGAACAGAAGCAGAATGATGCGTTTTGTAGATCGTTTCATAATTCAATTGAGTTTATGAGCCTGGCAATGTCAGAGGCATCCTTGACGGAAGTACCGGTTGCTATGGGGAGGCTTACTATTTCGCCGGCAAGCAGTTCGGTTACGGGCAGCTTTCCATGAGGCAGGTTGTTGTAGCAAGGTTGCCGATGAGGGGGAGTAGCGTAGTGGATGTCGGTTCCGACTCCAAGTTCCGCCAACCGGCTTCTGAACCTGTCGCGGCATCCGCCGGTTACGCGGACTACGTACTGATGCCACACGTTGTCAATGACCGACTGGCTCATCTGTGGTGTGATTACCCGCGGATTTCTGATCGTGCGCCAGTAGGCGAGTGCCCGGGCAAAACGGTCGGCATTCTCGCTTGCCGTGTGCCTGAGTTTTACTCTGATCATTGCTGCCTGAACGGGATCCATACGGCAGTTGAAGCCCGTATATATATTGTGATACCGTCTGTCGCTGCCGTAGTTGGCGAGTGCGCGGACGGTGGCGGCAAGCTCAGGGTCGTGTGTCGCTACAGCGCCCGCATCACCCAGTGCACCGATGTTTTTGGTCGGATAAAAACTGAATGCTCCGGCATCGCCGAGCGCGCCGGCATGGTCGCTACCGTACAGACCGGCAATCGGCGACCGGGCTCCGATTGCCTGCGCCGTGTCCTCGATTATCTTCAGACCGTTGCGCCTGGCTATGCCGACGACGGTCTCGTCCCAGACCACACGGCCGTAAAGATGCACCGCCATTATAGCACGTGTCCTCGGGGTAATTGCCTCTTCGGTTAGTGACGTATCGAGGTTCATGGTCTGAATGTTGGCGTCTACGAGCACCGGCACGAGACCGGCATCAGTTATGGCGAGCACTGATGCGATATACGTGTTAGCAGGCACGATTACCTCGTCGCCCGGCTTCATGGCTCCGAGTTCCACGTAAGACCGCAGAATGAGTCTGAGCGCGTCGAGCCCGTTGCTGACAGCCACGACATAGGGTACACGGAGCATCTTCTGCATTTCCAGCTCGAACGCTTCCACTTCCTCTCCGCCAATGTAGCGTCCGGAGTCGATTACCCTCGTCGCCGCTGCCACGAGTTCGTCGCGGTAGGGGAGATTCACCTTGCCAAGGTCGAGAAACGGGTATTTCATCAGTAACCGTTTTTTTGAGCTATACGTTTGAACTCATCAAAGTCGCGGATATAATCATCTTCGGTATAGATAGTCTGAGTGATGACCATACACACGCTGCCCGACGCGAAATTATCGAGAGTGTGCCAGTAGCCCGGCGGAATATAAAGAGCCTTATACGGACGGTTGAGGGTATACGTGCGCCATTCTTCACCGTCGTAGAGATTCACGTTGAAACTTCCGCTTGTGGCAATCAGATACAGATCTGACTCTTTGTGGGCGTGGCCGCCGCGCTCTTCTCCCGCCGGAACGTCGTAGGTCCAGTATACCCTTGCTATTTTTATTGGCAACTGGTCGTAGTCCTGTACGAACGTGAGATTACCGCGGGGGTCGTAGATGCGTGGTAAATCTATTATTTTTGGTTTCGGATGAGCCATTTCTTGGATTGGTTTTTATCGTATTATACCGGAATCACCATCATAGGGATATCGGCGTGGAAAAGCAGCCGGTGTGCTATTCCCGGGTTGAACAGACGGGCGAATATGTTTTTCTTGCGGTTCGGCACCGTTATCAGGTCGATGGGCGACTCGGCGCTCAGCAGATTGAAATCGGTTTCAGCACTTGCCAGACTGAGCGACGCCGTTGTGAACGAGTAGCCGGTATAATGCTCTTTACAGTAATCGAGCAATGTCCTGAGAGCCTTGGAATCACCGTCGGGATGCTTTTTGGAAGGAACGGCGACTATGGTCACACTGAGATTTTTCAGCGGGAAAAGCCTGTAGAGAGCGTCGAGTGCAAGTATATCGTCCTGATCGAGATTGCTGAAGAAAACCACTCGCTTCAGCTTGCCGGTTTCGTCGAGATGAGTCGATTCCGGAACGGTAAACACCGGAAAACGGGTAGTGTCGAGAACCTCGGCGGTTACGCTCCCTACGAGTTCGCGTTCTTTTTTGCCTGCACCGCGTGTGCCCATCACTATCAGCATAGGCTTGATTTCCTTTGCGAGAGCATCGATTTCCTCTTCCGGAACTCCCTCGCGGATTTCGGTGGTGAATTTCACTGCGGGAATCTCGCCGTTTTTAATTTTCTCTTTCAGTCGGCCCGTAAAACCGAGCATCAGCTTTTTCACCTCGGTCTCGATTTCATTAGCGGCTATGGCGTCTTCGGCTATCTCGTTGTCGGCGAACGTGAGAGAGTCGGATAGCTGCATCGGCGAAGCCACCGACGGGTCGATATACGTGTTGAGAATCTTTATAACGGCATTATGGGAATCGGCTATGCTGAAGGCGATCTCACACGCCAGAGCCGAGTAATCGGAAAAGTCGACCGGCACGAGAACAACCGGCTGCGCGTCGCATTTTTGTCCGTCGTCGCAGCCGCATTTCGGGTCGAAAATGTCGATGTTCTCGATTATGCGAAGCGCCAGCGGAAGGTCGTTTTCGTGGATGCGTACCCTGACGCCCGACGATACCACCGGAGTGGTGAGATTAACATTCTGAATCACCGTCTCCACCCCTTCGCGTTCAAGCACTGCCTTGAGAGCCTGAGCTTTCGGATAAGTGTGGATTGCCACTGTAATAAGTCGTGTCTGTTCGCCCATAATCTGTCGGAAATCTGTTGTTAATCTATCGATATTACGTGAAAAACAGAAAGGCACGGGAATCAGCCGCAAAGCGGATTCCACTGTGTCTCTCTGTTATAGTTTCTAAGGAAGCAGAGGGGAATTAGTCCTCCTTGTTGCCGAGAATTTCTACGGCCATATCGTAAATGGTGGTGTCATCAAGAACAACAATGCCGCCGTCGGGACCCGGTTCGATATGCACACCACAATTCTTACCAAATTCATAGTTGCTGCCGCCAAAGTAGTTGCGAACGGTCTGGGCGGTTATATTCAGCTTGTCGGCAATCTGACGTATCGAGCCGTCGGGGAGGCTGTCTTTGATGCGACGGAGATCGTTGAATGAAATCGTTTTTGTCATGATACTATGTTTTTGGGGGTTTATAATAGAGTTTATTTTTAATGGTTATAAAT
>UROS01000227.1 GCA_900549445.1 uncultured Porphyromonadaceae bacterium | reverse complement strand
TTGAAGCGCTCGGGGTAGCGGGCTATGATGTCGAGGGTCTGGGTGCCTATCGAGCCTGTCGACCCTATCACTGCTATATTTGTAATTTGGTTCACTGTTGTCGGTATTTTCAATCTGCAAAGTTAGCGATTTTTTTTGATTGGAGAGGGTGAGGCATTTGGATAATAGGCTTTATTTGCCTACATTTGTATGTGAAAATGACCTCTTATATGGATACGACCGCAAAAGAGCGGATATATGAGCTCCGCGACGAGCTCAACCGCCACAATTATAATTATTATGTGAACAACGCCCCGGAAATTTCCGACTACGACTACGACATGCTCATGAAGGAGCTTGAACGGCTCGAGGCGGAGCATCCGGAGTTCGACGACCCCTATTCGCCCACCCGCCGCGTGGGAAGCGACATCAGCAAGGGGTTTCAGCAGGTTGAGCATCAGCGCCCGATGCTCTCGCTCGGCAACACTTACTCCGTGGAGGAGGTAGATGAGTGGGTGGAGCGCTGCGCCGACTCGCTCGGCTACAAATCGTTTGAAATCGTGGGCGAAATGAAGTTCGACGGCACCTCCATCTCGCTTACCTATAAGGATGGCCGGCTGGTGCGCGCCGTGACCCGCGGCGACGGCGTGCGCGGCGACGACGTGACCGAAAACGTGAAGACCATCCGCAGCATACCCCTGCAGCTCCGCCCCGGCGACTGGCCCGCGGAGTTCGAGATCCGCGGCGAAATCGTGTTGCCCTGGAAGGCGTTCGACCGCCTCAACGAGGAGCGCGCCTTCAACGAGGAGCCGCTTTTCGCCAATCCGCGCAACGCTGCCGCCGGTACGTTGAAAATGCAGAATTCGGCCGAAGTGTCGCGCCGCGGGCTCGACGCTTATTTCTACTATCTGCTGAGCGACGAGCTGCCCTGCGCCACCCATTACGACAATATGCTCCGGGCGCGGCAGTGGGGCTTCAAGGTGTCCGACGCCATGACCCTGCTCCATTCCATAGAGCAGGTCGACGAATTCATAACCCGCTGGGACGTGGAGCGGAAGAACCTTCCTGTGGCCACCGACGGCCTCGTTTTCAAGGTAAACTCCCTGCGCGAGCAGCTCAATCTCGGCTACACGGCCAAGTCGCCCCGCTGGGCCATCGCCTACAAGTTCCAGGCCGAGAGGGCGCTCACCCGCCTGCGCTTCGTTTCGTTCGAGGTAGGCCGCATGGGGGTGGTCACTCCGGTGGCCAATCTCGAGCCGGTGCTGCTTTCGGGCACGATAGTGAAGCGAGCGTCGCTCCACAACGAGGACATAATCCGCTCGCTCGACATCCACGAGGACGACATGCTCTACGTGGAGAAAGGGGGCGAGATCATTCCGAAGATTACAGGAGTCGACAAAGATGCCCGGCAGCCGGGAGCGAAAGCCATAGAATTTGTGACCGTATGCCCCGACTGCGGCACCCCGCTGGTGCGCGAGGAGGGGGAGGCCGCGTGGATGTGTCCCAACAAATACGGTTGCCGCCCGCAGCAGATAGGGCGCCTCGAGCATTTCGTGGGGCGCCACATGATGGATATCGACGGAGTGGGGGAGGAGATTGCCGCCCTGCTCTTCGACCGCGGACTCGTACGCATGAGCGCGGATTTCTATAATCTCACCGCGGAGCAGCTGATGAATGAGGGGGGCCTCGGCCCGCGTACCTCTGAGAGAATCACGGAGGGTGTGGAGGCGTCGAAGTCGGTTCCGTTCGACAGGGTTGTCTATGCCCTCTCCATCCCCTTTGTGGGCGAGACCGTGGCCCGCAAGCTCGCCCGTGCGGTTGGCGACATCGACACCCTCATGGGCATGTCAGCCGCGCAGCTTACCGCCATCGGCGATATCGGCCCCCGCATAGCCGAAGCCATCATTGAGTATTTCGCCAACCCCGTGAACCGCGGAAACATAGAGCGGCTGCGCGCCGCGGGAGTCACAATGGCCATGCCGCAGCAATCCGACGAGGGGCGCACCGAGCTTCTTGCCGGAAAGACAATAGTGATAAGCGGCGTTTTCGCCCGTCATTCGCGCGAGGAGTACAAGGAAATGATTGAGCGCAACGGCGGCAAAAATTCCGGCTCGATAAGCAAAAAAACGTCGTTCGTGCTCGCCGGCGATAACATGGGCCCTGCAAAACTCGAAAAGGCCCGCTCGCTCGGCATTGAGATTATCGACGAAAATCAGTTTCTCGACATGATAGGAGGCGACGCGAGATGAAACGCCGCGACTTTCTGAAATTTACCGCGCTGACTTCGCTTTTCGCTGCACTTCCGGCGTCGCTGAAGGCGGCCGCGGGCCGCGGGCGGATGCCGCGTTGCCGTGTGGAGGTGGTGCGCCGCGAATGCTACATGGATCTGCAGTCGCTCTATCTCGACGACCCTGAGGCCGGCCCCTGTCCGGCAATGAAGTGCGGCGACTGCTTCGAGGTGACTGCCGGGGGCACCTGTCCGGACGGATTCTGCCCGAAAGCCTGGAAAAGCATCTCGGCGGTTATAGCCGACTGCATGGCCTGCCCCGGCGGGGGCGCCGCCGATGCCGGAACCGCCGTCGTGAGCTGCCCCGACGGCTCCCGCCCTGTCATCTTCCGTATCGAATTCCTCAAATAGGCCGCAAGGTTTATTTTGTAATTGCGTAATAAAATGCTTATAGACAGTGTGTTGTGGGGGCGCTATATTTAGCGCCCGCAGAATCAAAAGTATATCCCACCCGGAACAATATGATGCTGAAAGAAAATGCCCGGACTCAGCGGGCGCTAAATATAGCGCCCCTACAATATTTCGATTACGGGCTTATTTAAACCGCAGTGTGAAGAATTACGTCCGTTCTATTTGTCAGTAGGATAGCAACGCGCTGATAATCTGCGGGATGTAGGGATATGTAACCGTTTTTTTGCCGTTGCGGGGAAAAAAGCGACATTATCGCAATGGTCGCGGTGAATCCGGGTATTATCTTTGCGGAAATTATTGACCAACACACAGAAAATACTATGAAAAAAATCGATTCAATCCAACCGGCGGCTCCCGGCAGACCCCGGAGTGTAAATGTTTATGAGCTGATGCACTATTTCTGGCAGGAGAATGATTACGAACCGTTTTCAACAGCCGCTATTGCGCTCTACGCCTTTCTCATGAACCGCGCCAACAGCAGGCGGTGGCAGATGCCGTTGAAATGTGCCACGTCGGTAATCGCCCGTGCCATAGGTGTCACGCCTAAAACTGTAATCGCGGCCCGCAAAAGCCTTGTGGCGCGAAATCTCATAACCTGTATGAAAGGTTCGGGCAGAACAGCCGTTCCGAATTATTCGCTCGTGCTGAGCCACGGGGTTAACGAGGAGGTTAACGACTGTCTCTTATACACATCTGACGCTGCC
>UROS01000226.1 GCA_900549445.1 uncultured Porphyromonadaceae bacterium | reverse complement strand
GAGACAGTCCCATGACTACTCCGTCGCCGGTTCCGGGTCTGCAGCCAGCCGAGTTTTCGCAGCCCGTCGGTATGGTGCTGAAAGCCCGCATCTATAAGACCAACGGCGATTATACCGACAACGTACCTGTCACGGTAGGAGCCGACGGCAAAATCGTGTCGTATCCCGCGCCGGGAGATGTTGCCGGTGCCGAACCGGTGAAACTCGACGACGGCTATCTGCTCGACCGCCGCGGCATAAGCCGCGACACCCGCTTTACCCGCTATACCTACAGCCAGTATGCGGCGCTCAGTCAGGCTCCGACAATGGCAGAGTTGCTCGAATCGATTATTCCGGATGCGCGCGTAACGGAAATCGTCGAGATGCCCTTCGCCTACGGCACCGACATAACCGCCCGCTGCAACCGGGAAATCAAATCCGGTCTGAAAGACTGCCGCAAACTCTGAACCACTGCCATAAAAAACATCCCGGGATCCCGTGCACCAATGAGATTCCGGGATGTTTTTTCCGCAAAGATAATAATGGTTCCCTCCGACACCATTGCGATAATGTCGCATTTTTCCGAGAAACACAGAGCGGAACTACCGTTGGCGGCTGAAACTGCGCCAATATGTCGACATTACATGTCTGCACCACTCATACAGGCGGCGAAATTTGAATATTTTTGTATAGTAGCAAGTTTTTTCTTAATTTTGCACCCTGTTATGACAACAAGCATCGAAGCCGTACGGAATTCCATTAAAAACGAACTCGATGCGCTCAACGAGCGCATCGGCAAGACGCTTGATTCATCCAATCCGCTGATGAATCAGGTTATCGGCAGCTACCTCAGCCACAAAGGGAAGCAGCTTCGCCCGATGTTCGTGATTCTCACCGCCCGGCTTTTCGGCGCTTCAGGGTCCGAGGTAATTGCCGCGGCAGCCGCCGTAGAATTGCTTCACAATGCCTCGCTCATCCACGACGACGTGGTCGACAATTCCGGCACACGCCACGGCAATCCGACAATCAATATGGTGTGGGACAATCATATAGCCGTGCTCGTGGGCGATTTCTTCGTGTCGGCCGCCCTGCATCAGGCGGTAGAGACAGCCAACATCCGCATAGTCGAGACGCTCGGACGCCTCGGCAAGCTCCTGTCGCTGGGAGAGATGGATCAGATTTACAACGCCCGCTACCATAAACTCGACGAGGAGGCTTATTTCAAGATAATTTCCCACAAGACGGCTTCGCTCTTCGTTTCGTGCGTGGAGATGGGATGCTACGCCGCCGGCATAACCGACGGCCGCCTCGAAAAGATGCGCCGCTTTGCCGAACTTTTCGGTCTCTGCTTCCAGATTAAAGACGATATTTTTGATTATTTCAACGACGACGCCATAGGGAAACCAACCGGCAATGACCTGCGCGAAGGCAAAATCACCCTCCCTCTGCTCTACGCCCTGTCGCGCGAAGAGCTTCCCCGCCATAAGGAAATGCTCGAACTCTCTCGCCGCGAGCAGCTCAATCAGGAGGAAATCGCCTCACTGATAGCTTTTGCGAAAGAGGCGGCCGGAATCGACTATGCCTATGCCACCATGCAGCGGCTCCGCGACGAAGCCGCCGCCATTATCGCCGAATTCCCGCAAGGGAGCGAGACCCGCGGCCTGCTCGGAATTTTCGACAGCGTCATTGCCCGCCGTCAGTGAGCCTGCGCATGAGCAGATTCGTAAACTGATAATTTTTCAACCCCCATCGCGGGTACAGCAGCATGTCGGCAGGTGTCTGCGACACAAACCGTTCTATGGCTATACCGGGTCTGAGCTTTCTTACAATTTTTACGCACAGGCCGGCATATTCATCCGCCGTAAAGCGCCGGATGTCGTAAAGCCCTTTTTCGATGTCAGACGCCATCCGCGTGCCTCTCACGAGCTGAAGCTGATGGAATTTCACCGTGGAAACGGGAAGACTGCCGACGGCGTCGACCGTCCGGAGCATCATCTCCTCCGTCTCGCCCGGCAGTCCCATTATGAGATGCAGTCCTACCGGAATTCCGGCGGCATGGGTGCGCTCCACGGCATCGACGGTATCTTCCCACGTATGGCAGCGGTTTATCCGTTCCAAGGTGGCGTTGTGGGAGCTTTCGGCGCCATATTCCACCATCACCCACGGCAATTTCCGCAATCGTGCCAGCAAAGCGTCGGGCATGCAGTCGGGGCGTGTGCCTATAATCACACCGTCGACGCCGTCGGCCGCCAGCGCTTCTTCATAAAGGCTCATCAGACGGTCGATATCGTCGCTATGAGTATTCGTATACGCCTGGAAATATGCAAGATACCGCATATCAGGGTATTTTCTCGCAAAAAAACGCCGGCCGGCCTCAATCTGCTCACTCACGCTCAGACGGGGAGAGCAGTAGCCGGGATTGAAGGAAAGATTGTTGCAGTACGTGCAGCCGCCGCGACCCTTTGTTCCGTCGCGGTTCGGACACGTAAACCCTGCATTCACCGCCAGTTTCTGCATTTTGGTTCCGGGAAACTGCTCGGCGAGGAAATCGGCGAAATCGCGATAGTAAGGATTCATTTGCGGGCAAGGAGCATGGCGTCGAGAAGAGTCATAGCGGTCATCGCCTCCACTACGGGTACCGCGCGGGGCACCACACACGGATCGTGACGTCCTTTAGCTTTCAGCACCACGGGGCGACCGGCGTCGTCGATAGTTTCCACGTCGCGCATCAGCGTAGCCACCGGCTTGAATGCCACACGGAAACAGATCGGAGCGCCGTTGGAGATGCCGCCCTGGATGCCGCCCGAATGATTTGCCGTGGTGGAGATTTTTCCGTCGGGAGATACGGTGAACGGGTCGATTACCTCGCTGCCGCGGCGGCTCACCATAGCAAAACCGTCGCCGTAGTCAAAGCCTTTCGCGGCGTTTATCCCCATCATCGCCTCGGCCAGACGTGCCGACAACTTGCCGTAGAGCGGCTCACCGAGTCCGGCGGGTACACCGGTCGCCACACAGGTTACAACACCGCCAATCGTGTCGCCGTCGGATTTCACGTCCATAATAAGCTGCTCCATCCGCTCCGCCGTATCGGCATGCGGACAGCGCACGGGATTGCAGTCGATCAGCTCCGGGTCGACCTGATTGTACGAAAGCGGGATTACGATGTCGCCCACCTGCGAGGTATAGGCAAAAATCCGTATTCCGCGCTGTTCGAGCGCCTGACGGGCAAACGCGCCTCCTACAACCCGGCAGGCGGTTTCGCGCGCCGACGACCGTCCGCCTCCGGCAAAATCCCGAAGCCCGTACTTGGCCGTATAAGTGAAGTCGGCATGACCGGGGCGGAACGCATGGCGCAACTGTTCATAATCTGTCTCTTATACACATCTCCGAGCCCACGAGACTCGACGTCATCTC
>UROS01000225.1 GCA_900549445.1 uncultured Porphyromonadaceae bacterium | reverse complement strand
CTACGCAGCCGGTTTCTTCTATATATCTGCAAACCACATGCTGCGTGCCACCTACGGGGCACTTGCATGTGGCTATCATTGAAATGCAGCGCTGCCGCATTATTGGCGGCTCTGCCGCTGATTTTACATCCGGGGGGCTTCTTAACATTTCAACCGGATTTTGCAGCTGACCCCGAAAAAAACACGTGTGAATGCATTCGTTTTTCTGTAATAAATGTTTATTCAACGTGGACGTGAAGAATCACGTCCATACATTGATACTCAATCAGTTATATCGGTATAACGATAGGCCTGCCATAGGTTTTAAATGAAAGAGCCGTGATAATTCCTAAAGGCGGCGCCGGATTCGTAATGGGAATCCGGCGCCTCCGACTGTCTGTAACAATCTCTTTTTACCTAAATCAAACAATGTTCAGTCTCACGACTCACGTATCTTATAACCAATCATTAATCACAATTTAATCTCTCATTATTTCCTTTTGTCAAGGTCCTGTTTTATAAAAATATCCATCATAGCCGGTTATCAGCGATAGTCGGCAAACATTTTCTGAAGTTTCTTGCGGGCAAAGAAGATGCGGCTCTTTACGGTTCCGAGCGGAAGCTTCATCTCGTCGGCAATTTCTTCATACTTGTAACCGGCAACGTGCATTGAGAACGGAACGCGGTAATCGTCTGAAAACGAATTGATGGCCTTCATGATTTCGCCTGCGCCGTAGGAACATTCGGGGGTTTCGAGACCCGATTCCTGCGAGAGGTTCAGGTGGTAGAGGTTTTCGGTCTGATCCACGACCGTAGCCTGACGGACGGATTTGCGGTACTGGTTTATGAAAATGTTGCGCATGATAGTGAACACCCAGCCCTTGAAATTGCTGTCGTCAGTAAACTTATCTTCGCTGCTGAGAGCTTTCAGCGTTGTATCCTGCACAAGATCGTAGGCGTTTTCGCGGTTCGAAGTCAGCATAATAGCGAAGTTCAGCAAATTGTCGTGAAGACCGAGCAGCTTGCTCTGAAATTCAGTTGTTCCCATGATGGATGAATTTTTATGTTGTAAAATTTGTATCAGATTTGTTTGAACACTTCAAAATTACGCCTTATCCCCTCCACTCCAAAATATTCGCGACAATTAATTCACCAAAATTTTGCAAAATTTTTAAAATCCCATTAATCGACTGATTATCAACACTTTCCGTCATAATAATATTGTTACAGGATTGTTACAGCGCAATATTTCTGTAACTGTCCAGCAGGGTTTGAACGCTCCTGCTGATTTACAGTCATTCAACACCGCCATCAGGGCAGCTTAAGATTTTTTAAGGTGGCGGCGGTGAGCCATGAGGATAGTTTCAGTGTTACATTTCTGCAATTACACTCTAATAATAATGAATAATATGGAAAGTTATAACGATCTTATCAATTCGGGCAAGGTTGTGCTGGTTGAATTTTTCGCCACGTGGTGCGGCCACTGCCAGCGGATGATGCCCATAGTGGAAGAAATAAAGGAACTGACGGCGGGAAAGGCTAAAATCTATCAGCTCGACGTTGACCGCAACCAAAGCTTATGCGAGCAGGAGCGGATTACCGGCACTCCTACGTTTATTCTCTACTCCGGAGGCAAAGAGGTGTGGCGCCACGATGGCGAAACAGACGGTCAGGAACTTCTCGACAAAATCCAGAGCTGCTACTGAGCGCCTGAAACTCATTGATCCGACAACCGTGCCACAGAAAGGTGCGGTTGTCGGGTTTTATTCGCTTTTCGGAGAATATATTCGCTAATATGTCTAAAAAGCGCCGCGGAGGGATTGACAAACTGCTAAAAAAATGCTTATATTTGCAAAAATAACTTTTCGACAATTCCAACAGGCTACTGAAATGATTCACCTCAAACCCATAAGATTGCTCATACTGCTCACGGCGGCCGCCCTCGCAGGTCTTGCAGGCGTGACCGGCTGTACGGCGAGAGTGCCCGAGCGGCCAATCGTGACGGTAAGCATCGAACCTCAGAAATATATTCTCGAACAGATTACAGGCGACAGAATCGACGTGCGCTGCCTGCTGGGCAACGGCGGCAATCCTGAGAACTACGACCCCACGGTAACGCATCTGATGAACGTGGAGAAATCGCTCGCCTACATGCGGATAGGCAACATAGGCTTCGAGGACGCCATCATCGACAAGGTGAAGGCGCTCAATCCGGGGCTTGCCATATTCAATACGGCCGACAGCATCAAGCTCATCCGTGGCTCACACGGCGACCATGAGGCGACAGACCCCCACACCTGGACTTCGATAAAAAACGCCCGCATAATCGCCCGCAATATGCTCAACGCCATGATAAGCGTAGATCCCGCGCACAGAAAGAGTTACGAAAAAAACTTCAATGCTTTCTCCGCACGTCTCGACTCGCTCGACCGCACAGTCGACTCCGTAATGGCGCCTCACCGCGGAGAGGCATTCCTGGTCTGGCATCCGTCGCTCAGCTACTTTGCCCGGGATTACGGCCTAGAGCAGATAACCTTAGGCGACACTGAAGGGAAAGAAATCTCAGCCGTAACGCTCAAGCAGGCCGTAGACAGCGCCAACAGCCGCCACGCGAGGGTGTTTTTCACCCAGAAACTTCTCGACAGCCGCCAGGCCGCCGCGCTCAGCGACATGCTCGACGCGCGGGTAGTCGACATAAATCCGCTCGACTACAACTGGCAGGAGCAGATACTTACGGTAGTCAACGCGCTGACAGCCGGCGACAAACCGGCCGACAATTCAGAAGACAATGGGACAGAAGCTGATTGAGCTCGACCACGTGGGGATGGAAAGGGACGAGAAGATAATCCTTTCCGACATCTGCTTCACAGTGAACCGCGGCGACTTCGTGGCAATAACCGGGCCTAACGGCGGCGGAAAGACCACAATGCTGCGAATATTGCTGCGGCTGCTGAAACCCACCTCCGGCAACGTGGTTTACTACGGGGCTGACGGCCGCCGTGTCAAGAATCTCGACATAGGCTACCTGCCGCAGAAAAATATGATCGATTCGCGGTTTCCAATCAGCGTAGAGGAGGTCGTGGCCTCGGGACTGCTCGGCGACAAAAACATTTCGGCCGACCGGAAGAGAGCGCGGACCGACGAGATAATCCGCACCGTAGGACTGGAAGAGCGCCGCAGCCAGAGCATAGGCACTCTCTCGGGCGGACAGCTGCAGCGGGCGCTGATAGGGCGCGCCATCATATCGCGGCCGCCCGTGCTGGTGCTCGACGAGCCGCTGAGTTATGTAGACAAGCGTTTTGAACACGCCATTTACGACATAGTGGCGGAGCTGTCGCGCTCGACCACCATACTTCTCGTATCGCACGAAATGTCGACCATAGCCGGAATGGCAAACCGCCATCTGATAATCTGTCTCTTATACACATCTGACGCTGCCGACGAATAGAGA
>UROS01000224.1 GCA_900549445.1 uncultured Porphyromonadaceae bacterium | reverse complement strand
GAGCTGTACCGGTTCTATGGGAGTCATTATTTCTTTCTGAGTTTCAGCACCTGGGCGGAACGGGATGGCAGGTAGAGCTTAAGCCATCCCCTTCCGGTGGGCGCGAAAAGCGGATCGGTCTGAGTGAGGTGCGACACGCTCTCGTCGATGTTGCCGTAGCCTCCGAAGTCAGGACTGTCGGACGACAGCACCACGTCGTATTCTCCCGCCGGGGCGAGGATACCGTAGTCGGTGAACGACTTGGAGGGGTTGAAGTTGAACACGAACACGAGGTCGCCGCGCGAGAAAGCGAGCACCTGATCATCGTCTTTCTCCCAGAGTTTCACCACCGGGAGCGACTGGAAGTTGTAGACACCGCTCACGAGATGAATCATGGCGTTGTCGAAATTGTTGAGGAAGCGGTATTTGAGTTCCTGACGGTCGACGAGATCCCACTGGCGGCGGGCATACTTGTAGCTCCAGCCGTTGCCCTCGCGGGGGAAATCGATCCACTCGGGATGGCCGAACTCATTGCCCATGAAATTGAGGTAGCCTCCGTTGATGGTGGCGAGGGTGACGAGGCGTATGAGCTTGTGGAGCGCCATGCCGCGTGCCACGATCATATTGTCGTCGCCCACCATCATGTGCCAGTACATCTCCTTGTCTATAAGCCGGAAAATCACTGTCTTGTCGCCCACGAGCGCCTGATCGTGGCTCTCCACGTAGGAGATTGTCTTTTCGTCGGAGCGGCGGTTGGTGAGTTCCCAGAAAATCGAAGTAGGATGCCAGTCCTCATCTTTCTTCTCCTTGAGAATCTTGATCCAGTAGTCGGGTATACCCATGGCCATGCGGTAGTCGAAGCCGATGCCGCCGTCCTTTACCGGCACTGCGAGGCCAGGCATTCCGCTCATCTCCTCGGCTATGGTGATGGCCTGCGGATTGAGGGTGTGGATGAGTTTGTTGGCGAGGGTAAGATAGGTGATCGCATTGGTGTCCTGACCGCCGTTGTAGTAATCGTCGTAGGAGCCGAACGCCTGTCCGAGACCGTGGTTATAGTAAAGCATCGAGGTGACGCCGTCGAAGCGGAAACCGTCGAAGCGGTATTCCTCGAGCCAGAACTTGCAGTTGCTCAGCAGGAAGTGGAGCACTTCGTTTTTGCCGTAGTCGAAGCAAAGAGAGTCCCAGGCGGGGTGCTCGCGGCGCCCGTCGCCGTAGAAATACTGGTTGTAGCTGCCGTCGAGGCGTCCGAGACCTTCCACCTCGTTCTTCACGGCGTGGCTGTGGACTATGTCCATAATCACTGCGATGCCGAGCTCGTGAGCCTTGTCGATGAGCGACTTGAGCTCTTCGGGAGTGCCGAATCGGCTCGAAGCGGCGAAGAAACTCGACACGTGGTAGCCGAACGAACCGTAATAGGGATGCTCCTGGATCGCCATGATCTGGATGGCGTTGTAGCCGTCGGCTGCTATCCGCGGCAGCACGAGGTCGCGGAACTCGGCGTAGGTGCCTACCCCCTCGCGCTCCTGCGCCATGCCTATGTGGCATTCGTAGATGAGCAGCGGGCGGGTGTCGGGACGGAAGCGGCGCACTTTCCATTTATAGGGTTCGGGGCTCCACGCCTGGGCGGAAAAAATATGGGTGGTGTCGTCCTGCACCACGCGGGTCGCATAGGCGGGGATGCGTTCTCCCGAACCGCCGTCCCATTCGACGAGCATCTTGTAGAGGTCGCCGTGGCGGATGTCGGTGGGCTTAAGCTTTATTTCCCAGACGCCGCCCGGTTTGCTTTTGAGGGCGTATTTTTTCAGCTTCTTCCAGTTGGAGAAATCGCCTGTGAGAGTGATGGCTGTTGCATTGGGAGCCCATTCGCGGAAAATCCAGTTGCCCTTGTCGTCGCGGTGAAGTCCGAAATACTCGTGGGCGTTGGCGAAATCGGAGAGCGATTTCGCGCCGCCGCTGAGAAGGTTTTCCTCCTTGGCCACTGCGTCGTTGTAGCGTCCGGTGATAGCTTCGGAGAACGGCTCCAGCCACGGGTCGTTCTTTATAATGTTGAGAGTCTTCTTTTTCATGAAAATGAAGATTTTATACTGATGATTATTTTGCCGCACTTAGCGCGGGCGGATGATTACGGCAAACTTACTGAAAATTTTGCAGAAAACTGCCATCGAGGCGCCAAAATATCTTGAAATAGCCGAATTTAACCGATTTAACAGCTATTTATAGAAAAAAGTCTTAACTTTGCGGTTCTAACCCAAAATGCGAATTATGTTTTCAGGAATAGTTGAAGAAGCGGCAAAGGTTGTTGCCGCGAAGCGCGAAGGAGGCAATCTGCACCTTACGGTCGCTTCGACATTCACCGACGAGCTCAAGATAGACCAGAGTGTGGCGCACAACGGCGTCTGCCTCACCGTGGTGTCGCTCAACGGCGACGGTACCTATACAGTCACGGCGATTCAGGAAACCCTTGAGCGCTCGAATCTCGGCGACCTGAAAGAGGGAAGCCTCGTGAACCTCGAAAGGTCGATGATGATGAACGGACGTCTTGACGGCCACATCGTGCAGGGCCACGTCGACACCACCGCAGTGTGCGAGGCCATCGAGGAGGTGGCAGGCAGCCGGTATTACAAATTCCGCTACCGCGCGGACAGGGAACTCGCCGCCAAGGGCTACATGACGGTGGAAAAGGGATCGGTGACGGTAAACGGCGTGAGCCTGACCGTGTGCGATTCCGAGCGCGACAGTTTCCGCGTGGCGATAATTCCATATACGCTCGAACACACCAATTTCAAGGAAATCAACGTAGGATGCCGCGTCAACATTGAATTCGACATCATAGGCAAGTATCTTGCGCGCCTGGCCGACTTCGCCGCCGAGCCAGACGGGCAGAACGGTCCCGGCCCGAGCATACACTGAGGGTCTGAGTCCGCCGCGGAACAAAAGACGGAAGCCTGTTGTTATACACTGCGGTGGCAGATGGCGCAGAGGAAAGTTCTTTTTAATGTTTTTTATTAAAAAAACGGGCAAGTCCGAAAGGATTTTAACTAACTTTGCAGCTTGCTAAGCCACCGTCGCCGGGAAAGCTACATTCCCGCACGCAATCTTCAGGCTTAATTTATATTAAAGAAATATGGACAACGTAAAAAACGAAAAATTAGACCGAATCAGCTATGCTCTCGGACTGAGCATGGGCAATAACTTCCGCGCCAGCGGAATCCCCTCGATCAACGTACAGGACTTTGCCGACGGCGTGGCAGCCGTGTTCGACGGCCTCGCTCCCAAAATGAGCTACGACGAAGCCAAGGAGGAAATACGCAAGTATTTCACAGCCATGGAAGAGCGTCAGAAAGCCGAAGCCGATAAGATGGCCAAGGTAAACGAAGAGGCCGGAAAGGCATTTCTCGACGAGAACGGCAAGCGGGTTGAGGTGAAGACAACCCCCTCGGGTCTGCAGTATGA
>UROS01000223.1 GCA_900549445.1 uncultured Porphyromonadaceae bacterium | reverse complement strand
GGCATCTTCGGTTTCAGGAACGTAGACCCTCACGTAATCAACATAATATTGAGCGGGAAACTGAGTGTTTGTGAGCGATCCGCCGTTGTCGCCGCCGAGGGCGAGGTTGAGCCACACGCCGAACTTGTTGTTGGGGTCACGGTAGGGATTGTAGCCGTCGACGTTGTACCACGACTGCGCAGGATTGGCGTTGACGGTGCGGTCAAGGTTGGTTTCATTGATCAGACGGTCGTCGAGATACACGCGGAGACTGTTGTGATCCCACTCAGTGCGCCAGATGTGGAAACTGTCGGCGAAATTACCTTCAAACTCGCTCATCTTAGGCGCTTTGCTCGACCAGGTGGCGCTCCAGCGGGTATTGGATCCCCACGCGAGATTGGCATGGATGGCATCGCCGTAATATTCCAGTATGTCGAGTTCTCCGTTATACGGCCATTCATAACTGTCGCCGCATCCCCAGATTGCAGGCCAGTAACCGGTGCCGACGGGAATCTTTGCGCGCACCTCGTAGACACCGTAATGGTAGCGGTATGGATTTTTCAGTATGATGGATGCCGAAGAATATTCACCATAACGGTTTTTCTTGTTCCACTCGCTTGAATAGCGCTGATAATCTGGATTCTCCACCTTCTCCTTCCGTGCCTCGATAACGAGGTATCCGTTGGAAATCGTGGCGTTTTCGGTCGTGTATACCTGATCCTCATGGTTGCGCCGCATACCTGTCTCAAACTGCCAGCGCGAAGGGTCGGGGGCGGTGCCTGTATCAAATTCCTCGGCGAAATCAAGCCGGTAGCCGGGATATTTATCGGCTGCGCTATCCTCCGCGAAAAGCGGGACTGCCAGCACTGCGGCTGCAAGAGTAGTTACTATCTTTTTCATGTTTTCTGATTTATGAAAATCCCGGGGTCGCGTCAGGGCTGATGCCCGGGCACGACTCCGGGACTGAAATGTCAGCGGATTATTTTCCGGGCGCCGCCGGAAGTGCGTACAATGTAGAAACCTCTTGCATTGCCGAGATCCTCAACGGTATCGGCAATACGGACGCCGTTGAGATCGTATACGCCGAGGGTAACGGCGTTAGCGTCTACAGCCACGTCGGTGATGCCCGACTCAGCCTTATTGGCCATATACGTTTCGTAGTCCTCGGGGGTCATGATGGCGATGTCGTCAATGTCCATCCAGAAGCCTTCCGAGTGATTTCCACTCCATTTCACGTTGTTGTGGGAGATGCGGAGGCGTACGTTACCGCTTGCGGGAGCCTTGAATGTCTTTTCATAGGGGCACCAGTAATCAGCCTCGGCGAGTGCCTCATCCTTGTCGTCGATAAGGTTGGAGGCTCCGAATTCTTCCTTGGATTCATTGAGCGGCATCAGTTCAATGCGGAAATAGGGGTCATCCCAGTCAACCGTTGTACCTTTGGAGAGGGCGATGATGGCACCGAGGGTATAGGTCTGACCGGATATAAGACCGGAGACGATCTGCTCTACCGATCCGGCCTGCCAGCCGTTGTCGTCGAAGCGATAGATATGGAGGCACTGCTTGTTGCCGCCGCCGTCAAACACGTATTCGTCGTCAACCTCGGGTTCCACGAGCATTGCAAGCACGCTCCAGTCGTCGAGGCCGTTGAGGGTCCAGTCTGGCAGAGCCTTGAGATTGTGCTTGGTGTCGTCCCAGTCCCAGGGGGTGTTCTGCACCACTCCTTCTGTTTTCTCGAAATCGCCGTTGGCTACGAAATTGGTCTGTGCGCAAAGGGAGAATGCGCTTGCAGCTACTGCCGCACTGAGTAATAGTTTTTTCATGATTGAAAGTTTTATGAAGATGGTTTGTTGTTATTTATCCGGCGACACCGGATCGTGTCGCCGGAATGTTTTTTGAAAGATAATCCTTTTACTGCTGGGCGGCCGTGCCGTTGACGATTTCCCAGTAGGGATTCTGATAGACGGGCGACGTGGAGATGTCGACACCGTCGGCAGAAGATATCAGGAAGTGATCCACGGCAATCGGCGACAGATAGTGAGCCATGTGCCAGGTCATGCCGGAATTGTAATACTGGTTCTCGTTGGTGATGCGCCAAAGCGACAGGTAGTCGGCGCTTCCGTTCAGTCCGCCCTCTATGTCGGAAGGCGACGACACGTTGTTGTCCGACTGCTTCGGCTGGTCATATTTCAGACGGTTGCGGGGATATGACTTGAGCATCGGACCGAAAATTTTGGCGCCGTGAAGGAAGAACTTACCTCCTTTCAGCTGGTCGAGCGAGCGCCAGCGGAAGAGGTCGTCAAGACGGAATCCTTCGCTCATCAGCTCGCAGCGGCGTTCGCGGCGGATGTTATAGAGCACTTTCGAGCTGATTCTTCTGCCTGCTGAATAGAGCCCCAGATCGTGGGTATAATATTCCTCCCGGTCGAGATCCGTGGCGGCAATCGTCTTCTGAATGTCGGGGTCGACTCCTGCGCGGGTTCGCAGAGCCTGCCAGTATTTCCAGGCATCGGCGTTAAGCTGGTCGCCGTATCTTTCCCAGGCTGCCTCCATGTAGATGAGATATGCCTCAGCTGCACGGAATACGACGGATGCGGTCTCGTCAGTACCGGTGGATGTATACTTGGTCTCTTTCGTCATGCACTTGCCTTTCTTATAGCCGGTGGTAGTGGCGTATTTGAACGATCCGCCCCTCACGTCGGGAACATTGAACTTCGTTCCGAGTCCCATGCGGTCAGTGGCGTCGATATAGGGATATTCGCCGGGGGCCTTCATGAAAAGTTTCCAGCGCCAGTCGCGGTTAACCTTTGTATCGGTCACGAAATCGTCACCCTGATAACCCGAATTGGGAGCATAGATTGGAAGACCGTTGTCCATAAGGAAAGCGTTGGCGAACTCCTGTGTGTAGCCGCGGGGCTGACCTGCGCGCATGTACTGGTTGAGAGAGTGGGCGCCCGCCTTCTCGCGGTCGGCGGCGCGGTACATCAGCACCTCGTCGTAGTCTGTCACGTCGACTGAAGCAAACATGTCGTAATACGGATTTTCACTTTTCGCGTTGGTCAATCCTATCTCCTGCTTGTTGTTCTGGGTCAGCACCGGATGGTTGTCTGCCACCTCTTTGGATGCGGCGAGTGCCTGGTCGAGGAAATATGCCACTTCCGAAGCATTGTCGTAGGTAAAATCGGCGTTATAGTCCTTCTTTGCTCCCGGCCAACCGGCCGAAGCGTCAGGCACGAAGGGGGTTCCGGCAAAATATTTCTCCCAGGTCGCCTCATAGAGCGCCACGCGGGCTTTGAGAAGGAGGGCAACGTCGCGGGTGATTCGTGCCCTGCCGCCTATTCCGCTGCCGTCGCTAAGAAGGTTTGCGGCGGAATCAAGATCGGCGATGATGAAGCGCGCCACCTTGTTGCGGGGATAACGGCGCGAGGCTTCTATAAGTACTTCGCGGTCGTCGGGAAGCGAGCGG
>UROS01000222.1 GCA_900549445.1 uncultured Porphyromonadaceae bacterium | reverse complement strand
GGAACTCGCCCGGGAATTTCCGGAACTCACTCCGAAGCAGCGCGAGGAAAAAGCAGCAAGGCGCCATGGCGACATCTTTATAATGGGAATAGGGGGCGACTTGAGCGACGGAAAGCCGCACGACGGCCGTGCCCCTGACTACGACGACTGGAGCACTCCCAACGAGGACGGATTTTGTGGCCTGAACGGCGACATCGTTTTTTGGAACAGCGTGTTGGAATGCCCCTTCGAACTTTCGTCGATGGGCATCCGTGTCAGCCCTGAGTCGATGCACCGTCAGCTCGAACTGCGGGGATGCACCGACCGCGAGCGCCTCGCTTTCCACCGCTCATTGCTCGCGGGCGAACTGCCCCCGTCGATAGGCGGAGGCATAGGGCAGAGCCGCTTGTGCATGTTTCTGCTTCAGAAAGGCCACATAGGCGAGGTTCAGGCCTCGATATGGCCAGAAGAGCAGATGAAAGCATGCGCCGAGGCGGGTATGATGCTCCTGTAAGCAGAGAGATTATTCGCCGGGGTGATCCTCGCGGTACGCGCGGTCGGGCTGGCAGCCGGTGCCGTCGAAGCAATGGGTGCATACGCGGCATTTGGGCAGTCCGATGCTGTGGATCAAATCCTCGATTTTGCAGAACTTGAGCGAGGTAAGTCCTAACCGGCGTCCTATCTCAGCCACCATACGCTCATATTGCGGTGATCCGGTGGTAGCATACGCCTCGAGGTTGGCATCGGGATCGCCTTCAAAATCGCGGATAATCTGGCGGGTGATGAGTTCGAGATCGCTTTTCGACGAGGTAAAGCCTATAAACGGACAGCCGTAAACGAGTGGCGGACACGATATACGCCCGTGAACCTCGCGTGCGCCGCGCTCGAAGAAAGTGTGGACGTTGTCGCGAAGCTGAGTGCCGCGTACGATAGAGTCGTCGCAGAACACCACTCGCTTGCCGTCGAGGATGGCGCGGTTGGGAATAAGTTTCATCTTTGCCACGAGATCACGGCGCGACTGATTGCCGGGAGTGAAACTGCGGGGCCAGGTGGGAGTATATTTCAGCACGGCGCGCTGATAGGGGATTTTGTGTCCGTCGGAGTAACCGAGCGCCAGTCCTACTCCTGAGTCCGGGATACCGCATACGCAGTCGGCCTCAACGTTGTCCTCGCGGCCCAGGCATCTGCCGCCCTCTTCGCGCACTGCCTCAACGTTGATTCCGAGATAATCGCTGGCCGGAAAGCCGTAGTAAACCCATAGGAAAGAACAGATCTGCTCGCGGGGGGCGGCTTTCTGAAGCACCTCCATAGAGTCGGCGCGGAGTCTAACGATTTCGCCGGGGCCCACGTCGGCAACCCGTTCATAGTCAAGATTGGGGAAAGCCGACGTCTCGCTCGTGGCAGCATAGGCTCCCTCTTTTTTGCCGATTACGATGGGTGTGCGGCCCAGGTAGTCGCGTGCGGCAATGATGCCGTCCTCGGTAAGGATGAGCATGGAACAGGAGCCCTGGATTTTGCGGTATACGAGATTTATGCCGTCAACGAAAGTCTTACCCATGTTGATGAGCAGCGCCACAAGCTCGGTCTGATTTATCTTGTTGGCCGATAACTCGCTGAAATGCATCTTCGCTTCGAGCAGTTCCTCGGCGATGTCGCGGATATTGTTGATTTTGGCCACCGTTACTACAGCATACCGGCCGAGGTGGGAGTTGACTATTATAGGCTGAGGATCAGTGTCGCTGATTACGCCTATGCCTTGATTTCCGACAAAGTGGTCGAGTTCGTCTTCGAATTTGGAGCGGAAATAGTCGCGTTCCAGACTGTGAATCGTACGGTTGAAGCCCTTTTCGGGGTCGAAAGTAACCATTCCGGCGCGCTTGGTGCCGAGATGCGAATTGTAGTCGGTGCCGTAAAAGAGGTCGATAATACACGGCTTTTGTGAGATTGCACCAAAAAATCCACCCATATACAGAGATTGTTCGTGATTGGAAAAATGAAAGTGCAAAATTAGCGAAAAGAAGTGAGAAAAAGAGAAAATCCCGTCGGAAAATTTGGCACCGCGATTAAGCCGAGAGTTCCGTAGCCGTTTGATTTATCCCTTCTGTTTGCTGTGAGATGCTCTGTCTCTGAGGATCGCCGGCATATTCTCCTTTGCCCATCCTATAAGGGAATTGATGTGCGGAAGAAGAGATCGCGTCCGGTCGGTGATGCAGTATTCCACCCTCGGAGGCACTTCGGCATATGCAGTGCGCGTCACGAACCCATCTTCCTGAAGGGTGCGCAGCGTGTTGGTGAGCATCTTTTGGGAAATATCGGGTATTCCCTTATGCAGCGCATTGAACCGCATGGTAGGTTCGAGATTCAGGGTATAGAGAATTAGCAGTGACCATTTGTCGCTGAAGCGGGAAAGGATGTTGCGAATCGGACAACTTGGGAATAATTCTTCGTTCATAATATATTGCATATTAAATAACTCTACAAAGGTAACCAATATTCCCGAAGAAAGCAACAGTTTGTTTTGATTGTGGTTAAAATATATTAATGCCTTTTTTGCAAGCGATTGATAATCTATATTGGTAACCTCCGTGAAACTATCTGTCATTCAGGTGCCTTCTTGACATTCCGCCTGTCAAGGCGTTAACTTTGCATCAGAAAACGATAAAACTCCGAAAAAATGAAAAGTAAAACCTTCGCAGCGGCAGCTCTCGCTTTAATATCCCTTGCAAGCTGCACTGCCAATAAAACGAAAGACCAGTCTATGGAAAGTAAAGAACCTGCAAATGAAACTGTTTTACGTCCGGACAGCATCGACCTCGCCGTTGCACTTGGCGAAGAAAAGGCCGCTGGACGAGTCGAAGTTTATGACATGGGAGATTTCAGGCTTCACGTGTACTATACTCAGGATGTCATGAACGACGCGAGCTACATCGTTGAGGGTACTGATTCAGTCGTAACCATGGAGCAACCTCTCTTCAAAGTAAATGTAAGCGAGTTCAACTCTTATCTCGACAAAGTGGGCAAGCCCGTTGCAAAACGGATCACGGACTATCATGTAGGAGGAACCGGCAACCATGAGATTCTGATGGTGAAAGGAATGCCGGAATTTGTCAAGGGCTCGGTGTACGGCGGCATGATGAAGAGCTTCGAACAGGCGTTCGGCGACAGCATGACAGAGCTTCCTACAGGCAAAGAGGATGAGGTTGACTTCGGAACAACTCAGGTGTATGCGGGTGTGCCGTTTGAGTTCCTTCACGGTGCAGTTTCCGACTTCCCCGGAGCAAGTATAATCATCGGTGGCAAGGTGTATTATACACACTGGACTCCCGCCAAGATGCACATGAGCCATCTCCAGCTCACCTCCCGGGCTGCAGTAGATGCAGAAATTGCCGAGGCTGAACGTGAACTTAATTCGGGTGCCATTCTCTTTATCGGAGGACACGGAGGCGCGACTCAAAAAGAATCTGTTGAGTTC
>UROS01000221.1 GCA_900549445.1 uncultured Porphyromonadaceae bacterium | reverse complement strand
ATTCCGGGCTTGCCGGACTATAGCCGGTCGCGGTTGCAGTTGGTTATGGAGCAGCCGTTATAACCGCCCGTCCATATTTATTGAAGGGTTGATAGTGCGTTAAGCCGCTCAGAACAGTTCGTGGGTGATTATGTCGTCGCTCCAGTGGTGGTCTTTGGGGAAGGGTTTGCCGGACCATGCTTTCTGCTGTGTCCATGGTTGCGGGGCGTCGGTCCAGAAGGGATGCGAAGCCGGGAGTCCGAGCGGCATGAAGGCCAGGGAGGTCATGTAGAGCGAGCCGTTGTTGGTGTACCAGTCGGCCACGTTGGGCTGGCGGCCGGAGAAACCGATTGTAAGGAAGCCCTTCTCGTTGAAGTTCTCCTTGCCGTCAAACATCCGGTGCATCACCGCCGTGAGAGCTGAGCGCACCTGACCGTTGGAAAGTCCTTCCGGAAGTTTGCCATACCATGCCATCAGAGCGAGCGGCTGCATGGTAGCCATGCGGTAGGGTATAGAGCGGCCGAAAACGGGGAAGGTGCCTTCGGGCGAAATGAAGCGTTCGAGAACGATGGCGTATTTCTGAGCACGCCTGAGGGCGCGGTCGTAATATTTCGGGTAGTCGATGCGGGTATAGCGCCCGCAGTCGCGCATGGTGGCGAGTGTTTCGAGATACATTGGGTGAAACACGTAGCTGCTGTAGTAGTCGAATGCAAAGTTCGGCCCGTCGGCATACCAGCCGTCGCCGGTGTACCATTCTTCCATCTTGCGCGCCGCAGAGTTTATGCGGTATTCGTCGCACTCGGCTCCCGCCTTGCAGAGGAGGCTCTCGATTGTCGACGAGAAGAGCAGCCAGTTGGTGTAGGGAGGATCAACGCGCCGCAACTGGGTGAATTCTTCGATGTAGCGTTTCTTCGTTGTGTCGTCGAGGGGTTCCCAGAGGGTATCCCAGGCGCGGAGGAAGGATTCGGCGATATAGGCGGCGTCGACAAGCGCCTGTCCGTGGCCGCGCCACAGCAGATAGTCGGGCGACTCGGGGTCAACGGCATTTTTGTACGCTTTGAGCGCCAGATCGCGCAGCTCGCGGCGTTGAGCGCCCTCTGCCGTTCCGTCGTCGGGCAGCGCAAGCCAGGGGGCTATGCCAGCCATCAGACGGCCGAACGCTTCCATATAGGTCACTTTTTTGTCGCGGCCGTCCCAGTTGGGGCTTACTTCCACGAGCATGTTTTTCTGCAGCGTGCCGTTAGCCATCTCGCTCAGCACCGGATAAGCCATTTTGTAGGCGAGGTCTGCCCAATAGGCACGGTCGGCGTTCTCCTCTTTCTCGAGGTTGCGGACGTACTCGCACGCTGCGAGCAGGAAAGCTCCCGTACCGAAATTCGAGGTTGAGTTCTTGTCGACAACCTGACCAGGAATCGCTTTCTCGCCAATGGGCTGCACGTAGCCTACGGAGCCGTCTTTCTGGAGGGCGGTGTTCTGCAGATAGTTCCAGCCTTTTTTTGCGGCCTCGAGATATTTCGGGTCGGTAAGATAGCCGTTGTTCACTCCCCATAGCAGTCCGTAAGTGAAAAATGCGGTTCCGCTTGTCTCAGGCCCGGGAGCATGGTCGGGATCCATCATCGAACGGGTCCAGTAACCTTCCGGCTGCTGGATGGCGACGACCGCATCGGCCATCTTCACGAATTTGTCCTCGAAAAACTTGCGGTTTTTATAGTCTGCGGGCAGATCCTGAAGCACTTTTGCAAGTCCGGCGAGCACCCAGCCGTCGCCGCGCGCCCAGAAGTCTTTCTTGCCGTTGACGCTTTTGTGGTCAGGCCACACGTATTTCGCATCGCGGTAGTAAAGATTCTCCTCAGGGTCGAACATTATGCTGTCGCTTACCTGTATATACTCGTAAAGTTTGTCGAGATATGTCCTGTCGCCTGTGATTTTATGGAGTCTGGTCATTACGGGCATCACCATGTAGAGGCCGTCAGCCCACCACCAGTAGTCGTTCCGGGATGTAGACATTTCGTACTCCATCACCTCGCGGGCGCGGCGTATGCGCCTGTCGTCGGGGAGGTTGTTGTAAAGGTCGGCGTAGGTCTGGAAGCAGATCTGCCAGTCGCCGAACAATACGTGGTCAGGAGTTTCGCCATAGTCGTATCTCCACTTGCTGCGGTCGTTGCCTGCGGCGCCGGCCCAGTTGTTATGCTCAGCCCATTTCTCGGAATATTCACGCCATTTTTCGTTTCCGGTAAGGCGGTATGCCTCCATGTTGCCTGTATGGTAGGCGGCGTTGTTCCAGAAGGGATTATGTTCGGGAGAATGGGTCGACTGCCAGCGGTTGTTGACCTTCTCGATGATTCCGCGCACTTTCTGCGCTTCTTTAGCTGCCTGCCTGTCGGCCGCCCATGCTGATGACCATCCGAGAAGTGCGGTGAAAGTCAGGAAAAATACTGTATTGAGTCTCATTATTATATTCTTATGTCAGTATTTGAAGTTCTCATTTTTCACGTAGATATTGTAACGGCCTATGCCGCCGGGAACCTCCGATTCCATTCGGGGAAGGTACTGGAAACCGGAAACTTCATGCTCCGCACCGAGGTCTATGACCACAGCATGGGGGAATTTAGAACCGGGAGCTGTCTGCCAGAAGGTGGATTCCTGCAGGTCGAAGGTTTTGTCGGCCGTACGGTTTACTCCTGCGGTGTTTTCGCTGTCGGCGTACATTACAGTCCAGGGTTCCCGCGAAAGGCGGTTGCCCTTGCCGTCGAGCACATACATCTCGGCAATGGCGGCTTCATCCTTGCTGTCGATGGCGTCGAGAGCCTCGATGCACACGTAACGACCGCGCTGCGGCGCCGTGAATTTCACTTCCTGCCATCCGTTGCCGGGTCTGAACGTGCCGGATGCGGAGGCTTTCTCTCCGGTAAGGTCGAGATTTTGGCCCGGTTCGCGGTTTACGGCGCGTTTCTTCACCAGAAGCTGGTCGAGTTTCGGCTCTTTCAGTCCTTCGCTGCGGGTTTCGCGCGGGCCGAGGATGTCGAATACCACTATTTCGTTTTCACCTTTCCTGAGCCAGCATCCGGGCATATAAAGGGTCTGCTGTGGGCCGATTTCCCATATTCGTCCCATGGGATGGCCGTTGACGTATACGAGCCCTTTGCCCCAGGTCTCGAAATTGAGGAATGTATCGGAGGGTTTCTTCACGTTGAAGGTGGCGCGGTAAGCTCCGACCGGATACCGGTTGTCAGTTTTGTCGGCAGCGGTAAGCGGACGGTATTTCATGGCCGCATAGGTGTCGTAGATGTCCTCGATATTGAATACCTGCCAGTTCTTGAGGTCGCACACGAACTTATAGCCGTCGCGGTCTACTGTCACGGTAACGTTGTCGGTGATACCTTTGAAATCCTTGATGGCGCGTCCGAAGTTAATGCGTCCCATGGCTTCCACGAGAATGTCGAGCTGTGCGCCTTTGCGGCAAGCCGGTATGGTA
>UROS01000220.1 GCA_900549445.1 uncultured Porphyromonadaceae bacterium | reverse complement strand
AGTCTCGTGGGCTCGGAGATGTGTATAAGAGACAGCTCATCCACCATCCCGACGCCGACGGCCACTGCCTCTACTTCGAGCTCAACGGCAAACCAGTGTTCGCCAAAGGTGTCGACATGGTTCCGCTCGACAACTTCCTTCCCCGAATCACCAGAGAAAAATACGAAAAACACGTGCTCGACGCCAAAAACGTCAACATGAACATGATCCGCGTATGGGGCGGCGGCGTATACGAGGACGACTATTTCTATCAGCTCTGCGACCGGAACGGCATTCTCGTATGGCAGGACTTCATGTTTGCATGTTCCACCTATCCCGCCGACTCCGCTTTCATCGCCAACATCCGCCAGGAGGCCATCGACAACGTGAAGCGCCTGCGCAACCACTGCTCCATCGCCCTCTGGTGCGGCAACAACGAATGTCAGGACGTTTACTACGGCTGGGGCGGACGCCCGAAATACTATAAGGAAAAAGGTGTCGAGGAACTCACCACCAAACAGTTCAAGGACATGTACTTCCGCTGCCTTCCCGAGGTCGTGAAGCAATATGGCGGAGGCATCTCCTACCGCCCGTCGTCGCCCTTCGCCTTCGAGGACACTGCCTCCGACGGCGTCAACGGCGACTCCCACTACTGGGGCGTATGGCACGGCCGCGACTCAATAGGCCACTACAACATCGAGAAATCACGCTTCTTCTCTGAATACGGATTCCAGTCGTTCCCCGAATTTGAATCGGTGAAGATCTACGCTCCCGAGGAGCGCGACTGGGCGATTACCTCCGAGGCAATGATGTGCCATCAGCGCGCCGGTTCCTATGCCAACGGTCTGATACGCGACTACATGGACATGGAATACCGCCGTCCCGATGATTTCCCCGCATTCCTCTACGTTGGCTCCGTGCTTCAGGGCGATGCCATCAAGATTGCATATGAGGCACACCGGCGCGACATGCCCCACTGCATGGGCACACTCGCCTGGCAGCACAACGACTGCTGGCCCGTGGCCTCCTGGGCTGCCCGCGACTACTACGGACGCTGGAAAGCGCAGCAGTATTACGCTAAATATGCCCTCGACGACATCCTCATCTCGCCCGTGGTAATCAATGACACCGTTACTGTCAACGTGGTCACCGACCGCCGCACTCCGGCAAAGGGCAACGTGGTGCTCACCGCCATGAAGCTCGACGGAACCCCTGTATGGAGCAAGAAGTTCGGCTACACTGCCCGTCCGCTCACCTCGAAATGCATATTCTCCGCGCCAGTGACAGATGTACTCGCCGGCAACGACCGCCGCGACATCATTTTCACCGCCTCCTTCACCACCGACGACCGCGAATATAACAACGTGGCCTTCGCCACCAAGCAGAAGAACATGAACTACACACGCCCCAACCTCGCCATCGACATCAAGCCCGCAGGCGACGGCTACGACGTGACATTAGGCTCCGACGTGTTTGCGCGCGCCGTGTTCCTGTCGCTCGACGGAATCGACAATTTCTTCTCTGACAATTACTTCAACATCCTGCCCGGTGGCCGGCGCACCATCCACGTGACAACTCCGCTCAGCCGTGCAGATTTTGAGAAACAGCTCAAGGTTATCTCGATGGGCGACATCCATGCCGCCGTCGAAGCCGGCTCGAAAGAGGTGAAACTCAACCGTTCCGGCGACTTCAAACCCCTCGGAGGAGCATGATAAAGACATTTGTACTCGAGAATGCCCGCGGCGCGAGGGTCGGTTTATCCGCCCTCGGCGCGGGCATTACTTCTATAATTATTCCCGACCGCCTCGGCCGGACGGCCGACGTGACAATCGGCTACCGGGATCCCTCCGATTATATGGCCGACGGCCCGTGCGCCGGCAAGACGCCCGGACGTTTCGCCAACCGCATTGCCGCCGGACGCTTCACTATTTGGGGAAAAGAGTATCAGCTCGCCTGCAACAACGGACCGAACGCGCTCCACGGCGGCCCGACAGGCTTCCACAACCGCATATGGGAAAGCGAAGAGATTCCTGGCGGCGTGAGATTCTCCCGAATGTCGCCCGACGGCGAGGAAGGTTACCCCGGCAACCTCCGGGCCTCGGTGGAATATCTATGGAGCGACGACTGCGAGCTGACAATCAGTTTTGAAGCCGATACCGACGCTCCCACGATAGTGAATCTGACCAACCACGCTTATTTCAATCTCGCGGGCCACGATGCCGGATCGGTGCTCGGCCAGTCGCTCAGTATGCGCTGCTCGCGCTATCTCCGCGCCGACAACACCGACATTCCCACCGGCGAAATCGCAGACGTGAAAGGCACCCCCATGGACTTCACTCTCCCACGCCCTATCGGCCGCGACATCCTCGCCGATTACGAAAATCTCCGCATAGGCAAGGGCTACAACCATTATTTCCTGATTGACGGATGGATACCCGACGGACAGTTGCGCGAAGCAGCACGGCTCGCCGACAGATCGTCCGGACGCACACTCTCCGTGCTTACAACCGCTCCCGGCGTTATGCTCTACTCGGGCAACTGGCTCGATGATTCGCCCGTAGGCAAATCCGGACGACGCTATCGCGACCACGACGCCGTTGCTCTCGAGTGCCAGTTTCCGCCCGACGCGCCAAACCATCCCACGTTTCCACAGACCACTCTCCTGCCCGGTCAGGTATGGCGCATGGTCACCGTCTATAAATTCGGGGTGTCAGATAACTGACAGAAAGTATCCAGCGGCGTAAAACAGCATCAGTACCGCCGTCATCCCGAGCTGCTTGTTAAGCTCCCTGCCGCGGTGAGTTCTAAGCCGGAAATAAAGCGCGACATGCGCTCCGAGATAGACCGTAGGGACAATCCAGTCCTGAGGGGGAAGCTCGAGCCACACCGGCCACGTCAGCACTACGGCAACTATGCCGTTTACGAGATATATGATTCCCGTGGCCCTGCGCCCGATTTTCACGGCAAGAGTATTTTTACCTACCGCGGCGTCGTCATCGGCGTCGCGGTAATTGTTTACCACAAGCACGTTGGCACCCATAAGTCCGATTCCGACCGAAGCGGCGACTGTCGCCGCCGACATCAGCCCGGTTTCAATATAATACGTTAGCGAAACCGGTATAATTCCGAAAAAGAAAACCACCGCCACCTCGCCCAGACAATGGTGCGACAGCGGATACGGCCCGGTACTGTAAGCCATGACGGCAAACGCCGTCACGACACCTATAATATACATCCACCATTGCCCGTAGAGTGCCACGAGCACACATCCCGCAGCGCACGCGAGTCCGAGAGTGGCAAACGTGGCCGCTTTCATGGCGCCCGGAGTTATGTCGCCCTCCGTCACACCCCGGCGCGGGCCTTCGCGGCCTGCCTTGTCGAGTCCGGCCTTATAATCGTAATATTCATTGGCAAAATTCGACGCGATCTGAGCCAACAGCGCGAATCCGAGACACAGCAGTGCCGGAACCGCCGGAACCGAACCCGCCGCCCGCGCCATGGCTATCGCGAAAATCACCCCGGCGAGCGACACCGGGAGTGTGCGGAGCCGCATAGCCTCTACCCTGTCTCTTAT
>UROS01000219.1 GCA_900549445.1 uncultured Porphyromonadaceae bacterium | reverse complement strand
GGAGTCGATGCAGTTTGAGATGATGGTGCAGTAGGCACGGTCTGACACTCGGTAACGGTTTTGTTTCTTTGTGGTTTTCATTTTATGTGTGTTTTGGTTTTATGCCGCAAAGATAATACAGGATTTAGCGGAGACCATTGCGATAATGTCGCTTTTTTCAGAACGAGGTAAAAATTTTTCGGACAGGAGAGAAATTTGGGAACAGGAGGGATGAGGGGTGATGGGGGAAATCGGTAAGATTGGTAATAGAAACCGTAATTCTCATATTCCGGCAATGCCGGATATGTGTCAACTTTGTATCCGTAAAAACTTATTTATATGATACGCAGAATATGTTCAGCATTGGCTCTGTGTCTGACTCTTTCAGCAGGCATAGCCCAGACGGCGACAAAGCCGGCCACGGTTTATTTCACGCAGGAAATAACACCCGAATCACTCATCGATATTTTCAATGCGCTGGGGGTAGAGCCGGAAGGCAAAGTAGCCGTGAAAATCAGTACCGGTGAATCGGCTCAGAGCAATCATCTCCGCCCCGAATTGATCGGTTCGCTTGTGAAGAAAGTAAAAGGCAACATCGTGGAGTGTAATACCGCTTACGGCGGCAACCGTTCGGATACGGAATCCCATCGACGTGCCATTGAGGAGCGTGGTTATGGCAAGATCGCCACGGTTGACATAATGGATGCGGAGGGTGAAATGAATCTGCCTATGGAGGATACAAAATGGTTCGAGGAAAATCTGGTGGGCAATCATCTTGCAGACTATGATTTCATGATAAACCTCGCTCACTTCAAGGGTCATGCTATGGGCGGTTTCGGCGGCGTGCTCAAAAATCAGAGTATCGGGGTGGCATCGTCGAACGGGAAAGCACGGATTCATACCGCAGGAGCGTATTCCGAACCGCGCTATGCATTCGAACAGCCTCACGGGCAGGATGCTTTTCTCGAGTCGATGGCAGGAGCCGCGCAGTCGGTCCACAACTATTTTAAGGGAAAGAAAGGTATCGTGTATATCAACGTTATGAACAATCTCTCGGTGGATTGCGACTGTAACGGTCATCCCGATGCTCCCCGCATGAAAGATATCGGCATTCTTGCGTCGCTCGACCCTGTGGCACTCGATCAGGCTTGTCTCGATCTGGTGTTTAATCATCATCCTTCCGAGGGCGACAATAACCGGCCTCTCATAGAGCGAATAGCCAGCCGTCACGGCACTCATACCGTAGATTATGCTGAACAGATAGGACTCGGCACCAAGAGTTATAATATCGTTGATATTACCAAGGACACCTTCCGCAGGTAATTTATACTTATATATTGCTGTCCGATAAAACTCAAGTATCGCGAAGAAGCATGGCTCGAACGCTGATTTTACGGAGCCTACCCGAGCCATCATTTTGGGGTCGTCTCAAAAATTTTTATCGGACGGCAATAATACTTATATAAGGCGCAGCCCGACGGGAATGAACGTCGGGCTGCGCCTTATTTTCGGGCAACTGAGCCGCAATCAGGGTTATTTATGTTGCTGAGCAGGTTGTGAACCGTTTTTTGTGCGGTATTCCGAGGGTGACAGGCCGGTGAAACGCCTGAAAGCTGTGGAGAAATGGGGCTGTGAGGAAAAACCGATGCTGTAGGCGATTTGCGAAATGTCTACGTCGGGCTGTCTGAGCAGTTCGCATGATTTTCCAAGACGGATGTTGCGTATGAAATCGCTCGGGGTAAGGCCCAGCAATTCTTTCATTTTCCGGTTGAGGTGGGCGCGGCTCAGTCCCACTTCCTGACAGAGCCTCTCGACGTTAAGCCCCGAATCGTCGAGGTTTTCGTTGATGACCTGAACGATTTTGTCGATAAGAACCTTGTCGTTGCCTTTCAGTTCGGGAGTATCTATTTTGCCGTCCTGCTGCTGAGCACCGGAAAATTTACCGCGCAGGCGGAGGCGGTTGTCGATGAGGCTGTCGATAATTGACTGCAACTCAGCTATGCTGAATGGTTTGGCTATGTAAGCGTCGGCGCCTTTTTCCCAACCGGCCGTGCGGTCGGCCGTTTCGTTTTTGGAACTGAGGAGCACCACGGGAATATGGTTTGTGCTCACGTTTGATTTAAGTGTCTTCAGAAGTGTGAGTCCGTCGGTTTCGGGCATCATTATGTCGGAAATAACGATGTCGATATCGGTTTCATTGACAGTGCGCAGCGCCTCACGGCCATTGGTGACGGCCGTAACCCGTCCGAACGACGAGAGCGCGTCGGTTATATAATCGCGGATTTCCGGATCGTCGTCGGCTACGAGGATATGGAGTGAGGAATATCGGCGCGATTTTTTCGAAGGTGTTTCAGCCGCGACGGCTGCCCCGAGGGGCATGACGTTGCGGGATGCTCCCGCAACGTCATTGTCTTCTATTTCATCCTGGGCGAGGTGGCTGTGGCCGAGCGGTATTCTGACCGTGAAGCAGCTGCCCCGGCCGTCGGGGCGGTTGGCGGCGGTTATCACGCCGTGGTGCAGTTCCACGAGCTGCTTGCAGAGGTCGAGGCCTATTCCGAAACCGAGAGGAGTGGTTCCGCGGTTGAATTTACCCTGATAGAACCTGTCGAACAGGCGGTCGACGTTTTTCTCGTCAAGACCGATGCCGGTGTCAGTGACAGAAATCTCGGCGTAATCGCCAAAACCCGAGTCTCTGCCTGATCTGACGGCAACGTCGATACGTCCGTTTTCCGGGGTATATTTTATAGCGTTGGTAATGAGGTTAACGAGGACTTTATCGAAATTGTTTCGGTCGATCCACACGTTGACTTTTTCGTCGGATACGCAGTTTCCGGCGAAAGAGAGCGTGAGGTGTTTTTCTTCCGCCTGGGGCTTGAAAATGTCGACAAGTTCGGAAGTGAACCCTACTAATTCGGTTTCCGTGCATGAAATCTTCATTTTTCCCTTGTCGATTTTCCTTATGTCGAGGAGCTGATTTATCAGCGCGAGGATGCGGTTGGCGTTGCGGTGAATCAGGTTCAGATTCTTTGTGGTTTCCGGGTCGTGCTCCTTCTTCATGATATGTTCGAGCGGACTCAGGATGAGGGTAAGAGGAGAGCGGACTTCATGGGAGATGTTGATGAAGAATTTTATTTTTTCATCGTTGACTTTCTCATCGTTTTTGTGGCGTATCAACCTTATGACGAGCAAAATAAGGACACAGAGAAGAATAATGTAGAGTGCTTTCGCCCATGGGGAGAGATACCACGGTGGCGTCACGCTGATTTCAACGGAAGTTATGTCGGAAAACGCTCCGTTTTCGGTTGCGCGGACTTCAAGGATATAGTGGCCGGGCTGAAAATGCGGGAGGTTAATCATTCCGCTGCCCGGAACAGTGGAAATCCAGTCGTCGGCCACACCCTTGACCCGCCATTGGAATACGATATTGTCGGTCTCGCGGAAATCTTTGGTTGACAGTCGCAACGCGAGTGAATTGTCGCGGTAGGAGAGATGAATTTTTTCAGGATTTGCGGCAACGCCGGAAATCACGTTGCGGCCCGACCCGTTCAGGGTGGTTGAATTTACTTTGGAATTGTTGAGGAATATTCC
>UROS01000218.1 GCA_900549445.1 uncultured Porphyromonadaceae bacterium | reverse complement strand
TAAGAGACAGCTCTGGTAACGCCTACAAGTCAGATCGTGGGCAGTCAGGCCGTGTCGCTTGCTATGGATCGTAAGAAAGGCAATCCCGATTATTCCAATGCTTCAAATCAGTTTATCTCGCTTATAAAAGGTGAATATGGCCACACTCCGGTTGCCGTAGATCCCGATTTCCGTGCTAAAATCACCGGCAGCCCCGTTGAGAAGCCTTATGATGTAAGCTCATATAAGAAACCGGAGAATCCCGTAATAGATGAATTCGGCGGTGTGAAACTCGCTTCAAACAACGAAGAGATGCTTCTGCTCGAACTTCTCCCCAGTGTGGCAAACGGCTTCCTCCGCCGTCGCCGTAAGGAAGAATTCGAGGCTGCAGAGGCTGCAAAGCCGAAAGAAGAAGCTCCCAAAGCCGCAGCCGCTCCGGCTGCTCCCGTTGAGCCTATAACCGGTGAGGTTCTTTCCGCTCCCATGGGCGGTCGCATTGTCGCTGTCAACGTCAAGCCCGGTCAGGCCGTTAAGAAAGGCGAAATCCTTCTCGTTTACGAGGCAATGAAGATGGAAAACGACGTTGCCGCCGAGAAAGACGAAGTGGTAAAGCGCATCTTCGTCAACGTCGACGACGTAGTCGGCACCGACGCACCCCTCATCGAATTTCAGGACTGATAAACGACTGAATATAGTATAACGAAAGAGGGTGCATTCATGGATGCACCCTCTTTCGTTAATTTCTTTCGATTACCTTCAGTAATCAGAGAGGAGGAAACTTTTGAAATCGGCGAATTCCGAGGTCATGGGGGATGATTCCTTGGTGCCGTTCATAAAAGCCTGAAGGCGTTCGGGAATTGCGATGCAACTGCCGATGGCATTTTCTACCGTTTCCTTGAATTTGGCGGGGTGGGCCGTCTCGAGGAATACTCCTGTCTCTCCCGGAGTGAGATTCTCCCTGAGCGCGCGGTAGCCGCAGGCACCGTGCGGGTCAAGGATATAGCCGGTTCTTTTGTGGCACTCTTTCATCGTTTCGCGAATCTGGCTGTCGGAGTATGTTGTGGCGCCGATAAGACTGCTTATAGCTCCGTGTGAGTTGCCGAAAAGGTCGAGGACGCGGGCGAAATTGCTCGGGTCGCCTACGTCCATTGCGTTGGCAATGGTCTGGACACTTGCCTTAGGCTGATATAAGCCACTGCGGACGTAGCTGTAGAAAACATCGTTGGCGTTTCCGGCGGCGATAAATCGCTCAATCGGCAGTCCCATACGGTGTGCGATGAGTCCGGCAGTGATGTTGCCGAAATTACCGCTGGGGACGCTTACCACCACTTTATCTGCCTTACCAGCGGCTTTGAGACGTGCGTAGGCATTGAAGTAGTAAAACGCCTGCGGAAGGAAGCGCGCCACGTTGATTGAGTTTGCGGAAGTCAGAAGCATACGGCGGTTGAGCTCCTCGTCGAGGAACGCACTCTTTACAAGCCGCTGGCAGTCGTCGAAAACGCCGTCTACCTCCACCGCAGTGATGTTGCGTCCGAGTGTGGTGAACTGGCACTCCTGAATCGGGCTGACTTTTCCTTTCGGATAAAGTACATAAACATGGATTCCGTCTACACCGAGAAATCCGTTGGCAACGGCTGAGCCGGTGTCACCGCTCGTTGCCACGAGCACATTCACCTCCCGGCGGTCGCTGCCACGGCTGATGAAATATTGCAGCAGGCGTGCCATAAAGCGGGCTCCGACATCCTTGAAGGCGAGGGTGGGGCCGTGGAATAACTCGAGGCTGTAGACGCCGGGCTCCACCTCTACAACAGGGCAGTCAAACTGAAGAGTGTCGCAGACAATCCGGTTCAGGTCGGCCTCCGGAATGTCTTCGCCGAAAAATGCTTTCGCAACCGTGCAGGCAATCTCCTGAAACGACATATTGTCGATGCCGTCGAAAAACGCCTGCGGCAGTTTCTCTATCCTTTCGGGCATATACAGCCCCCGGTCGGGAGCAAGTCCTTTCACCACTGCCTCGCTCAGCGAAACTTCGGGCGATTTTCTGTTGGTGCTATAATATTTCATGACTTACTTATTTCATAAATTCGTGCATAAACTCCTGCAGGCTGAGTTGTCCGTAGGCACCGGACTTGCATGCAGCCTCATTGTATTCGGAAACGTTATCGGGCGTTTCGCCGGGTCTGAAGATTACAAAGGGAACTGGCTCCCCTATATGGATGCGTTTTTCAACCGGTGTGGCATGGTCAGGAAGAAGAGCAATCGCCACAGGTTCGTCCCACGTGAGAATTTCATCGAGTATGGGTCGTGTCAGGCGCTCGTCGAGATATTCGATAGCCCGAATTTTCAAGTCGAGATCGCCGTCATGGCCGGCTTCGTCTGTAGCCTCAACATGGAGAAAAACGAAATCGTCGGTTTTCAGCGCCTCTATGGCTGCTTTTGCTTTTCCTTCATAATTGGTATCGGCGAGGCCTGTAGCTCCTTCAACTTCTATGGAACGTAATCCGGCGTAGTGGCCGATGCCACGGATAAGGTCGACGGCTGAAATTACGGCTCCGCTCTTGATTTGCGGATACATCTGTTGCAGTGTCAGCATGCGCGGACGATAGCCTGCGCTCCACGGCCAGATGGAATTGGCGGTGGGTTTGCCTTCGGTGGCCCTGCGGCGGTTGAGCGGATGACAGGCAAGCAGTTCCTGCGACTTGAGAATCAGATCGTTGATAAGTTCCGCTGTCTCTTTCGGTGTCAATCTGCCGTCGTCGGCTTCATCCGTAGAGCTCTCTTCGGGTCTGACGAGGAGACCGCGCCATTTTTCGCCCGGATGGTCGTGGGGAGGCGCGCAGGTTATGTGTTTGTTGCCTCCTTTTATAATAAGAAGGTGACGGTATTGTATGCCGGGAATGAACCTTACGGTGTCGTTGCCTAACTTGGAATCGAGATACCTTATGAGTTCGGTCCCTTCCTCAGTGGTAAGATGGCCGCCGTGGTGATTGACAATCTCGTCGTTGCCGAGCGTCACGATGTTGCAGCGCATAGCCATATCGCCGGACTGCATTTCGTAGCCTATGCTGGCGGCTTCGAGCGGGCCGCGCCCCTCGTAGACCTCGTTGAGGTCATAGCCGAGGATTGCAGTGTTTGCAACCTCACTGCCGGGCGAAAAGCCGTCGGGGATGGTAACGAGAGTGCCGCAGCGTCCCATTTTGGCCAGGCGGTCGAAAGCCGGAGTGCCGGCGAAGGCAAGCGGCGTTTTCCCGCCAAGCCGCTCTACAGGGTGATCCGACATTCCGTCGCCGAGAATTATAAGGTGTTTCATAGTAGCGGTCAGTTATTGGAGGTCGACATTATGTTGGCGAACACACCGGCAGCCGTCACTTCTGCGCCGGCTCCGTAACCCTGTATCTGCATCGGGAATTCACGGTAGCGCTCGGTGGTGAGAAGAACGATATTGTTCGATCCCTCGAGGTTGTAGAAAGGATGCGTACTGTCGACCGCTTCAAGTCCGACCGACATCCGTCCGCTCTCCATGCGGGCCACAAACCGCCAGCGTTTGCCCTCGGCGTCGAGTTCACGGCGCTGCCGCTCAAATTCGGAG
>UROS01000217.1 GCA_900549445.1 uncultured Porphyromonadaceae bacterium | reverse complement strand
GCTTCACTCCGAGCAGCGACAATCCCAGTGCGGCCAAGTAAAAAATCATGATAAACGAGCCGAGACCCAGCCAGTTATGAATGAGCGTATGCGAAAGCCATGCCCCGACGGGGCCGCCGGCGTTGCCGATTACGGCAGGGTCGAAATCTCCGTTAATCACGGCGCTCTGGTCGGTGCCTATATGGAAGAAAAACGAAACCGACACAATGAGAGCGTAGAGCGCCATAACGAGCATCACGATACCGATGAACATCACCGTATGGCTGCTGCGGAGCACGGCGCCTATTTTTCTGCCTTCTCCGCGGGCATCGGAATTGTGCTGCGGCTCAGGCTGAGGTTCGGGCCGGGGCTGAGGTTCAGGCTGAGGCTGCGGACGCGGTATTTCCGCCTCGGGCCGTGGCTGCGGCTGAGGCTGCGGCTCGGGTTGCCCGAAACGTTTTTTGTCGGGATTGACGATTATCTCAGGGTCGAAAGTCTCGTCGATATCGGAGTAATGTGCTGGCATATTGTTCTGAAGTGTGTTGATTTAGTGAAAGCGAAAAGGAGAACAGAAGCGGTTTGTACTGAAGATCCGCCGGTCTGTCGGGTTGTGAGGGGCATATGTCACCCCGTGAATTTATCTCAACAAAATTACGACATTCAGTTTGCGTTTGCAAATTTTTCAGCCGTATTTTTTTGATTTTGTAACGCGCTATGCTCTGATCGGCCTTATCACCGGATCAGAAGTATTTTTCATCGAAAAGTTTATCGTTGAGCGATTATAAAACCACGGATAGCGAATTTGATGAATCGGGAGGCTATATGCCCGTTACAAGTAATAAAAAGCAGACACAACACCGCTAAAGTGCTGCAATTCAGTAGGGGCGCTATATTTAGCGCCCGACGAATCAAAAGCATATCCCACCCGGAATAATATGATGCTGAAAGAAAATGCCATGACTCAGCGGGCGCTAAGTATAGCGCCCCTACAATATACTGACTACAAACTACTTATCGTATTATCACGACATCGCTATCGGTGGCACCACCCCGGCAACTGTATTCTGTTTTACGGGCTTATTTTAAATGAAAAAGCCGTGACGGATTTTTACATTGGCCTATAATTGCGTAACTTTGCACAAACGAAACTTCCATGACTGTCCAGACCATTGAATCGCTCTCCCACCCCGGCGTGGAGATTTTCGGCTCCATGACTGAGGCGCAGCTGCGCAACCGGCTCGATCCCTCGCGCGGCATCTTCATTGCCGAAAGCCCCAAAGTGATCAACGTGGCTCTCGACAAGGGGCTGCAGCCCGTGGCGCTCCTTTGCGAGCGGAAGCATCTCGAGGGCGACGCCGCTCCGATTCTCGCCCGCTGCCCCGACGATATGGCGGTGTATACGGGTGAGCGCGAGCTTCTTGCGCAGCTTACCGGCTATACTCTTACACGCGGCGTTCTCTGCGCAATGCGCCGCCCCGCCATCCCTCCGGTAGCCGACATCTGCGCGGGAGCGCGGCGGGTGGCGGTAATCGACGGTGTGACCGACACCACCAATATCGGTGCCATTTTCCGCTCGGCGGCGGCTATCGGAATCGACGCCGTGGTGCTGTCGAAAACCTCGTGCGACCCGCTGAACAGGCGCTCGGTGAGGGTGTCGATGGGTTCGGTGTTTCTCGTGCCCTGGACGTGGTCTGACGATTACTCCTCAGAACTCCGGGCCTTAGGCTTCAAGACGGCTGCCATGGCGCTGACCGACAGGTCGCTGCCCATCGACTCGCCCGTGCTCTCCGCCGAACCGCGCCTCGCCCTGATTTTAGGCACGGAGGGCGACGGTCTGCCTGCCGGAACCATAGCCGGCGCGGACTACACGGCGCGCATTCCGATGAAACACGGTGTTGATTCGCTCAACGTTGCCGCAGCCGCCGCCGTGGCGTTCTGGCAGCTGAGAGTGGAATAGCTCATTTCACCCCGTCAGAGGGTGCTCATTATCCAGTCGGCCTCTTCGGGATCTAATTTGCGCTTGCGGATGAGCCATCTGCGGGTCTGCTCGGCGGCGCGACGGGCACGGCGGTTGAGAAACACTGCCGGCTTTTCCGGATTGTCAGACTCCGCCGGTGGCGCGGCAGTGTTTACGTCCTCTTCCGCCGGAATTTCAGCTGCCGCAGTCAAAGCGGGAACCGCTTCGGTTTGCCGTGGCGCCGTCCCGACGGTCTCACCGCGTTTTTCCGCTGCACGGCGCCGCGCCCGTTCGCTCCTGAGAGCGGCTTTGTCGATCTGCTCCCTTGCGATATGCCATACCGCTTCATCCACAGCGCCAGGATCGGCAGGAAGGGCATCAGGATCGGCCACGTAGGCGCATATCGCCTTTATCGTGGCGGCGAAACGGTCTGAACCGGCAGTGCGGGCGGTCATTTCAGCAACCGCCTCCGACATAACGCGGCTATAGGCCGCGACTGAAATTCTATAGGGTGCTTTCATAATATTATATTGATATACTATATTGTTTTCTACGGCAAAATTACCGACATGCATGGGCCGCTATGGAGCACACATCTGTTAAAAAACGTCAAACCCGTTCCACGGTGCCATTTTTTTAACTCATAAAGCGACATAACCGCATTGGAAATCGAAAAAATATGCCTAATTTCGCCTTTGAGTTCGAACTCGAATAACCTACATCTTAATAGCTGCCACCACCGGCTTTTCATATCACATTTTATGCTCGGATTTACACAATATATAATTCCGCCCGTTATTGGAGCCGTTATCGGCTACATTACCAACTACATAGCAATCAAAATGCTCTTCCGCCCCCACACGGCGAAATACATAATGGGCATCCGTCTGCCTTTCACCCCGGGCATAATTCCCAAAGAAAAAGCGAGGATTGCCTCGTCGATCGGCAACGCCATCAGCACTAACCTCATGAACCGCGAGGTGCTCGAACAGACGCTGCTATCCGACGAAATGACCGGGAAAATATCCGCCGCCATCGACAGCTTCGCTGCCGAACAGCGCCATAACCACGAGAGCGTGGAGTCATTCCTCGGCCGCTTTCTTTCGCCCGGCGAAATAGCAGCGGTAAAAGGTAACATCGCATCGGGTCTCTCGGGCAAGATTCAGGGAGCACTGGCCACGTCGGATCTCGGCGGCAAGATTGCCCGGATAGCCGTGGAACACGTGATGGGCAAGATGAAAAGCGGAGGCATAGCGGGAGGCATTCTCTCGGGAGCCGGCCAGATGCTCGGATTCCTTACCTCGCCGCTGGAAAATCTGCTTGCGAAAAACATCAACTCGATGCTCGCCGAACACTCGGCCGAAATAGCCGGCCCGCTCATCAACGATCAGATCGACAATTTCCTGAACCTGAGCATGGCGCAGCTGCTCGAAGGAAAGGAGAAGCAGATCGGGGAGGCGAAACAGACCATTGTCTCGCTCTACCGCAACCTTATAAGCACACAGCTGCCCCGCATTCTCTCCGCCATCAACATAAGCAAAGTCATCGAAGACCGCATAAACGGCATGGGTATGGACGAATCGGAGCGGCTTCTGCTCGAGGTAATGGACCGTGAACTCAAAGCCATAGTATGGATCGCCGCACTGCTCGGATTCCTGATGGGGTGCGTCAACC
>UROS01000216.1 GCA_900549445.1 uncultured Porphyromonadaceae bacterium | reverse complement strand
ACGAGATGACGTCGAGTCTCGTGGGCTCGGAGATGTGTATAAGAGACAGAAATAGCATACGGGCGCCGATTCGGAGGCCGAGGGCGCCTTTTCGGGTGCGTTTTTAAGCGCACATCTCACCGCTGCGGATTTTGCCACGCCCAAAGCGCGGGCGGCCACTGCATTGGCTTCATCTTCAGTTACTTTTTGTCCGTGAACAGCAGGACATGCCAGTGCGAGCACCGACAATAACAGGAGGAATCTACTTTTCATATTTGCTTGTGTATTAGATTTTTCTCAGAAAGATTAACTAAAATGCAAAGTTAATCTCTCTGAACCCGAAAAACTACCCCCCCCGTTAAATAATGTTAAATCTGCTGAAAATATATTCAATAGCCGTGGCTCAGCCGGTGTCGAGGCGTCGCGCCTCGCAGAATTCCGTCACGCGAAATCGTTACTATATGTTGCCAATGATTTGAATATGAAAGGCTTGTAGGGGCGCTATACTTAGCGCCCGCAGTGTCCCGGCATTTTTCGCCATGGGGAGAGGAAATGCGTTTGATTCGGCGGCCGCTCGAGCCGAGCGGCTCTACAATTGGCGTATGAGATAAGACGCAGATTACCAGCGAATTGTACGGACGCGATTCATCGCGTCCACCCCCGTCATATTCGCTCGAGAAATGCATTATTCGCGGAGGACGCGATGAATCGCGTCCGTACTATGTTGCTGAGTTTGTATGAGTTAGATTGTCAGCGCCGGAATCCGTCGAGCACTTTCTGCATTTTCAGCGTTATTTTCTCAGTGCAGAGATTGCCGATACTGCCCTCGTGGGTGTGATGCACCTCGCGCGTGGGCTTGTACTCGCCGCGCTGCACCTGCATCCCCACCGTCTTGTAGGCGTCGCGAAACGACATTCCGCTCAGTGCCAGCCGGTTCACGTCCTCAACCGTGAAAAGATAGTCGTATTTCGGATCGTTGATTATGTCGCGGTTCACCTTTATGTGCTGGAGCATGAAATCGGCCATGTCGAGACACTTCACCATCTCATCCATGGCGGGGAACATTATGTCTTTCAGCAGCTGCAGGTCGCGGTTGTAGCCTAAGGGCAGATTGGCCGTCAGCAGCGCCACCTCGTTGGGAACAGCCTGCAGCCGGTTGCATTTGCCGCGCATTATCTCGAAAACGTCGGGATTCTTCTTGTGGGGCATGATGGAGGAGCCGGTCGTGAACTCATCGGGAAATGATATGAAAGCGAAGTTCTGACACATCCACATGCACACGTCCATCGCGAACCGTCCCAGCGTCGACGCAATCGCCGAAATGCCCATGGCGGCCGCGCGCTCCGTTTTGCCCCGGCTCATCTGCGCCGCTACTACGTTGTAGTGCAGATCGCTGAATTCGAGCAGCTTCGTGGTCATTGTGCGGTTCAGCGGAAACGACGACCCGTAGCCGGCGGCCGATCCCAGCGGATTCTGGTCGGCGATCTCGTAGGCGGCGTGGAGCATGCGCAAGTCGTCGACGAGGCTCTCGGCGTAGGCGCCGAACCATAGTCCGAACGACGACGGCATCGCCACCTGAAGATGGGTGTAGCCCGGCATGAGCACCTCCTTGTATTCCTCGCTCAGAAGCTGCAGGCGGTCAAAGAGATGTCCCGTCGCCTCTGCTATCCTGCGCAGCTGATCGCGCATGAACAGCTTGAGGTCTACGAGCACCTGGTCGTTGCGCGAGCGTCCGGAGTGGATTTTCTTTCCGAGGTCGCCGTAGCGCTCGGTGAGCATGAACTCAACTTGCGAGTGTACGTCCTCAACACCCTCTTCTATGCGGAATTCCCCGCGGTTTATGGTGTCGAGAATCTCGCGCAGCCCCTTGAGCAGTGTGTCGAGTTCATCCTTTTTGAGCAGCCCTATCGACTCGAGCATTGTTATATGGGCCATGGAGCCCTCCACGTCGTAGCGCGCCAGCTGCAGGTCGAGTTCGCGGTCCTGTCCTACGGTGAATTCCTCTATCATTTTGTCGGGCTCAAAGCCCTTGTCCCAGAGTTTCATGTATTGTCCTGTATGGTTTTTGCGAGATTTCCGAGCAGACTTATGTAGCCCGAAATCCCGTTTTCGATTTCTGAAATTAATATGTATTCGTCGGCACTGTGGGAGCGCGACGATTCGCCCGGGCCGATTTTCATCGACGGTATGCCGTGCATGAGCGACATGTCCGACGTCGTCGGCGACACAAACGGTGTTCCCCCTGCCATGACTGCTGCTTTTACCAACGGATGATCAGCCGCTATCACCGAAGCCTGCACTCGCGTGGAGCGCGCCACTGCCTCGGTCCATTCGCTTACTGCGCTCTGCAGCATGTCGGCCGTCTGACGGTTGGTGTATGCGTCGGTCGTGCGGACGTCGGCCACCCAGCGGCACTCGTCGGGCACCACGTTGTGCTGCCTTCCCGCCTCTATCTGCGTGATCGAGATTTTTATGGGGCCTAACACCTCGGAGCACTCCGGAAACTTGCAGTTGCGCATCGCGTTGATGTCGGCTATCGCGCGGTAAATGGCATTGGCGCCCTCGTTGCGGGCGGCATGCCCCGACACCCCGCGCGTCACGCAGTCCAGCACCACCAGTCCGCGCTCCGCCACGGCGGGTTGCATCGAGGTGGGCTCGCCTACTATCGCCATGTCGATTTTTCCGGCTCCCGCCTCTGCCAGGGTCGGAAGCAGACGCCGCATGCCGTTTTCGCCGCCCACCTCTTCCTCAGCCGAAGCCGCAAAGAAGAGGTTGAAAGGCAACGCCTTGTCTTTCAGTGCTGAATACGCGGCTATGAGGCTCACCAGCGAGGCTCCGGCGTCGTTGCTGCCCAGTCCGTAGAGGCGTCCGTCGCGCTCAAAGGGCGTGTAGGGGTCGAAGGTGTAGCTCGGCGCCGGTTTCACCGTGTCGATGTGGCTGTTGAGCATCACCGTAGGTTTCTCAGGGTCGAATTCGGCCGGAAGAGCCGCCACGTTGTTGACGGAACGGATCACGCGGCTGCATCCGCCGTCGCGGAGATATTTCTCCACGATGTCGGCCGCGGCCTCCTCTGAGCGCGACACGCTCGGCGTCGCAATCAGCCGTTTGAGCAGTTCTATAGCCCGTTTAGTCATTTCGTTATCTTCGTGCCTGAAGGGATATTGATGTCCTCGCTGCTGCGGATGGTCACCGACCGGACTCCGCAGTCAACGGCGTTAAGCGCGTTTTCAACCTTCGGGATCATGCCGTCGGCTATCACACCCTCGGCCCGCAGTGTATCAAACGTAGCGCGGGTTATTTCGGCTATCACGCTCGCGGGGTCATCGACGTCGCGAAGCACGCCCGCTTTTTCGAAACAGAAAATCAGGTCGGTTGTCTCGCGCCGGGCCATGGCCTTTGCCACGGCCGACGCTACCGAATCGGCGTTGCAGTTCAGCAGACCGCCCTCGCCGTCGCAGCAGATGGCGCAGAAAACCGGCGTGAGGCCCTCCTTCAGAAAACTCAGGATGCGTGAGGTGTCAACGCCGTCAGGCCCTATGTCGCCCACGTAGCCGTAGTCAACCGGTTTGGGACTGCGCCGCGTGGCGGTTATCGCGTGGGCATCGGCGCCGGTCAGTCCTATGGCTGTCTC
>UROS01000215.1 GCA_900549445.1 uncultured Porphyromonadaceae bacterium | reverse complement strand
CTCTACCCGACGGCCATAGGCTGGGAATCGACCGACACGCCCGACGAAAAGCAGCGTCAGCGCGAGGCATGGGTCACGATACAGCGCGCCCACGCCATAGCCAACGGAGTGCCGGTGGTTAGCGTGAACCGTGTAGGTTTTGAGGCCGATCCTTCGGGTGCCACCGGGGGCATACAGTTCTGGGGGTCAAGCTTCATTGCCGGGCCGCAGGGCGAATTCATTTACCGTGCGCCTGACAATGTCGAGGCAATGGCAATAATCGACGTTAACCTCAGCCGCTCCGAGCAGGTGAGACGCTGGTGGCCTTTCATGCGCGACCGCCGCATAGATGCCTACGGCAACATTACACGCCGTTATATCGACAATAGTTTATGACCACTGCTCCGTTCAGAACCACGTCGTCCGACTATCTTAAGTGTCTTGCGGCTCTCTGGCTCCCGCGCAACATCTGGTGGATGGCTCTTCCGCTGGCGGGATTTATCACGGCGGGGATAGCTCTTTCCGACGTCAGGTTCATGATCATAGCACTGGTGATTCTTTTCATCATCGCGCCAATGGTGATGAGTTTCCTATACATATATTATATGCTTACCCCCGAAGCCCGGCGCACGGTGCTCACTAAGACTGTGGAAATCGACCCGGGGAAGAGACTTACGCTGACCTATCAGCCGGAGAGCGATGACGATGAGCGTCCGCTTCCCGAACCGGAGGTGATAGAATGGTCGGAAATCAAGTCAACTGTCAGGGCCGGACAATTCCTTATGTATATCCTCAACGGGCCCGGGTTGAGATTTCTCCTTGTGCCCTGCTCGGCGCTACAAAACCTGAACTAACCAACTAATAATTTACAACTTATGTTTCAGAAATTTTATCCGGCAACAATTCTTGCCATCGCGGTGGTAATTCTCGGTCTGTGTCTGAAAGGCGGAATCGACAATTTTACCAACAAAGACCGCAGAGTAACCGTAAAAGGTCTTTCTGAGGTAGAGGTCAACGCCGACAAGGTAACATGGCCTATCCTCACTCAGGAACTCGGCAACAACCTGCCCGACCTCTACGATAAAATGGGGCAGACTCAGGAAGCCATAAAGAAATACCTGCTGAGCAACGGCATCAAGGATTCCGAAATCCAGATGAACGCTCCTACGGTTATCGATATGAGCGCCAACCAGTATTCGGAAAACCGCTCGCCTTACCGCTACAAGACCACGTCGTCAATGACCGTCACGTCAGGCAACGTCAAGCTCGTGCGCGAACTGATCGACCGTCAGGGAGAGCTTCTGCGTCAGGGTATTGCCATTATCAACGACCAGTACGACTCGCAGGTGAGCTACGAGTATGTTTCGTTTGCCGAAATGAAGCCTAAAATGATGGCGGAAGCGATTAAAAACGCGGAAGCCACCGCCGAACAGTTTGCGGAAAACTCCAGCAGCAAACTCGATAAAATAGTTTCGGCCGACCAGGGTCAGTTCTCCATAAGCGACCGCGACAACTACACTCCCTACATAAAAAAAGTGAGAGTTGTAACCACTATCACCTATTCTCTCAAAAACTGACCTCGGTTTTTCGGGAAATTATTGCTAACTTTGCGGTGCCTTTTCCAATGAAGGCACCGCAATTGTTTTTGAATCAATGGAACAACTCCTTACTGTATCAGCAGCTCCCCATATCCATACCCGGCGCACGGTTCCGCGGCTTATGACCAACGTAATCGTGGCCCTGATTCCGGCCGTGACATGCGCGCTGTATTATTTCGGCATCGGCGCGGCGATAGTAATTGCCACCTCGGTGGCCGGATGCATGGCGACCGAATACGTAATAGCACGCTACATGCTCGGCGACAAGCGCAACACGCTCGCCGACGGTTCCGCGCTCCTCACCGGCATCCTGCTCGGCCTCAACCTCCCTTCGAATCTCCCGGTATGGACTATACTGATAGGATGCGTGGTTGCGGTAGGAATCGGCAAGATGGCGTTCGGAGGTCTCGGATGCAACATTTTCAATCCCGCCCTGGTTGGGCGTGTGTTTCTTCTGCTGTCGTTTCCGGTTGCAATGACCACCTGGCCGCTGCCTGTAGAAAACAGATGGAACTATTTCGACGCCAAAACCGGAGCCACGATTCTCGGTGAAATAAAGAACGGGAGCCTCGACCCCGCTACGCTCGACCTCTGGGACAAGTCGCTCGGCATGGCCGGCGGTTCCATCGGCGAGGTTGGCGCGATAGCGCTGCTGCTCGGACTCGCTTACCTGCTTATCACTCGAACTGTCTCATGGCACATACCTTTGTCGATTCTCGCAACGGTAGCAGTATTTACCGCCATTCTGGGCGACCATGTCGGAGTGGAGCTTCTGTCCGGCGGCCTTCTTCTCGGCTCCATCTTCATGGCCACCGACTACGTGACATCACCCACCAGCCACGGAGGCATGATTGTTTATGGCGTGATGATCGGCATTATAACCGTGATAATCCGCCAATGGGGAGCATATCCGGAGGGAGTGTCGTTTGCAATCCTGATTATGAACGGAGTGACTCCCCTCATCAACCGCTTCATCAAACCGCGTAAATTCGGAGAAAGGAGAAGGAAGGCATGAAATCCACGCTCACAAACATGATTCTGTCGCTCGGAATCATCACTATTGTCTCGGCCGCCATTCTCGCAGGCGTACAGAGACTTACAGCCGCCCCGATAGCCGATGCCGAGCGTCAGGCGCGCGTTGAGGCCGTGCGCTCCGTATGTCCCGACTTCGACAACGACCCTATTGAGGCGCGCATTGAAGTCGTCCCCGACGGAGAGACAACGCCGGTGGCAGTCTACCCGGCCACACTCGGCGGCAAACCGGCAGGAGCGGCTGTTGAAAGCTATTCACCCGACGGATTTTCAGGAGAAATCAAAATAATGTACGGATTCGACAAAGACGGCAACGTAACCGGCTATCAGGTTATTTCGCATGCCGAAACACCGGGTCTCGGAGCGAAAATGGGCGACTGGTTCCACTCACCCGATGGTCACAGGTCGGTAATCGGCCTCAATCCTGCCACCACGAACATGACGGTCAGCAAGGACGGCGGCGACATCGATGCCATAACGGCGGCGACAATCACCTCGCGGGCATTTCTCGACGCACTGCGCCGCGCATCGTCGGCCTACCTTAAGTCTGTAAAAGATAGAAGCCTATGAATCTGAAATATTTTCTCAACGGCCTTCTTAAAGAGAACCCCACTTTCGTGCTGCTTTTAGGGCTCTGCCCTACTCTCGGCACCACCGGGAGCGCCATCACCGGAATGAGTATGGGACTTGCAACGGCAGGGGTTCTCGTCTGCTCCAACGCGGCAATCTCCATGATTAAAAATCTTGTACCGGCAAAAGTAAGGATTCCGGCATTCATCGTGGTGATAGCCACTTTCGTGTCGGTGCTCCAGATGCTCATGCAGGCATACTTTCCGGCGCTCAACGCAACTCTGGGCATTTTCATACCGCTCATTGTGGTGAACTGCATACTGCTGGGCCGTGCCGAAGCCTTTGCATCACGCCACGGCGTGGCCGACTCGGTGCTCGACGGGCTCGGAATCGGACTGGGCTTCACCATCGCCCTCACCATTCTCGGAAGTC
>UROS01000214.1 GCA_900549445.1 uncultured Porphyromonadaceae bacterium | reverse complement strand
TCTACGAGCGACGGACTGTCAGACCGACAGTCCGCCGCTTTTTTTCGTGCCTTTTCTTCAGATACAGATCTCTCTGAATCTTTGCAACCGATATGCTGCAAAAAGCTACCGCCGCGACTGATTCGGAGTCAGAATCAGTCGCGGCGGTAGCTTTTGATGTATGTTGCTCTTATTCTTTGCTCTCTGCGAGGCTCATGCCCCGGAGAATGGCTTCACGGTTAATCGGCAGAAGATTGTGATGGCGCTCCGGGAGCGTCTTCTTCAGTCCTTTCATTACGGATTCAACAGGTACGAGTCCGCGGGTTTTGAGCAGTGCGCCCAAGAGCACCATATTGTAGGCCTTTGAGTTTTTGAGCTCGAGTACGGCGTCCATGGCATTTACTGCAACAAGCTTGATGTCCTTTCGCGAGGGCAGGTGGTGGATTCCGTACGGATCGTAGATCAGTGTACCCCCGGGTTTTACTTTCGATTCGAACTTGTCGAGGCTCTGCTGGTTGAGAATCACTGCTGTGTCGTAGGAATTGAGCACCGGCGAGCTGATTTCCGAGTCGCTGAGCACTACGGTTACGTTGGCTGTGCCGCCGCGCTGTTCGGGCCCGTAGGATGGCATCCACGTTACCTCGAGGCCGTCCATCAGTCCGGCATATGCGAGGATTTTGCCCATGGAGAGCACGCCTTGACCGCCAAAACCGGCTATTATGATTTCTTCTTTCATTTCTGTTGCTGTTGATCAGATTTTTCAACGGTGTTTTTGAGGTCGCCGAGAGGATATTTCTCAAACATATGCTCCGTCATCCACTGGTTGGCCTGGGCGGGTGTCATTTTCCAGCCGGAGTTGCAGGTGCTGACAATTTCAACCAGCGATGTGCCGCGTCGCGCCATAGAGTTTTCAAAGGCCTGTCGGATCGCCTTTTTCGCTTTCCTTACGGCTGCAGGGGTGTGGACAGCCTGACGGGTGACGTAGCAGGTGCCGTCGAGTTGCGCTATCAGCGGGGAGATGGAGAGCGGATAGCCGTTAAGTTCAACGTTGCGGCCGTAGGGACAGGTTGCGGTCTTCATCCCGAGGAGGGTGGTGGGAGCCATCTGTCCGCCCGTCATGCCGTAGATGCCGTTGTTGATGAATATGATGGCGATGTTTTCGCCGCGGTTGCACGCATGGATGGCTTCAGCGGTGCCTATTGCGGCCAAGTCACCGTCGCCCTGATAAGTGAATACGAGGCGCGAGGGATTGAGCCTTTTGGCGGCAGTCGCCACTGCCGGAGCACGCCCGTGGGCGGCCTCGATCCAGTCTACGTCAATATAATTATAGGCAAACACTGCGCAGCCGACAGGAGCGATTGCTATGCAGTTGTGTTCCATGCCCATCTCTTCTATAACTTCCGCAATGAGGCGGTGCACCACACCGTGGGAGCATCCCGGGCAGTAGTGCATGGTGTTGTCGTTGATGAGTTTTGGCTTCGATGCGACTACGTTTTCGGGCCTTTTTATTTCGTCAATAGTCATGATTTCGTGAGATTTTTATGCTTCGGGATAAGCTTTGAGGAAGCCGTTGAGAATTTCATCGGGATCCGGAACTATGCCGCCCATTCTGCCGAAGTGTTTTACAGGAATATCTTTGCCCACGGCGAGACGCACGTCTTCAATCATCTGTCCGGCGTTGAGTTCAACGCAGAGTATGCCTTTGCAGCGGGCGGCGCGCTTGCTGATGACGTCGTAGGGGAAAGGCCAGAGCGTCACGGGGCGGATGAGTCCTACCTTTATGCCGCGTGAGCGAGCTTCTTCCATGGCTTTCATACATATTCGCGCCACGGAGCCGAACGCAACGAGGAGATAGTCGGCATCTTCTGTCATGTATTCCTTGAACCGTATTTCGTTCTGTTCGATCAGTCGGTAAGTGGCCTGGAAGCGCTCATTGTTTTTCTCCATTTTAGCGGAGTCAAGCTCAAGGGTCGTCAGGATATTAGGCCGTCGTCCCTCGGAATGTCCGGTCACCGCCCACGGGCATTGTTCGGCAATCTCCTCGTCGGTACGGCGCGGACGCATGGGGGGAAGCACTACCTTCTCCATCATCTGGCCGACCACGCCGTCGGCGAGCATCATTACCGGATTGCGGTATTTGAAGGCCAGATCGAAGCCGAGTCCTACGAAATCGGCCATCTCCTGAACCGTGGCCGGTGCGAGCACAATCATATGGTAGTCGCCATGACCTCCGCCCTTGGTGGCTTGAAAATAGTCGCTCTGCGAGGGCTGGATAGTGCCCAGACCAGGCCCTCCGCGCTGGCAGTTTACGATGAGAGCGGGGAGCTCGCCGGCCGCAATGTAGGAAATGCCTTCCTGCTTGAGGCTGATGCCGGGACTCGACGATGAAGTCATGCATGCTTTTCCGGTGGCGGCGCCCCCGTAAACCATATTGATGGCGGCAATTTCGCTTTCGGCCTGAAGCACCACCATGCCGGTGGTCTCCCACGGACGTTCCGCCTCGAGAGTCTCGAGAATTTCGCTTTGGGGAGTGATCGGGTAGCCGAAGTAGCCGTCGACTCCGTAGCGGATTGCCGCATGGGCCACGGCTTCATTGCCTTTCATTAATCTTATTTCTTCGTTCATTCTGATTATGAAGTAGATGCAGTCTGCTTAGGGCTGCCGGTTGTTCGGATTGTAAGGAATGACGCGAGGTTGGAAGATGGCTGCTGTAAGTAGCTTATTTCTCGACCACGCGATAAACGGTTATACAGCTGTCGGGACACACGGTGGCACATGCGGCGCATCCTATGCACTTTTCCATTTCTGCCGGAAAGGCGTAGTGGTAGCCCCGGTCGTTGACCTCGTGGGGCTGCAGGATAAGAACATCGCAAGGACATGCAACCACGCATAGTTCGCAGCCTTTGCACCTTTCGGCGTCGATCTCGACTGCTCCTGAAACTTTAGCCATAACTTTGGGTATGATTGAATTTTACTTATGTTAAGATTCCTTGCAGAGTATGTTGTCTGACGGTGCACAAACCTGTACCCGGAGGAGAAAGTGAGATGCGGAAGTGATTTAGCATGAATCAAAGCATACTCTTGAATAATAATTGTAAAACATAGTTTTACAGCCTACAAATTTACTCAAAAAAAGTGATTATAGCTCTTTTTATCGAGAATTAAGAAAACTTTAACCTATGGCACATTTGGGAGATTTGTGGGCAATCACTGTGCAACGGTCTGAATCCCAATCCCTACAGGCGTTTAGGTTGTTTTATAAGAGCAATTAAAGCAGAAACTGCGTAAATTTTTGAATGAAAATTTTGAAGTTTCGGATAATCAGATTATATTTGCGATTCAGGAATCAATAGCAAGAGCACCGGTTACTTCACCTACAGACGGATTTGGATATTACCGGTCTCCGTTTTTCTTTGGTTTCCCTTTTTTAGATTTTTTATCCGTAGCGATTGGCAGGGTTACTTCGTAAGGTTGGGGTCCCCGGTTCGAGCCCGGGCCTTGTTCAGCCTTAAGGCTGACAGGTAGCTCAGATGGTAGAGTACAATAAAATACCGTGCCTGACTTTCTCGGATAAACTTATAAGGGCCGACCAAAATGGTCGGCCCTCTTTATTACCTGTCTCTTATACACATCTGACGCTGC
>UROS01000213.1 GCA_900549445.1 uncultured Porphyromonadaceae bacterium | reverse complement strand
AGCTCATATCAGTAGTGGCAAAGGCAGCCTAAATCTTCAGATTTTGTGTATAAAAGAGAGACTGCCTAACTTTGGTTGTTAGACAGCCTCTTTTATCGTTTCTTACAGCAGTCTGAAAGCGGGCAGTCCGAGCAAGCTTCCGTACAGTCCTTTTTCCGTTCCGAACCGCAGCATGTCTCCTTTTTTCTGCGCCTGAAAATCCACACCAAAGCGAGCAGGATAATTACGATCGTTACCGACCACTGAATTATATCATTCATGTCTACCGGAAATAAGTCGGTTAAGCTCCCCGCGGATGCTGATGTATTCTTTCTCGAAATTCGGCGTCAGAATGCCTTTACCGATAGCATTCTCTATCTCATCGTCGCTCCAGAACCGGGCATCGTCAATTTCTATTGAATCGAAGGCAGTGTTGAAAGAATCGGGCACTATGGTAGCATACACATTGACCAGTTCTTTCTCGATAGCCGATTCAAATATATATGATACTATTTTTACTGCGGTAAAGGACTGAAGCGACAATTCCTCCCGAGCCTCGCGCCGGAGAGCTGTTTCTGTATCCTCTCCGTAATCCACATGTCCGCCAACAGCCGTATCCCATTTTCCGGGCTGTATATCTTTCGAGGCGGAACGCTTCTGGAGATATATCCTTCCGGATTCGGAAACTACGTGAAGATGAACAACCGGATGAAGCAGTTTCGAACCGCTGTGACATTCCATACGGGTTGCTTTCCCTGTTACGGTACCGTCGTTGTCGACTATCGGAAAGATTTCAGTCTGTGCCATTTTTCGTTTTCAGTTTGTTTATTGCCTGGTTGAGTTTGCCGGGGGTAAGGTCTGCAGGGTACTGGTCGAACGGAAGACGCAGTGTGCAGCCCTCACGGAAACGGCTGCATCCGTAGGCGGTTTTGCCTTTCAGAATATGTCCGCTCCCGCAGAGCGGGCAAACGATTTGTTCGAACTTGGTTACACGCGGTTTGCGGGGCGACTTCTCTTTCGGCTGCTTTTCGTTTTTACCGGACGAAGGCGAGGGCTTGTCGGGATTCTGAATCACGATCTTACTGCCGGAATTGTCGCGCAACACATTGAGCACAATTTCATTTATCAATGTTTTAAGCTCGGCTATGAATTCGGCGGCAGAATAGTCGCCGCGCTCTATTCTGCGCAGCTTGTTTTCCCAAAGGCCGGTAAGTTTGGCGCTTTTCAGCAATTCTTCATTTATGGTGGCAATCAGGTCAATGCCGGCTTGCGAAGCCATGATAGATTTGCCCGAACGATATATGTAACGCCTCTTGAACAGGGTCTCGATGATTGCAGCGCGGGTCGACGGCCGCCCTATGCCGTTCTCCTTCATGGCTTCCCGCAGTTCTTCGTCATCAACGGTTTTCCCGGCCGACTCCATTGCCCGCAGAAGTGTACCTTCCGTGTAGTATTTGGGCGGTTGGGTAGTCTTTTTCTGCAATGCAGGTTCGTGAGGTCCGCTTTCGCCTACAGTGAACGGCGGGAGAATCCTGTCGTCGCTCTGTTCGTCGGACTGGGAGTCTTCTTTAGCTGTTTTTTCGTAGACTTTCCTCCATCCGGGATCTGTAATAACTTTACCGGTTGCTTTAAAACCGGTGTTCCCCGCCTCTGCCATGACCGTGGTAGACATAAACTGACAGTCGGGATAAAATGCCGCGATGAATCGAAGGGCAATCAGATGGTAAAGTTTCCTTTCATCTCCCACGAGTGCCGACGGCGACTGTCCGGTCGGAATTATGGCATGGTGGTCCGTTACCTTTGAGTTGTCGAATACCTTTTTGCTCTTCGGAATTTTGGCTGCAAGTACCGGCGCGGTGAGTGCTGCGTATGGAGCCATCTTGCGGAGTATGTCCGGAACCTTGGGATAAATATCTTCGCTGAGGTAGGTGGTGTCTACACGCGGATAGGTTGTCACTTTCTTTTCATAGAGCGACTGTATGAGTCGCAGAGAGTCGTCGGCCGTCCATCCCCACTTTTTATTACACTCTACCTGAAGCGACGTAAGATCGAAAAGCCGTGGAGGCGCCTCTCTGCCTTTTTTCTCCTGCACGTCGGTTATGACCAGCGGCAATGAAGCTATCTCTGCTATTGCTGCTGCAGCGTCCTGCTCACTCTTAAAACGGCCTGAAGTGGCATTGAATACAGTTCCGCGGTAAACGGTTTTCAGTTCCCAGAAATCCTCCGGCTTGAAGTCGGCTATTTCAAAATGGCGCTGGACTATAAGGGCGAGAGTGGGAGTCTGCACCCGTCCGATGGAGAGGACATTCCCCGGCGATGAATACTTGAGCGAATAAAGCCTCGTGGCGTTCATCCCGAGAATCCAGTCGCCGATTGCGCGTGAAAGACCCGCATAATAAAGATTGTCGAACTCTTTTTCTGGCTTGAGCGAATTGAATCCTTCACGGATTGACTCGTCGGTGAGCGATGAAATCCACAGTCGTTCAACCGGGCATTTTATGCCTGCTTTTTGCATTACCCAACGCTGGATCAGCTCGCCTTCCTGACCGGCATCGCCGCAGTTTATTACCACGTCGGCTTCCGAAATGAGCGATTCTATTACCTTGAACTGCCTCCGGATGCTCTCCTGGGCTATCACTTTTATACCGAATTTTGCCGGAATCATAGGGAGTACGCTAAGGCTCCATCGTTTCCACATGTCGGTGTAGTCGTGAGGCTCTTTAAGGCAGCAGAGGTGTCCGTAGGTCCATGTAATCCTGTAGTCGCCGCCTTCAAAATATCCGTCCCGGCGCACATTGGCTCCGAGAATCCCGGCTATGTCTTTGGCAACGCTCGGTTTCTCTGTAATGCAAAGTTTCATATATAGAGTTGACCGTGAGATTATTTTTTAACAATCGTCGTGGCTGTTCCGCGCACGGTCTGGAAGTCGATGTTGAAATTATTTATCGGTTTCGTTGCCGGAAAATCTATCTCAAGCGGAATATTTCCGTCATCTTCCCATTGGAAGTAGCGCTTGAAGTCCACGCCGTCAATGTCGTCAGCTACAAGCTTTTTGCCCTTGATTATCATGGTGACTCCGTCTATACGGTTGGAGGTGTGCGGCCTGCCGGAAATCTTTCCATATACGCGGGTCAGTGTTTTGCGAAAATCAACACTGTCGACCCTGAACACGAGCACTTCGGAACTCTCTGTCTTATAATTCCGGATAATGCGGGCCTGAGCGCCACACGAAACGGCGGCCGCCGCGAGCACGAGAACGGCTATGCGACCTATCTTTTTCATTTTTCCTGCTTTTTGGCTTCGTTCCACAATTCATCCATTTGCTGAAGAGTCATTTCCTTGAGATTCAGCCCTTTTTCAGCAGCTCTGCGCTCAAGATAGTTGAACCGGGAGATAAATTTCTTATTCGTCTTCTCGAGGGCATTCTCGGGATTTATATTATATAGTCTTGCGGCATTTATAAGGCTGAAAAGAAGATCGCCCATTTCAGACTCCATCTCCTCCTGATTTCCGTTACCGATCGCTTCCGAGAATTCGCCGATTTCTTCGCGGACTTTGTCCCAGACCTGCTCTTTGCTGTCCCAGTCGAAGCCCACGTTGGCAGCTTTTTCCTGAATTCTGTCGGCCTTAATCATAGCCGGGAG
>UROS01000212.1 GCA_900549445.1 uncultured Porphyromonadaceae bacterium | reverse complement strand
ACGCTATACGGTGGCTCTTCTGCGGGCGCTCCAGCGTGCCGACTCACTCGGAACCATCACTCCGCTCGGCAGGCAGCTCCGGCAGCTTTGCACGAGGGTATCGGAAGACGCCAAGGGGCGCTGGGGTGCTCTCGATTCGCTCGGAATGGCCGAGCAGCGTGCCATAGCCTCGAGGATGTATAAGGGATTTCCGGGACTTTTCGGCGAAGGGAGCAGGGTTGAGGCTGTAGCCTCCTACGCTCCGCGCTGCATAATGTCGATGTATGAATTCACCCATCAGTTAGCGAGGATGAACAACCGGATAGAAATAGCCACAACGTCGGGGCGGCAGAATTCGCCGCTGCTGCGCTTTTTCGATGAAAATTCGGACTACCGCAGCTATATAGATTCCGAGGACTGGCGGAAAGTCTATGACGATTACCTTGACCAGACGTGTCCCGTGGCGCCGATAGAGCGTGCTCTGGGTGCCGGATATCCTTTTGAACCGGGTGAAAAGCAGGATATGGCTCTGAACGAGTATAAGGTGATAAGCGGATGCGCTGCCATGGGTATTGACGCCGGCTGGAAGCGCTTCTTCACTCTTGAAGAGTACAATGACCTCTGGGCATGCTCCAACCTGCACCATTATCTCACTTATTCGGCGTCGACACTTTCCACTGCTCCCTCGGAGATGGCCTACACCCTGCTGCAGAATCTGATAGAGACGACCGACCTGTTTCTGATGGACGGCGGCAAATATCCCGGCGTCATACTCCGTTTCGGCCATGCCGAGACACTGATGCCGCTGCTTGCGCTCATGCATATTCCCGGGTGCTATTACATGACGAACTATTTCGACACCGTAAGGCTCCACTGGCGCGATTTCTTCTCCGTGCCCATGGCCGCCAACCTGCGGCTCGTCCTTTTCAAGTCGGAAAGCGGCCGCTACTACCTGCGTACAGACCTTAACGAGCAGCCGGTTCCTCTGATTCCCGGGCGAAGCACTGTTTATGTTCCCTGGGAAACCGCACGCGAGTATCTGAACCGCTGTATACCTATCATCTATCAGAACTAAAGCCCTGCGACCAGCGTTTTATATACATTGAATAAGTAAACGCCGAAAATGAAACTCATATTATTGCGCCACGGGCAGAGCCAGTGGAATCTCGAGAACCGTTTCACGGGGTGGACGGACGTAGACCTCACCGACAAGGGGCGCGAGGAAGCGCGCCATGCAGGAGAACTGATAAAGGCGGCAGGACTCGTGCCGCGATACTGCTTCACGTCGTACCTTCGCCGTGCCATCCACACGCTCGAAATAGCGCTCGACGCCATGGAACTCGACTGGCTGCCCGTTGTGAAGGACTGGCATCTCAACGAGCGCCATTACGGCGCGTTGCAGGGTCTTAACAAGGCGGACACTGCGGCGAAATACGGCGACGAGCAGGTGCATATCTGGCGCCGGAGCTACGACACAGAGCCGCCAGCCCTGACTCCTAACGACGAACGCTATCCGGGCAACGATATCCGTTATTCTTCGCTTCGCACCGACGAACTGCCCCTCACGGAATCGCTGAAGACCACCATCTCCCGTGTAAATCCATGCTGGGAAGAGCTCATAGAGCCGGCATTACGTCTCTATGACACCGTAATAGTTGCGGCACACGGCAACAGCCTGCGTGCGCTCGTGATGATGCTGCTCAAACTCACTCCCGAAGAAATTCTTAAAGAAGAAATACCCACGGGGTCACCGCGGGTATTTACTCTTTCAGACCGTATGGAGGTTACGGACGACCGTTATCTGTGATACTTTTTGCCGTTGGCGATGTAAATGCCGGGCACGAGTGTGCGGATTGTCTCCTCAATCTCCTGCGCCGTTGCGCAACGGCGGATTATCCTGCCGTCGATGGCATAGATGATATTGTCGCCCTCAGCCCGAGCCGAATCCGCGCTGACATTCTCGATTCCGGTCGTTTGCGGGTCGGCCACCGTAAAACGGTAACTCTGATGAGAGGCGAGCGTCTTGTTCACGTACTGGTAACAGCGGTAGCCGGTGGTTATGTCGAGCTTGTATTTACCTACAGAGAGTGGTCGCGACGCCTTGGTCGTTACCTGAGTAACGTCGCCGCCCCTTTCTGAAAGGTTGTGATAGCCGTTGTCGAAATTTCCGTAGTTGGCTGTGGAATATTCGCCGGTGGTCTCGTCGTATTTGTGAAGATTCACCTGACACTGCAGCTTATAGTCCCTGTCGGAGGAGATTACGGCCGGCAGCGTATGGTTGGTCACCACGTCGAAGGTCACTTTCAGCGTGTTGCCGTTGAGGGGGAAGAGGGTCGCACCATCCTCGTCGGGGTCGGCTGTCGCCTCGCCGTGGTCGCCGCCGTTCACCACGAAGTTTGAAAGCGTCATCGGCTCGCCCACGGTTATGCGGTAATTGTCGAGAACGGCAAGGGGATAAATCACGTTGTCGTTGCCCTGACGGGCGTAACCGACTGTAACGGCGATTTTGTACTTGCCCTCCTTCAGATTGTAGGATTTGCTGATGTAAACTTTCTGATTCGTGCCGGCTGTAGCTGATGAAAAGGCGCCGTTGTAGGCTTTGCGGATGGTTTCGGCGCCCTCCTCGGTGTATTCCCCCGTTTCATCGTTGAAGGGGAGGAGCCGTACGCTGTAACGGAGGGCCTGAGGATTCTTGCCGATTATGATTTCCTTCTCGAGGTCGCGGTTGAGGTGGACAACGGCCGTGGCACTGAGGTCGTTTTTGCTGTTGAGGTGATATACGGTGCCCTTGCCGTCGATGTCGGTGTAAGTGTCGTCGGTCTCCTTGATTTTGAAGTCGTTAAGCGTGAACCAGTCTGCGGTACCGTCCGCCGGCATGTCGGTTATATCTACCGTGGTGGTGTAGAACGCGGTGGAAATATCGTCGCCGTAGCAGAGGGATACAGTATATGTTCCCGCGGCCTCGGGGATGTAGCCGGTGCTGAGATGCGCAGGCGTGTTCTGATTGAGGTGAAGGAACGGTTTGAGGTACTGCTCCGGTTTCCCGTCGCCCTGTTTGATGAAGCAATAGACTTCGCCGTCGAAAATATAGTCGCCGTCGTTGCTGACTGTGAAAGCAAGGTCGCATGGGAGGCCCGTAAAGCGCATTCCGCCCGGTTCCACTATCTTCGCGGAGAGATTTTTCTCGCTGTAGAAGAGGCCGATGGTGTCGTCCGCGTTACGACGCATCACAATGTACTGGTAGGTGGTGGCGGGCACCCACTCGTCGGTGCCGCTGAGGCGGATCATGGGGTAGATTCTCATCTCGTCAACCCCTGCGGGGAGCGACGTCCAGTAATAATAAGGGCCTATGCCCACGCCGTTGCCGAGATTGTTGATTGTGAATACAGTAAGCGGCGTCACGGTGCCGTCGGCGCCTATGGTGCACGGCGCGGCCTCAAACGAAGCTGTTTCGCCCGAGTTGTTCCAGAACGCGAAACGGATGTCCTTGTTGTTGTCGTAGAATCCGTAGGTGGCGCTGATTGCCGGGTGGACGGTAAGGTCGTATTCAAGGCCGTTGTCAGGACCCGGTTCGGCGTTGATGAGCGCCTGGTGGCCGTTGCGGTAGCCTGAGGCGAAACTGCTGCCCGAGCCGATGCCTCCGCT
>UROS01000211.1 GCA_900549445.1 uncultured Porphyromonadaceae bacterium | reverse complement strand
CACCTCGGGAGAATGGACTCCGGCTTTCACATTTGTTTTTAAACAACCTCTAAAAGCAGTGTCCGGTTTCCGCACGGAACCCGGACACTTAAGAGGATATTAGCTTTGTATTGGAGATGTGAGATTGGTCGTTATTCTTTGCGAGAAGAATAATGTATGGGGTTTAGCGGCGGGCGCGACGGGCGCGGCGCTTTGCTGTTTTCGATTTTTTGTATTTCGATTTCGAGGCGTAGGCTTTGCGTTTTGCCTTGGAGGGAACGTAGCTCTGGGTCTTGCCATAGGTGCGCTTGTCGAATGCGAAGATGTCTTTGTGGGGCACTTTGTTGTCGAAGTCGATGATGGCGGCGGGGTTGATGGCTATGCCGAGGTAGCGGGTCTCGAAATGGAGGTGGGGGCCGGTGCTCCGGCCGGTGTTGCCGCCGAGAGCTATGGGCTGGCCTGCCTGTACGAACTGGTCGGGCTTCACGAGGAAGCGGCTGAGGTGGCCGTAGACGGTTTCCATGCCGTTGTCGTGGCGTAGAACCACGTAGTAGCCGTAGCCGCGGCCTTCATATTTTGTAAGGCGAACTTTACCGGAGAATGCGGCGCGGACGGTGTCGCCGACATGGAGGCTGAGGTCGATGCCTTTGTGCACGCGGCGGAAGCGCGGACGGTAGCCGTAGTTCGAAGTGACGGCTCCGGGAACTGGGCAGTGGAATTCGGAAACGTCGATGTTTTTGTGGGCGGGAACAGTAACTGCGTTGCCGTAGGGGTTCACGTGGGGGCTGTCCCAGAATTTGTTGAATATTTCGGCGTCGGCCATGGCGTCGGCTGCGGTTTCGCGTTCGCGCACCTCTTTCATGAGCCGGTCGTTGTTCTCGAATTTGAAGGGAGAGGTGGTGGGGAGCTGGTTGGCAAGCAGTGAGTTATGCTGCTGCTGGTGGGTTGCGGGAAGGCGGCGCTGAGCGTAAGCGGCGCAGCCTACGGCTGCTATGATTGATATTGTAAGGGCAATTTTTTTGAGTAAAATCATTGTTTAGAGGGTTAAGGCAAAAAGAGAGATTGATAATGATGAGAGAGATGCTGATAATGACTGGAGAGGAGGAGAATGAAAATGATAATGGAGAGGTGCTGAAGATTATTTTTCCGACGGGCCGTTGACGAAACGCTTCGTGACGGGCGTGTAGTCGAAAATTTCTTCCGGACGGAAGAATCGTCTGATTTCGGCTTCGGCATCCTCGGGAGAGGAGGAAGCGTGGACTATGTTTTCCTGATTGCTCATGGCGAAATCGCCGCGTATGGTGCCGGGAGCGGCTTCGCGGCCGTTGGTTGCGCCGGTCATGAGGCGAACCACACTGATGGCGTTCACTCCCCGCAGGCAAAGAACTATTACGGGGGTGGCGGTCATTGAGTTAAGTATCTCGGGAAAGAATGGTTTGTCGACGAGGTGGGAATAATGTTCGCGCAGAATCTCTTCGGAGAGCTGCATCATTTTCATGCCGGCGATTACGAGACCTTTCTGCTCGAAGCGGGCAAGAACCTGTCCGACCAGATTGCGGCCTATAGCCGACGGTTTAAAAATGACGAGAGTCTGTTCCATTATATGGTTATTTAAGATTTTTTTAGGGTTTTGGTTTTCTGAATCCAAATATAGTCATTTTGAAGAGATTAAGCAAACCCCATATTTCTCACTTTCCGGCTATATGTGCAATAATGAAAATCCTCCGAATGCAATTGCTTGAAAATCAATGCTGAAAATTTTAGTGTGAAATTAATCTAAATTTTGTTAGGCTGAATTAGCACTATTCTGCGATGTTAAATTAAGGTTAAATTATGTATTCAAAAACCTGCGCATTTTAACTTTATGAGTGCAGCCTGCTGAACTCATAGGCTCTAACAGGCTGCATTTATGACGTTTTGCTGACAAATACAGGTTCAGAAAATCACTGCTCCTCCCTGAGGCTGGAGAGTGATTTTAAACTTGCCGGGGTTCTTTACGGTGATTTCCTTGCGGTACGGTTCGCGGGTCTTGGGATCGTCGTTGATCATGGTGACGGTGCCCCCCTTTCCGAGCATGGGGAGGGCGAGGGTGAGCGTCATAGGCTCCCGGGTGGCGTTAGTGGCGGCTATGTACCAGCGGTCGGCGTGGCGGCGTGCCAGTATTACGTATTTACCCGGATATCCGTCGATAAAGCGGGTCTCGTCCCACGTTGTGGGTACTTCGCGCAGGAAATCCATCGACACTTTCGGGGCGCCTCCCTCTTCTTCTGGAAGAAGGTTTTCCGGGGTGATGGCGAAATTCTGTATTGGATTCTGGAAGAGAACACATGTTGCGAGTTCATGGCCGTCGGTAGTGCGGCGGATGTTGCCGTTCTTGTTGCCTCGGGCGAGACGCCGGTTCATGTAGCATCCTCCGAACTCCATACACCCGATTGCGTTGCGCAGGAAGGGATGGAGGGCGGTGTTGCGTGCTTCCTCGTCGCAGAAATGCTGGTCGAAGATCAGATTTTCGGAGGCGAGCACCGCTTCGGAGCCAACGTAGTTGGGATACATGCGCTCCCATCCGCGGGGTATTGTGCAGCCGTGGAAGATCACCATCAGTCCGTGGTCGTCGGCATCGCTGAGAATGTCCTCATACAGGCGCATGGTTTCCTGCTTGTCGCCGCCGAAGAAGTCGACCTTGATACCCTTTACGCCGATTTTCTGCATCCAGCGCATGTAGTCTTTGCGGGTTATCGGGTTGTCCATGAGGTTCACGGGACCCTGCACGATATCGTTCCAGTAGCCGCTCGAACTGTACCAGAGAAAGAGTTCAACACCTTTTTTGCGGGCGTAGCCGACGAGTTCCTCGATTCCATTTTTGCCGATGTTGGTGTCCCACCAGTTGTCGACGAGCACGTAGGGGTAGCCCATCTCCGAGGCGAGGTCGATATATTTTTTCTGGTCGTCGATGTTGATGGAGCCGTCCTGCCATACAATCCAGCTCCAGGTGCCTTTGCCGAAGCGATAGTCATGGGATGAGGTGTAGCGCGGTTCCACGTTGTTCCAGGGGGCGGTGGTCTCTACAATAGGTGCCAGAGTGGCGCCTACGGTGATGTTGCGCCAGGGGGTTGCGCCGGGAAGGGAGAAAGCGGGTTCAACGCTCCCGTTGCCGTTGTTTTCCTCCTGCATGGGGAACTCGAGAGTGTAGAGTCCGTCGCCCTTCATGTCGCTCAGCCGCGAGGCGCAGTAGCGGCGGTCGACGCCGGTTTCGCTTACAAGTACCCAGCCGTCGGAGCCCACGTGGAAGAGCGCGGGGAAAGTGTAGCCTTTGCCGAATTTCGATTTATCGGTCATGGCGCCGTCGAAGCAATATTCTTCTTCATACGAGGGCTTTGTCCGCTTCCAGCCGATCATTGCTTCGCTCTGCGGGGTGAGGAAGGTAGTGGTCTGCGGCGGAAAGTCGAATCCGGTTGCCTCGCTGAGTATGCGTATGCTGCCCGTGTCGCCCTGACGGGGAATCTCGTAGCGGAACGCTACGTCGTTGTCGCTCACGCGGAACACTATGTCCATCACGCCTCCGTCGGCGTTCGCCACCTGAGCCTTCAGCTCGTTGGCCTTGTAGTCGACCTTAGAGGTTTTGCTGCGGTTGAGGGTATAGGTGTATTCTACAGGCTGTCTCTTATACAC
>UROS01000210.1 GCA_900549445.1 uncultured Porphyromonadaceae bacterium | reverse complement strand
GAGCGGTAAGGAGGCTCATGAAGCTCTCCGCGCCTTCGACACAGCCATGACCGCGGGCAACCAAGCAGCAATGGACAGCGCCTCCGCCGCTCTCAAAGCAAACTACCCGAACTTCGGCTATGGCTACTTTGAATCGGCCGACGAGGCGGTGCCTCCCGTCGGAATCACCTTCTATTCATTCCATATTATGGTTATCTTAGGGGGATACCTGCTGCTCTTCCTGATTGCCGCAGTCTACGGGGTATACCGCCGCAGCAACTGGTGGAACTCACGCCTGATGCAGTGGATAGCCATCCTTTCGGTTCCTGTTGTGTGGATATGCTCTCAGGCCGGATGGGTAACAGCCGAAGTCGGACGCCAACCCTGGATTATTCAGGACATCATGCCCACCCGCGCGGCCATATCGGCCATCACCACCCAGTCGGTACAGATAACGTTCTGGATGTTTGCCGTCGTATTCACCTGCCTCCTTGCAGCCGAAGCCTACATAATGGTGCGTTTCATTGCCAGGGAAAGCCGGCTCACCGACCCCGACGATGCCGCCATGACTTCAGAGTACTAAACATTTGAAAAAAACAGAATTTATTATGGATACACTGGAATCCTTACAGACATATTGGTGGCTGCTGATATCGGTACTCGGCGCCGCACTGGTGTTCATGCTGTTCGTACAAGGCGGACAGACAATGCTGCTGTCCTCACCCGACGGCTCCCCCGCCTCCGACAGAATGATTTCCTCACTCGGCCACAAATGGGAACTTACGTTCACTACTCTCGTAGTTTTCGGAGGCGCATTTTTCGCCTCTTTCCCCCTCTTCTATTCCACGAGCTTCGGAGGTGCCTACTGGCTCTGGATGCTCATACTCATCAGCTTCGTGCTGCAGGCCGTCAGCTACGAATTCCGCCGCAAGCCCGGCAACATTTTCGGCACGCGCACCTACGACGTGTTCCTGTTTATAAACGGCTGCGTAGGTTGCGTGCTCCTCGGAGTAGCCGTTGCTATGTTCTTCTTCGGCGCTGAATTTTCCGTTACGAAAGGCAACATTCTCGACTCTGGTGCCCCCGTGATTTCCGTATGGGCCCCGACCCACGGACTCGAGGCTATATTCTACTGGAAAAACCTCGTGCTCGGCTTCGCCGTGCTCTTCCTCGCCCGCACGATGGCGGCTCTCTACTTCCTCAACAATCATCCCGACGACGACGCCTTTTTCCGCACAAACCGCCGCCGCGTGCTTGCCAACGGCATAATCTTCGTAGTCTTCTTCCTCCTTTTCCTCGGGCTGCTCCTCACCGCCCCCGGACTGGAGATCGAGAACAACGGAGGTCTGACCGGAAAAACCACCTTTCGGCCTGTCCAGTTAAATTATCTCCAGAACTACCTCGACATGTGGTGGTGCGCCGCACTGCTCCTCATCGGCGTAGTGATGGTGCTATGGGGCATCCTTGCCTCAGCCCTGCGCAAGCACTACACCTGCGGCATCTGGTGGGCGGGCATCGGCTCCGCACTCGTGGTAATGACACTCTTCTGGGTGGCAGGCTACAACAATACTCCCTACTACCCCTCGCTCACCGACCCTGCCTCGTCGCTCACTATCTACAACAGCTCCTCCTCGCTGTTCACTCTCAAGGTAATGACCGGAGTCTCGGCGATCATCCCCTTCGTCCTCGCCTACATCGCCTACGCCTGGTACTCGATGGACCGCCGCAAAGCATAGCTTTGGGAATGAGAATTAAAAATTTAGAGTTGAAAATTTAGAATCAGGGAAGTAATTCTCCATTCTAAATTTTCAACTCTAAATTTTTAATTCTTATCGATGTCGTTCAGGAGAGTCTTCACTGCTGTCTCGAGCTGGTCGTCGATGCCCTTGACCACGCGGGCCGGGTCGTTGGTAATCAGTACGTCAGGCTCGAGCTGGGTGTTTTCGAGATAGGAACCGTCGGGGAGGCGGTAGCCTACCACCGGAATACCGAAATACATTGAATCGTCCTGCAGGTCTACCCAGTTGACCGAGGTCATAGTACCGGGCACTGGCGCACCTACGAGTTTGCCGAGTCCCTGATGCTTGTAGACCCACGGTGTGCCGTGGGCATTGCTGTAGTTGGCCTCGCACTGAATCATGATGCTGGGCTTGTTCCACCGGCGCGAAGGCATGTCGCAGCTCTCGGTTCCGCGCACCACCTGAGTGAAATATTTCTTCCCGGAGAAGAGAACCTCAATGTCCTCGTGGAGGCGGCCTCCGCCATTCCAGCGGGTGTCGATTACGATGCCCTCGCGGTCATTGTACTTACCGAGCACATCGGAATATACGCTTCGGAAGCTATCATCGTCCATCGACTCAAGATGAACATAACCGAGACGGCCTCCCGACAGAGAGTCGACCATATGGGCGTTACGTTTCACCCAGCGCTTGTAGAGGAGATCCGACATAGCTCCCGGAGTAACCGGCACAACCACTTCTTCAATCTCAGCTCCACCGGGGAGCGTGAAGCTGACGAGCGTTTTCTTTCTGGCAAGGTCGTTGAAAACGGTTCCTTCGTTGTCCGACGGGTTGATTTTTACACCGTTAATGGCGGTAATAACCGCTCCGGGCACTAATTGTGTCTTGGCGCGGTCGAATGGTCCGCCGGCCACTATCTCGGCCACCTTAAGGCCGTCGCCGCCGTAGCTCATGTCGTAGAGCAGACCTAACTGCGCCGTCGGATCCGCGCCGGAGCGCGGACGGTAGCCAGAACCGGTGTGCGACACGTTGAGCTCGCCCAACAGCTCGGAAAGCATCTCGGAGAAGTCGTAGTTATTGGAAATATGGGGCAGGAACTTGCGGTAGGCAGCTGTCATGGCCGGCCAGTCGACTCCGTGCATGTTGGTATTGTAAAAACGCTGCGCTTCCTCGCGGGCAACGTAGTCGAACATATATTCGCGCTCTGCGGCAGGGTCGAGCTTCATCCAGGCCGAGTAGCTTATAGGAGTAATCTTGTCGGATGAAAGATTCATTTTGCGCATGGTTCCCGAGCCGAGGAGGAAAAGATTCTTGCCGTCGGCGTCGGTCTGCAGGCTCACGCCGCCGAGTCCGAGCTTCTTGGCAAGTTCCGTCTCTCCCTTGCGCAGCTTGGTCTTCCAGAGGTCGTAGCCGTCATCGACCGACGCCAGGAAGTAAAGCGTCTCACCGTCGTCGGTCACATAACTGTCGCCGAGGTCAGAAGAGAAAGGTGTCAGGCGCACTATGCGGTCGGAAATACCGTCGAGCTCAACGTTGACAACCGATTTCTCGTTGCTGTCGTCAACCACCGGTTCCTTCTTCTTACCTTTTTTCTTGCCGGTATCTGAGCTCTCCTTTTCCTTTTTCTGCGATTTCTCTGCCTCTTTCAGCAAAGCATAGTCTTCTTCGCTGAGGCGGAAGCGGTCGTATGCCTCGCGGTTGAGAAACACGAGCATCACGTCCTGCATCGAGCCCCACGAAGCGTGGTTGCGCATACCGTAGCGGTCGGAGGAATACATTATGGCGTTGCCCTCCATCACCCAGCGCGGTGCCATGTCGAAGTAACCGCTGTTGGTGATGTTGGTGACCTCGCCGGAAGCCACGTTGATGAGCGCCACGTCGTAATAGGGGTCATGTTTGCGGTCAACGATATCGGCGGCAATCCAGCGACCGTCCGGCGACCATGAGAAGTGGAAATCCCCGTCGCGCTGCGGATAGGTTG
>UROS01000209.1 GCA_900549445.1 uncultured Porphyromonadaceae bacterium | reverse complement strand
AGAAATGAATGAATAAATGTGTTTTAAGAATAATTAATGACATTGTATTAAAAACTCTTTAATGATGTACTGTGCGCAAAAGTATGAAAAAGAATTAAAATAGCAAAATTTTATATGAAAAAATGTATGGAAAATTGCGATTTTATTAAAATTTTAGAGTGTATGTAATGAAATTATTACAAAATTGAAACAATGTTGTAGAACATAACCGCCGAACAATTAACCTATAAATAATTAGCTCTCAGGGTTCTGGTGTCCTGAGAGCTAATTATTATTTAAAATTTATTTGGTTAATGAGTGTTTACAATTTTGTTGCGGTTTCAGATGGTGATTACGCCGCGGGCAGTGATGATATGGAACATGAGGTCGTGGAGAAGATCATATTCGTTCTGACGGGAGCCTATGCCTTTGCTTGCGGCATCGAAACGTCGGATTGCCGAAATTATCTCGATTGTCTGTCTTACGTTGAAGGCGCGTGCGGCTGCCTCGTAGGGGCGCAGCTGCCATGCGTTGCGGAAGCCAAGAGCGTCGAGATAGCCCGATGGCGATTTGTCTTTAGTATAATGATAGACCAGAAGGTTCGAGAAATGATTGAAGAGAGCCGACACGGTCATCACTGTAGGGTTGTTTTTAGGATTGGAACGGAAATAGTCTATTATCCTGAATATCTTCAGAGAGTTGCGGGCGTTGATAGCGTCTATCAGCTCAAAGTTGTTGTAATCTTTCGAAATTCCGATATTGCGCTCGATGGCTTCGGGCGTAATCATGGCGCCTGCGCCGAGAATGAGGGCGAGTTTGTCGATTTCATTGTAAAGGCGCGAAAGGTCGGTGCCGATATAGTCGCGGAGCATCATGAGCGCCTTATTGTCGATATTGAGGCGCCGTTCGGCCACGAGATCGCTGATTGCGGGCACGATGTTGCGCTCGCTGAGTTTTTTCGATTCGAAAATTACGCCCGATTTCTTTACTGCCGCAATCAGATCCTTTCCCTTTGCCTCGGCACCGCGGCATGAGATGACGAGGACGGTTGTGGGCGTCGGGTGTTCGGCGTAGTGGTGTAGCTTGTTGAGCTGGTCGGCGCGGATGGCCTGTGCTTCTTTCACAATGACTACCTGGCGCTCCGACATCATGGGATACCTGCGGCATATGTCCATCACCGTGTCTACGCCCGATTCGGGGGCATAGAGCGTGTAGAGATTGAAGTCGCGGTCAGCTTCGGGTATGAGGTTCTCGAAATCCTCAACCAGACGGTCGATATAATATCCCTCCTCGCCGTGGAGGAGGTAGACCGGAGCCAGGTTGCCTTTTGCAATCTGCTGTCGCAAGGCCGGAAAGGTGGGGGAGGTGGTAGCTGCCATTTTCGTGATTCGGAAATATGTTGTAAATTTACACAAAATCTGAGAATCTTTGGTAAAATTATGCTTATAACTGAAATTCCGCTTAATCTTCCTCCGGCGCCGCTGAAGCTCCGGCAGGGGAAGAAAGGCACTGAGGTCTTCGACTCTCTGCGCCGGAAGTGGATTGTCCTCACTCCCGAAGAGTGGGTGAGGCAGCATTTCACCGCATGGCTTGTCAGTATGGGCTATCCGGCGCTTATGATGCGGAATGAGGTCGGAATCAGGCTGAACGATACTCTGCGGAGGTGCGACACCGTGGTCTACGACCGCACGCTGCATCCGGCCGTTATTGTTGAATATAAAGCACCCTCCGTGGCAGTTACCCAGAAGGTGTTCGATCAGATTGCGCGCTATAATATGGTGCTACAGGTGCCATTTCTTATGGTTTCCAACGGCTTGAACCACTATTGCTGCCGGCTTGACCACGAGGCACGCAGCTACGTGTTTCTGCACGGAATACCCCCGTACGAAACAGTGAGCGGACAAACGGAATAATCCTTTCCGTCTGTCCGCCCTGGTATTTTTTCAGCAGGTTGGGGTTATTTGCATCCCCCGCAGCAGCCATCGTCGCCGCAGGAGCCTCCTCCGCAAGAACCGCCGCCGCATCCTCCGCAACCTCCACCGCATGAGGGGTGGAGATCTTCGGGAGTGGCGTCGCGGACTGTAGCTACTTTGCCTTCAAAATGGAGGTCTTTCCCCACAAGGGGATGGTTGAAATCCATTTTTACTGAATCGTGGCCCACTTCGAGCACCTTGCCTGTAATCTGGTAGCCGTCGCCGGTAAGCATCGGGATGTATGCGCCCGGAAACACTGTCTTGTTGTCGAATTTGCCGTCGCGTTTGAAAATGTCTTTGCTGAGTTCAACCACGTCGTCGGGGTTGTAGGGGAATCCTTCAGACGCGGGTACGTCAACAGCAAACGAGTCGCCCTCGGCAAGTCCTTCGAGCGCTTTCTCGAGTGCGGGTATAACGCCGGGAGTGACGCCGAACACCAGACGCTCGGGATCGTCTTCGCCTACGCTGTGAACCAGATCGCGTTTGCCCGATGAAGGGTCGACCGTGGAGAGTTCATAGACTAACTCCACATATTTTCCGGGTTCTATTTTTCCCATATCAGTCGGCGTTTTCGGTTACACCGGCGAGTTCGGGGTCGATCATGATTCGGCCGCAGTATTCGCACACAATAATTTTTTTGTGCATCTTTATTTCCATCTGCTTCTGCGGGGGAATGCGGTTGAAACATCCTCCGCAGGCGTTGCGCTGGATGTAGACCACACCGAGACCGTTGCGGGCGTTCTTGCGGATGCGCTTGAAGGCGTTGAGGGTACGGGCGTCGATATTAGGCTCGATAGCCTTGGCCTGTTCGCGCAGGCGCTCCTCGTCCTGCTTGGTTTCCGATACGATTTCCTCGAGTTCGGCGCGCTTTTCGCGAAGCACGTGCTCCTGGTCGGCGAGTTTCTCCTCGGTGGAGCTGATTTCGGCGTTTTTGTTGTCGATTGCGAAGTTATATTCGTTTATATGCTTTTCGGCGAGTTCTATTTCGAGGGTCTGGAATTCGATTTCCTTCGAAAGCATATCGAACTCGCGGTTGTTGCGCACGTTGTCGAGCTGCTGGCGGTATGTCTCGATTTTGGTCTGCGATTCGGTGATTTTGGCTTTTTCCTGCAGTGTCTTCTGGCGCAGATCCTCAATCTCGCGGCGATAGTTTTCGATGCGGGTATGGAGACCTTCAATGTGGTCTTCGAGGTCGCGCACTTCGAGGGGAAGCTCGCCGCGGATAGTCTTTATGCGGTCTATCTGCGACAGGAGTGTCTGGAGTTCATAAAGCGATTTGAGGCGCTGCTCTACCGAGAGTGTCTGTTCGGATTTGTTTTGCTCAGTGGCCATATTGGTTATCGTTTTGTTGATTGTTTCACTTAAAGGTTATCGGATTCTGCTCAGTCTCCGACAAATAGACTGCAAAGTTAGGAAATTTTTCCGAGATTATGCGCGAAAATACTGTTTTGGCACACAGTTCACTGCTGTAATGGGTGGTGTCGACGAGCAGGAGGCGGCTGCCGTAATCCACGAAATCGTGGTAGCGGATGTCAGACGATATGTAGGCATCGGCTCCGAGGCTGAGCGCGTCGGGTATGAATTCGCCGCAGGAGCCGGTGCCGAGTGCCACTGTATATACCGTTTCCGGCCGGAATCGGGAGGTGCGCACCGTTGGTTCGTCATAGACACCTTTCACGAGGGTTATGAAACTGTCGCAGTCGGTTGGAGCCGGCAGATGCCCTATGCTGTCTCTTATACACATCTGACGCTGCCG
>UROS01000208.1 GCA_900549445.1 uncultured Porphyromonadaceae bacterium | reverse complement strand
ACACTCGGCAGCGCCTACCCCGACCTCTACGTCCACCACGAGCTGCCCGCAGGCACCGACAATTACGACCACAACTACTATGCGTCGTGGAATATGGCGGCTGTGTGGAATCTCCCTACAACTGAAGGCGTCCGCGTCCACGTGGCCAACTCCAACATGCCTCAGACCGTCTACGAATTCCGGAAATAATCCGATCCCGTGTGTCGTGAAAATATATTAAAAAGCATTGAATATGAGAGATCTGTAGGGGCGCTATATTTAGCGCCCGCTGAGACCTCACATTTTCTTTAGGCGTCATATTCTCCCCGTGTCGGGAAATTGCTTTTGATTCATCGGGCGCTAAGTATAGCGCCCCTACTTACTTACAGGGTTTTAGCTATTTGGCAAAAGCCTCCTTGGGGCGCTGGCTCAGCGCTTGTCGGTGTTGCCCTCGTAGAAGTTGATGTATGCCTGGTTCACGAGGCGGGTTCCTCCGGGGGTGGGGTAGTCGCCTGAGAAATACCAGTCGCCGGGACAGGAGGGCACTGCCTGATGCAGCCCTTCGAGGGTCTGGTAGATGATGTCGACCTCGGCGTGGATGTCGCCGTCGGCAGTAAGCATTTCCACGATTTTCGCCGAAACCTCCTCCGCGGTAAAAGGAGCGTAGATTGCCTTCACGCAGTTTTCTATCTCGCTGTCCGGCAGCCCTTGCTGGGCTTTGCAGCGGCGGTAGGTCTCGTCGAGTATGTCGGCGCGGCCTGTGTCGCGGAGCAATTGCACGGCGGCACGGAAGGCTATGAACTCGCCCATACGCGACATGTCGATGCCGTAATAGTCGGGGTAACGTACCTGCGGTGACGATGACACCACTACGATTTTTTTCGGGTGCAGACGGTCGAGCATTCTTAAAATCGACTGTTTCAGGGTGGTGCCGCGCACAATAGAGTCGTCGATCACCACAATATTGTCCTTGTAGTTCTCGATTATGCCGTAGGTTACATCGTAGACGTGGGCTGCCAGATCGTTGCGGCTCTCGCCCTCGGCTATGAAGGTGCGCAGCTTGATGTCTTTTATAGCCACTTTTTCCACCCTGATGGTGCGGTTTATGATCTCGTTGAGGAGCTCGGGGGTGAGCTGCCCCGCTTCTGACGCCTCGAGGATTTCGCGTTGCTTGAGGTGGTTCATCTCTTTTTCGATACCGGTCACCATACCTATGAAAGCCACTTCGGCAGTGTTGGGGATGAATGAGAACACGCTGTGGGCAAGGTCTCCGCCGATGCTTTTCATTACGGCCGGAACGATGTTGCACCCTAACTGTTTGCGCTCGCGGTAGATGTCGGCGTCGCTGCCGCGCGAGAAATAGATGCGCTCAAACGAGCAGCGGCAGTTTTTCTTTTCGCCGAGCACGTCGGCTACCTCCACGGTGCCGTTTTTGCTGACGATAATGGCGCTTCCGGGTGCGAGCTCGCTGACAGCGGCGCGGGGCACGTTGAGCGTTGTCTGGATCACGGGGCGTTCGGACGCCACAACCACTATCTCGTCGTCGAAATAATAGAATGCCGGGCGGATGCCGTTGGAGTCGCGCAGAGCCATCATGTCGCCCGAACCGGTGGCGGCGCATATCACGAATCCGCCGTCCCAGGTGGGAGTTGCGGCTGCGAGCACGTTTTTAAGGTTCAGATTGTCTTCTATGGCGGCGCTCAGCTGCGGATCAACGAGGGTGTCGCGATACTGGCGGTAGATGCGGTGGTTTTCCTTGTCGAGGGCGTCGCCGAGCTGCTCGAGCAGTACTATGGTGTCGCTGTAAAGCCGCGGATGCTGTCCGCGGGCCACGATGGAGCGGAAAACTTCGTCGACATTCGTCATGTTGAAGTTGCCGCACATAAGGAGGTTGCGCGAACGCCAGTTGTTGCGCCGCAGGAAGGGATGCACGTAGGAGATTCCGCTTTTTCCGGTGGTGGAGTAGCGCAGATGACCCATGTAGATCTCTCCTAAAAAGGGAACGCTCTGTTCGATTTCCTCAGGAGTCAGGCTACCGAGGTCGTGATGGCCGATTCCGCGGCGTACGCTGTCGAAAATTTCCTGAATGGCACCCGGGCCGAGCGCCCTTTCGCGAAAAACGTATTCTTCGCCCGGATCGGCGTGGAGTTTCACCACTCCGAGTCCCGCGCCTTCCTGGCCGCGGTTGTGCTGCTTCTCCATGAGGAGATACAGCTTGTTGATGCCGTAGAGATAGGTTCCGTATTTCTTTTTATAGTATTCGAGCGGTTTGAGCAGGCGTATAAGCGCCACACCGCACTCGTGCTTCAGCTGTTCCATTGAAAAACGTCGTCGGATTGTGGAAGGAAAAAGCAGGTGCCCGGATTAAATCCGGACACCTGTTGAAGTCTTTAGGTCTGTTTATCTGATAAACAGGAGTTCGCGGTATTTGGGAAGCGGCCACATTTCGTTGTCGACCTTGAGTTCGAGCTTGTCGATGTGGTATCTGATTTCGTCGAGGCAGGGTGCCACGGTCTCGGAGTAGGCTATGGCTTTCTCGCGCTCGTCTTCAATCTGGTTAGCGGCCTTGCGGGCGTTGACCATCTTCTGCACACCTTCGCGGATGGCGGCGGTGTGGGCCATGATTTTCTCCACGCTCGCAGAATCCTGAGAGGAGAGTTCGATGCCTTTCTCGCCGGGATACAGCTCGCGGATTTTCACCATGTTGTCGAGCAGAATCGAGAGGTAGCGCGTGGCCACCGGCACGATGTGGTTGATGGCGAGGTCGCCGAGCACGCGGGCTTCGATCTGTATCTTTTTTGTATACATTTCCCATTTCACCTCGTTGCGTGCCTCAAGTTCGACCTTTGTCATGACATGGGTCTTCCTGAACATTTCGATTGATTCCGGACGGAGATAAGCGTCGAAGATGCGGGGCACGTTTGTCTCGCAGTCGAGGCCGCGGCGGGCGGCTTCCTGTTTCCATTCCTCGCTGTAGCCGTTGCCGTCGAAGTGGATTGCGCTCGATTCCTGAAGAAGGGTCTTGATTTCGGCGAGCAGGGCGTGGTGGAGATCCTCGCCTTTTGCCAGGCGGCCGTCGACCTTGATTTTGAAGTCGGCGAGCTGCTCGGCCACGGCGGCGTTGAGGGCAATCATGGCCGAAGCGCAATTGGCGCTTGAGCCTACGGCGCGGAACTCGAAGCGGTTGCCGGTGAAGGCGAAGGGCGAGGTGCGGTTGCGGTCGGTGTTGTCGAGGAGGATTTCGGGTATCTGCGACACTCCGAGTTTCAGTTCCTCCTTGCCGGCCATGGCGATGAGCTCGTCTTTGTCGCTCTTCTCGATTTTGGTGAGGATGTCGGCGAGCTGGCTGCCGGTAAAGATGGAGATGATGGCAGGGGGTGCCTCGTTGGCGCCGAGACGGTGGCCGTTGGTGGCCGACATGATCGAAGCCTTGAGCAGGGCGTTGTGGCGGTAAACGGCGGCCATCACGTTGGCAATGAAAGTGATGAACTGGAGGTTGCCCTTAGGAGTCTTTCCGGGAGCGAAAAGCAGTACGCCGGTGTCGGTGCCGAGGCTCCAGTTGTTGTGCTTGCCCGAGCCGTTGATTCCTGCGAAGGGTTTTTCGTGGAGCAGCACGCGGAAATTGTGTCGGCGTGCAACTTCACCCATCACCGACATCACGAGCATGTTGTGGTCGTTGGCGAGGTTGGTCTCCTCGAAAATCGGGGCGAGCTCGAACTGGTTGGGCGCAACCTCGTTGTGGCGGG
>UROS01000207.1 GCA_900549445.1 uncultured Porphyromonadaceae bacterium | reverse complement strand
TTCAGGTTCAACGGGCGTAAAATCACCAATTACGAAATGGAATCGGCACCTCTGCAGGGACTGGCCAGACTGATGGGACACCGCGCGATGACGGTGTGCGGAATCATAGCCAACCGAATGATCCACAGCGCCAATCCGGACTATAAGAAGAAGATGCCGCTGCTGATAGAAACTGTTCTTGAGCGCATCTGATTGAACCATTGCGGCACGGCATTGTTTTATAAGAGTGAACAGAACGTTTAACTTATAGAACTTAAAATTATGGCAACAAACGCACAGAATTTAGCCGACAGCGCTGCAAAGGTATCGGAACAGGCTGCAAGAGTGAGTGCCGAAGCCGGCAGATTCGCCGCCGAAGAGGAGGCAAAGGCCGAGCAGGAGACATTATCAGACAAGGCATCTGCGTTGAAAGAGAAAATCAGCGGTCAGGTCTCTGACGCTCAGAATACTATCTCGGACAAGATGGAGGATCTCAAAGAGAAAGCAGCTCCGATTATAGGAAAGGCAAAAGGAGCGGCAGCAAATGCCCTCGATTCGGTGGCCGACGCTATAGGCGGTCTGGCCGACAAGCTGAAATCGTAACTGCCGGTATTCCGGAACAATAAAAGAAGCGGTCGCTGATGCAATTATCAGCGACCGCTTCTTTTATTGTTCCGGAATATCGGGGTTACATTTTCATAAGCTGAGCTTCGATGTGTTCGATGTCTTCCTGAAGCTGCTTTTCGAGCGAAATGCGTTCCTCGATCATTTTGCATGCGTGGAGTACGGTGGCGTGAGAGCGGGAGAGGCGCGTTCCGATCTGCTTGAACGGCATTTTAGTGTGCTTTTTGGCGAGATACATCACCATCTGGCGTGCGTCGTTTATTTCGCGTTTGCGCGATTTGGTGAAAATCTGGTCGGGATCGAGGTTGTAGTATTCGCTCACCTGACGGGTAATCATTTCGAAGTTGAGTACTTTTTTATTGATCTTCACCGTATTGGCGAGTACCGTGCGGGCGAGGTCAACGGTGATTTCGCGCTTCATCACCATGGCGTGGGCAAGGAGCGATACAACGATGCCTTCAATCTCGCGGATTGAGTCGGTAACGTTGGCGGCTATGAATTCGAGCACGTCGTGGGGGAGGCGGAGTCCGTCGTGTGAGGCTTTTTGAGTGAGCACGTCCTTGCGGAGCTCGTAGTCTGGACGTCCGAGTTCGAAGGTCGCTCCCCATTTGAACCGTGAAAGCATGCGTGCTTCCATTCCTTCCATCTGTGAGGGACAGCAGTCGCTGGAGAGTATGAGCTGTTTCTGGTTCTGGTGGAGGTGGTTGAAAATGTGGAAGAAAGTGTTTTGCGTGGCTTTCTTGCCTATGAGATCCTGAATATCGTCGATAATCAGAACGTCGATGCTCTGGTAGAAGTTGATGAATTCGTTGATTTTGCCTTTAGTCATGGCCGTGGTGAACTGGCTTTCGAAAAGGCGGGCAGTTATGTAAAGAACGCGGGTGCGCGGGTCGCGTTCCTTAATTCTGATGCCGATAGCCTGTATGAGGTGCGTTTTTCCCACACCGGTGGGCCCGTATATGAAGAGCGGGTTGTAAGTTTTGCACTTAGGATTGTTGGCAATGGCCTCACCAATCGAGCGGGCTACTTCGTTGCTTGCGCTTTTGCAGTAGTTCTCGAAAGTGTTGAGCGGGTTGAGATGAGAGTTTTCGAGTTCGTCGACGGGTTCCTGACGGAACGGATTGGCGTAAGGGTCTGCGACGGGTTTAACGGCAGCGCTCGGGCGCTCGCTTTCCATCGTGACGGCTGTAGTTGGCTCATTGCGTACCTGATTGAAATTATAGAAAAGCTTCGTTCCCCTTCCGAAGTTTTTGTTGATGGCGGCAGCAATGAGGGGGAGGTATGAGCTTTCAAACCGCTCGACGAAGTATGGCGACGGCACGTTGATGGTGAGCGCTCCGTCGGCGTAACTTTCAAGCGAGCAGGGCTTGAACCAGATGTTGAATTGTTCGGCAGGGAGGTTATCGTGAAGGAAATTCAAGAATTCCTCCCATTGCCGCTGGGGATTGGGGTGCATAAGGAGTGATATTTACTAATCTTTTCAATGCAAATTTCACAAATTAATTTGATTAAACAAAGGGCAAAATTATTTGGATTTTGTAAACATTTTACATTAGTTTGTAAGTCAGAGCCTTATAAAATACTTACGTTTTTTTGATTCGGGCACTTTAAATAATAGTCACAAACGGCTGATATATAGCGATGTGTACCATTAAAGCTGTAGTATTAGGTTATCTATAGCAGGAGGCCGGAATGGTGTGAACTGCCTGACAACGCTGAGTTTACATATACAAAACAATTTTGCGCGGATGTGGTGTTATTTATAATCGTTCTAAATAATGTCTTAATCGAGTATGATGGGCGCAAAGAAGTCGGGCTGATCGAAATCGGGTTTAGCTGTGCGGACAGGAGCCCAGCTCAGGAAGTGAGGCTGAGAGGTCGCGGAGGCGCATTTGTAGATGTTACCACGCAGTGAAACCGGTTTGCCGCAATATTCAATGTCGATCAGTCTGAGCGGGATTACGGCGAGGAGGTTCCAGGTGAACAGGCCTTCGATTTCCCCGAAGGGGCGGGTGCCGCACGAAGCGTAGCGGGCTATGGAAGCGATTTCGTCGTCGGAGAGTGGAGCAGAGTGGCCGTGCTTGGAGCGGCTTGCTGCGTTGACGGTTCCTATGCAGTTGAATTCGAAGTTCCAGTACTTTCCTGCGGCGCTTTCGGGCTGCAGGTATATCTGTACGCAGGAGTCATCGCCTACATTAGTATTGTTGGCGTAGTTTACAGCGCGGAGATAGTTGCACCGTACGAAGAAGTCGATGTAGAGATTTTTTTCGGAGTGGGCGAGGGTAAAGGTGCTGAGGGGATGATACGGGTATTCAGCCGCCCAGTTGAGCGATTCAACCGTATGGCGTTCGCCATCTGATTCCAGACGGCTTATAATCTCGCCGGTATCGAGATTGTCGAGGTCGGGGATGAAGGGGATGTGAATGTTATCCATTGAAAAGCAGTTCTTTAATACCAAGCACGGCGCCGATACCGGCCATGATCATAAGTATGGCCGCAATGATGCGGTTGATCAGCCACATAGACCTGACGTTGAAGTGGGCGCGAACTTTGTTGACGAAATAGGTGACGAAAAGCCACCACAGAATGGCACCGCCGAAAATCGACAGATATCCGGCCACGTAGTGGTAGGCTTTGAATTCAGGGGCGAGGAAGCTGAACCTGGCAAACAAACCGATTATGAAGAAGAGGATGAGGGGGTTGGAGAAAGTAAAGAGGAATCCGGTGCCGAAATCTTTCCAGTAGGTTGTGGCCGGAATGGCAGGGGTGCGGAGCGAGCGCGAGGGATTGTTGCTGAAGAGGTAAACGGCGTAGGCTATCAGCACGGCACTGCCGATTACCTGAAGGAGGCTCTGGTTGCTTTCGATGAAGTCGGTGACGAATGAGAGACCGAGGCCTGTAAGCAGACAGTAGATAAGGTCGCTTATGGCGGCTCCTACTCCGGTGAAAAATGCCGGCCAGCGGCCCTTGTTGAGGGTGCGCTGAATGCACAGTACTCCTATCGGTCCCATCGGGGCCGAGATCAGGATGCCTATAAGCAGGCCGCGCAGCATTATCACGAGCAGGTTGATCATTTCAGTGGTGTCGGGACGGCGAATGCCGCCGCTCTCAACTTACAAAGTTATAAATTT
>UROS01000206.1 GCA_900549445.1 uncultured Porphyromonadaceae bacterium | reverse complement strand
ATTACAAACATTAATACACAATATTAAAAACCGTCGGAATTTTTTCGTGAAATATGTGATGAGGTTCGCCAAAAAATTCGTATCTTTGCGTGCAATAAAATCATAGCAAAACCATCTATGTCATCATTTATTGCAGACAGAGTTAAAATGGATGGACTGACATTCGACGATGTCCTCCTTATTCCGGCTTATTCCGAAGTACTTCCCCGCGACGTAAATCTCTCCACCCGCTTTTCGCGCAACATCACCCTCAACGTGCCCATCGTCTCAGCCGCGATGGATACCGTGACGGAAGCTGCGCTCGCAATCGCCATTGCCCGCGAAGGCGGTATTGGCGTAATCCACAAAAACATGTCGATTGCCGAGCAGGCCCGTCAGGTTCACACCGTGAAGCGTGCTGAAAACGGCATGATCTACGATCCTGTCACTATCCGACGCGGCAAAACCGTGGCCGACGCACTGAAGATGATGGAGGAATACCATATCGGCGGAATTCCCGTGGTCGACGACGACCGCAAGCTCGTAGGCATCGTCACCAACCGCGACCTCCGTTTCGAACGCAACCTCAACCGCACAATCGACGAGGTGATGACATCCGAGGGGCTGGTCACCACCAACCAGTCGACCAATCTCGAGGAAGCAGCACAGATTCTTCAGGAACATAAAATAGAAAAGCTTCCGGTGGTCGACAGCGACGGCCGTCTCGTCGGACTTGTCACCTATAAAGATATTACTAAGGCGAAAGACAAACCTTACGCCTGCAAGGATTCACTCGGACGCCTGCGCGTGGCCGCCGGCATCGGCGTAACCAAAGACTCACTCGAGCGCGCCACGGCGCTTGTAGAGGCCGGCGTCGACGCCATCGTAATCGACACCGCCCACGGCCACTCCAAGGGTGTGGTGGGTGTCCTCCGGGCCGTAAAGGAGAAATTTCCGGGTATCGACGTGGTCGTAGGCAACATAGCTACGGGCGAGGCTGCACGCTATCTCGTTGAGAACGGCGCCGACGGCGTCAAGGTTGGCATCGGCCCCGGCTCGATCTGCACCACCCGCGTTATCGCCGGTGTGGGCGTTCCGCAGCTTTCAGCCGTCTACGACGTGGCAAGCGCACTCAAGGGAACGGGTGTTCCGCTCATCGCCGACGGCGGCATCCGCTATTCTGGCGACATCGTGAAGGCTCTCGCGGCCGGCGCCTACAGCGTGATGCTCGGCGGCATGCTCGCAGGAGTGGAGGAATCCCCCGGCGACACAATCATATTCAACGGCCGTAAATACAAGTCATATCGCGGAATGGGTTCGCTCGAGGCTATGGAGAAAGGGTCGAAAGACCGCTATTTCCAGGCCAACGAAACCGATGCCAAGAAACTCGTGCCCGAAGGCATTGCCGCCCGCGTCCCCTTCAAGGGTTCGCTCTACGAGGTGGTTTACCAGATGCTCGGCGGTCTGCGCGCCGGCATGGGCTACTGCGGTGCTCCCGACATCGAGCAGCTCCACAACGCGAAGTTCACCCGCATTACCAACGCCGGCATTCTCGAAAGCCATCCTCACGACGTGGCCATCACAAGCGAGGCTCCGAACTATAGCGCATCGGCCCGATAATGCAATAAATCCGACGCCGCAACGTTATTAAAAGAGTGTCCCCGACATGCCTGACGGCCGCGGGGCACTTTTTTGGATTTATCACAGTTGTCATCTTAAAAATGAAAAAGCATTTCATTCCGGCTTTACTCGCAATCGCCGCGGTGATTTCCGCGACGGCAGCTAAAAACAGCGATCCCGTGCTGATGAACGTCAACGGCAAAGACGTCCGTCAGAGCGAGTTTGAATATCTCTACAATAAAAACAACCGCCAGCAGATGCAGCCCCAGAGCATTGACGAATATGTCGACATGTTCGTCACCTACAAGCTCAAAGTGGCCGACGCGGAAGCTGCCGGCATTGATACCACCGCCGCTTTCCAGAAGGAATACAACGGCTACTGCGCCGAACTCGCACGTCCGTATCTGCGCGATTCGCTCGTTGAGGAGCAGCTCGTAAGAGAAGCCTACGACCGCATGGGTCGCATGGTCAACGTAAGCCATATACTTCTGCCGCTCGGCTCCACCATACAGGAGAAGGAGGAAAACCGCAACCGCCTCGACTCGATCCGGACAGCAATCCTTGGCGGCGCGGATTTCGCCGAAATGGCACGCACTTTCTCTGCCGACCGCTCCGCGAGAACCAACGGCGGCAACATGGGATTCATCCTCGCCAACATGTATCCCTACCCATTCGAGAAAGCAGCATTCTCCACGCCGGTGGGAGAAATATCACCCGTGATTGAAGACGCCCCCTACGGCTACCACATTATCCGCGTTGAGGCTGAAAAGCCCAATCCCGGCAAGGTTCATGCACGCCATATCCTCAAGATGACCCGCGGCCTCTCCGAGGAGCAGGCCGCAGCGAAGAAAGCTCAGATCGACTCCATCTATGCGCTGCTCGCATCGGGCAACACCGACTTCGAGTCGATAGCCAGAACCGAAAGCGACGATCCCGGCTCGGCTGCCAACGGCGGCGACCTCGGATTTTTCGGGGTGAAACAGATGGTGCCCGAATTCGAGGAGGTGGCGTTCAGCCTCTCCGACGGGGAAATCTCAAAACCTTTCAAAACAGCTTTCGGCTACCATATCATCCAGCGCATCGAGCACAAAGGCAACGATTCTTTCGAGGAAGCCCGCCCGATGATTGAAAAAGCCATCGCCCGCGACCAGCGGTCGACATATCCCGAGAAGAAGCGCCTCGAACAGCTTAAGAAGCAGTATCGCTCCGTGCTGGTCGAACCGGGTCTCGACAAGGTGAAGGCCACCGTTGCCTCCGCTGCCGACCCTCAAACCGCACTCGACGGTCTTGACAACGACAAGACCGTAGTTGCACGCATGGCCGACAGCGACATAACCGCCGCCGACGTCATGGCGTCGATGCCCCAGAACGTCCGCAAAGGCGCCCCCGACGCTTATACGGCATTCTACAATTCAGCCACAGCTCTGCTCGACAGCCGGACCCTCGACCATGCGCGCAGCCGGCTCGTGGTCGAACAGCCCGATTACCGCAACCTCGTCAACGAGTACCGCGACGGCATACTGCTCTTTGAAATCAGCAACCGCAACGTATGGGATCGCTCCACCCGCGACGTAGAGGGACTCGAGAATTTCTTCCGCGAGAACCGCGGCAACTACAAGTGGGATGCGCCCAGATACAAAGGCTACGTGGTGTTCGCCACAAACGATTCGATAGCCGGTGTCGCAAAAAAATTCCTCGCCGACAACAAAATCGACCGCGATTCGCTCGTAAAGACTCTACGCGCCAATTTCGGCAGGACGGTGAAGGTTGAGAGGGTGGTTGCCGCAAAAGGCGACAATGCCATCGTCGACAACATCGCTTTCGGAGGTGAAAAACCGGCTGCTCCCGGCAACTGGAAAGCTTGGTTCGGCTATCAGGGCAAGACCATTGCCGCCCCCGAAGAGGCTGCCGACGTGCGCGGAGCCGTAAGCGCCGACTATCAGCAGTTGCTCGAGCGCCGCTGGGTCGACGGACTCCACAAGAAATATCCCGTGAAGCTCAACAAGAAAGCCATAAAGAAATTAACAAATAAGTAAAGTGAAATCCAAATCCTTCATAACCCTCGCTTCAGCCGCAGTGCTCGGCATTGCCGCCGTCACGGCCGCCAACGACAACGTGGCGGAAGAGGTGGCATGGGT
>UROS01000205.1 GCA_900549445.1 uncultured Porphyromonadaceae bacterium | reverse complement strand
GCTCGGAGATGTGTATAAGAGACAGAAACGAGACTCAGCGAATGTCGATAATGGCCGACGCCTCATACGGCGAACCGCGCGACGATGCCGCAAGCCGCGGCCTGGCCGCCGCACGTGCGCTCGGTCTGCTCTCTTATCGCGGCCCGGCGGGCTACAATATCACTCAGCAGGACAAAGAGGAATTGCCCGAGGTTCACCGCGCCTGTTCCTATCAGCAGTATCAGGGCGAGAAACTCGTGCGCCGTTTCGATGCCTACAGCTATGTCAGCATCCTCGACGCTTTCGACACTCACGACATTGGCCGCGGCCGCGGCGGCACCGACGCCATGCTGCAGACCATCGAATGCCCGACTGTGGTGGTGGGACTCACCACCGACATTCTTTTCACACCCACTGAAATGAAATCGCTCGCGTCGCGCATTCCGGGCGCCATATACCGTGAAATCCACTCGCCGTTCGGACACGACGGTTTTCTGGTGGAATACGGTCAGCTCAACGAAATTTTAGTTCCGTTTCTCGCGAAGGAATGACTACCCGGCTCCGCAACATGAGCAGAGTGAGCATGGTCGGGAACGCCATGAGTGCGTAGAAAAGATCGCAGAATCCTACGGCCACGCCTAAGGGCATTACCGCAAACACCACGAGAGTGGCTATGAAAAACCAGGTGTAATATCTGGCGTGGCGCTCGCCCCAGAGGTATGCCGCGCAACGGGTTCCGTAGAAGGAGTAGCTGAACATCGACGACAGCGCGAAGCACAATACGATTACCATAAGCAGATATTCGCCTGCCGGGATGGCGGAACCGAATGCGCGCATGGCTATTTCGAGCCCTTTTACGGAATCCGACGAAATATCGCCGCAGAGCAGAATCGCCGTGGCGGTAAGCGTACAGACGAGTCCGGAGTCGATTGCCGGGCCGAGCATGGCTACGAGTCCTTCGCGATGCGGATCGTCGTTGGCCGAGGAGCCGTGCATTATAGTTGCCGTTCCTACTCCAGCATCGTTGACCAGAGCGGCACGCCGTGCACCTATGATGGCAATGCCTGCGAGCGCCCCCCAGCCGGCCCGGAGATTGAACGCCTCCGAGAATATCGACCTGAACACTCCGGGCACTCCTTCTATATGGGTTACTATTATGTAGAGAACGAGCAGAAAATACAGCCCGACCATAAACGGTACAAGCCATGAGGCTACCTTCGCTATACGCCTGATTCCGCCGAGGGCCACCACCGCCACGAGCGCCGCAACCCCGATGCCGAACAGGAGCCGGAACGAAGAAGGATTGTCGAGTCCGGTCAATGCTGAAACGCCGGTCAGAAAGCCGCTCGATTCCACTGCGGAGGGTGTAGTGAAGGCCGTCGCCACAGCTTCGGTAAGCTGGTTTACATTCATTATAGCGAGCGTGCCGAGCAGTCCGGCCGTGGCGAATGTCACGGCAAGCCAGCGCCACCGGCGTCCGAGTCCGTTTTCAATCATATACATCGTGCCTCCTGCCGCCTTTCCCTCCGAACGGGTCTTGAACAGAGTGGTGAGGTAGCCTTCGTGGTATTTCGTCGACATTCCTACGAGCGCAGAGACCCACATCCAGAAAACCGCTCCCGGACCGCCCATTACGAGGGCTATCGCCACTCCGGCTATGTTGCCCATGCCCACAGTGGCGGCGACCACCGACGCCAATGCCTCGACGGAACTTATCTCACCCTGCGTACCGCCGCCTTCTTTCCTCCGGAGTTCGCGCATAGCTTCAGGCAGGCAGCGGAGCGACACCGCTCCGGAACGCAGAAACAGGTAAAGGCCGCCAATAATCAGACATACGAAAAGCGGATAGCCGCAGAGGAAATCAGCAGCGGCGCCAACCCATTGTCCTACAGATTCAAGCATAGTATCAATGGGCGTCGAGCCAGTTGGCAGCCACACCGGCCGACACCTCAAGGGGCACAGCACCGTGGTAAGCGTCCATCATGTCGGTGATAACGAGCTTTTTCACAGTCTCAAGCTCGTCGGGCTTTACGTTGAAAATAAGTTCGTCGTGAACCTGCATTATCATGCGCGACTTCAGTCCGAGGCGTTCCATTTCGTTGAAAATTCTCACCATCGCCACCTTTATTATATCGGCGGCGGAACCTTGGATGGGGGCATTGACGGCATTGCGCTCCGCATAGCCGCGCACCACGGCGTTGCGCGAAGTGATGTCGGGCAGATAACGCCGGCGTCCCATGCGGGTGGTGACATAGCCTTTCTCCCGTGCGGTCTCAACCGCCGAGTCGAGATACTCGCGGATGTGGGGATACGTGGCGAAATAGCCGTCGATCAACGCTTTCGCCTCACCGCGGCTTATACCGAGACGTTCGGAAAGTCCGAATGCCGAAATGCCGTAGATAATGCCGAAATTGGCAGTCTTGGCGTGGCGGCGGTGGTCGTCAGTCACCTCGTCGAGCGGCTCGTGGTAGATTTTCGACGCCGTCACGCGGTGTATGTCAGCGCCCGAGTTGAAGGCCTCAATCATGTCGCGGTCACCGCTCAGATCGGCAATGAGCCGCAGTTCTATCTGCGAATAGTCGGCACTCATGAAGAGGTCGCCGGGATCGGCTATGAACGCGCGGCGGATTTCGCGGCCGTCGTCGGTGCGGATGGGTATGTTCTGGAGATTGGGGTTTGTGGACGAAATGCGGCCTGTAGCCGTAACGGTCTGATTGTAGGACGTATGTATTTTCCCGGTCTTCGGATTTACGAGTTCCGGGAGCGCAAGCACGTAAGTGCTCAGGAGCTTCTTAAGTCCGCGTATGCGCAGAATCAATCGTACGAGGGGCACTTTCGCAGCGTATTTTTCAAGCACCTGCTCGGTGGTGGAATACGCGCCTGTGGAGGTTTTCTTGGCTTTCGGGTCGATTTTAAGCCGCTCGAACAGGACATCGCCCACCTGACGCGGCGATCCGGTATTGAATGCCCCGCCGGCCATTTCAAAAGCCTCCTTTTCAAGCTCTTCCACTCTGTCGGCAAGACCTCCCGCCATCTGGCGGAGTACCTCCGGATCGATTCTCACGCCGGTCCACTCCATTTCCGCGAGCACCCGGGTAAGGGGCAGCTCTATGTCGTAGAGCAGTTCCAGCATGGAAAGCCGCTCGATTTCCGCGCGGAGCACGGGGCGCAGCCGGCGTGCCACGTCGGCCGCCTCGCAATAGCGCGCCACGGCGTCTTGCAGACTCAGCGGCTGCATCGGATACGGACGGCGGCTTTCCGGAGCATACAGCAACTCCTGGCCGAGATATTTGGCAGCCACGGGAGCCATGTCGTGTTTCATCTCCGGGTCGATTATGTAGTGCGCAACAGAGGTGTCGAAATACTTGGCTCTGAGATCTATTCCCTCGTTTTTGAGCACGAGGTACTCACGCTTCACGTCGTGGCTCACGATTTCTGTATCTTTGTTTTCAAAGATCTTGCGCAGCAATCCGATTACGTGATCGCGTGCGGCTCCGTCAGCGGGAATTTCAACGAACCGGGCCGCGCAGTCGGCAGTGGAGAACGCCACTCCGAGCCATCGCGCGCTCATGGCATCGGCACCCGTCGAATAAAGAGCCACGCCGACGGTTGCGGCTTTCTTCAGATCGGCGAAAAGCGTATCAAGATCCTCTGCGGCGGCATAATCGCGGCTTTCGCATGCTGCCGGACGGGGCGGTTCCGGCTCGGCAACGTCAAACAGCGAACCCATGCCCGAGCCGTCGGCCGACGGCTCGGGCA
>UROS01000204.1 GCA_900549445.1 uncultured Porphyromonadaceae bacterium | reverse complement strand
CTGATATCCGATTTTGCGGCACTATCTAATATATTGGGTATAACAGTATAATATTTGTTGTTACAAAATATTTTTCCTACGTCATATCATTAGTACATGTAATGGTATTCTTTAACTTATACCATTACTCTGACTTTTATCAATTTTCCAATCATACCGACCTCATACAACATCGCCAACCTCCTTGAGTGCATGACGATGTTTTATCTTCTGCCTTTTGATTTCAGTCTTCGGAATTTGTCCTTGTCATTATCGTTCCACGGCAAATCGGAAGATGATCCACCTGCGCCGGTGCCGACATGCGGTGTAGGGATTCCACCGGCTGCGGTCTGGAGTGTAACTGCAAGAAGGCTATGCTGGGATTCATCAACCTAATCCCACGACTCAAACAGTTCGTTGACCAATTCATGAAGTGTAATCGCGCCACTGTCGAACTTGTCGAGAAGATTGTGGGGAAGATTGTAAGAGGTGTTCTTGAACTCGTTGCCATGAAACAGCGTCGTGATTGACAGGCTGGGGTACATACGGTTGGGAATCCAGCCGCTGACAAGTTCTGCGCCCGATGACAGGCAATATCGTTTGGGATATGCCAAGCGGTGCAGTTCTTTCGCCCGATTGTGTTCGGTATTATAACGGGCCAATGTAAAAAAGCGGTTGTTAAAAACATCGTAAAAGCCCTGGAAGGGCGATATAACTTAACCCATTGGAGTTGTGGGCAACCCGTCACCTCTCCACACTCGAGGCGAGCCGCGGAGCCGCGACGCCTCGAAACCTCGAAACCGGCGTTAGCCAAGGCTCACGAATTTTTAACATTTCAACCGGGTTTTGCGGGTCAATGTAAAAAAACCGGTTGTTAAAAAGTAGCGGCGTAGCCGCAAACTGCGCTGCAGGGCAGCGCCTCAATGATAGCCCTAAGCAAGTGCCCCGTAGGCGGCACACAGCTTAGGGTAAACGGCCCCCCGTTACTTCGGCTGCGTAGCTGCCGCTCTTTCCCGCGAGAATTGAGCGGCAGCTACGCAGCCGGTTTCTTCTATATATCTGCAAACCACATGCTGCGTGCCACCTACGGGGCACTTGCATGTGGCTATCATTGAAATGCGGCGCTGCCGCATTATTGGCGGCTCTGCCGCTGATTTTACATCCGGGAGGCTTCTTAACATTTCAACCGGATTTTGCATTGACCCAGAAGAAGGTTTATTCGGTGCGGAGGTAGGTGACGGGGTTGCTGCGGGCTACTTTCAGGGCGTTGATGCAGACTACGGCAACAATCACCACTAAGATGACCAGCAGGCATAGGCCCATGCTCCAGGGCGACATGGACACCTGGTCGGTGAACTGCGACAGCCAGTCGCGGCCTATCAGAATCGCCGCGATGCCACCGGCCAGCAATGACGGCACGGCCACCTTCAATATGTCGACGCAGAATATGCGCAAAATCTTGCTTACCGTCGTACCGTTCACCTTGCGAATGGCTATCTCCTTGGCGCGCCGCTGCACCTCGTCGGCCGTATAGCCTATCAGACCGATAATGGTAATCAGCAAGATGGCGATTCCCGCCGCCATCACCGAGAATCCGAACCGCTTTACCGGCGCGATCTGGGCTTCCACCATTGTCTTATAAGGTGTGATATACATAGTGTCGGAATATTTCCCTTCTATTACTTTCTGTGCTTCCTTGAGATTCTCGGGTGTAAGGATGCTGAACCGTACATAAAGGTTGTCATACACTTTCGTGGTGGGAAACAGCACTCCGGCACGCTGGTCAAAACTGTCTATATTGTAGCCGCCACGACGTATGTTACTGATCACTCCCACTATCGTGAATTCATCCGAGCCCTCAAGACCGATGTGTTCAGTTATATTGAACCGTTGGCCGATGATGTTGTCGTCTTTCTGTCCGAAATGCGACTTTAGCACATCGATGAAACGCTCCTCCACTATCACCTGATGTGCCGTCGTATCGGCATCCTCGCGAAAGGTCTCTCCCTGTACGAACTTCATGCCCAGCACGTCGAACAGATTGGCATTTGCCCAGTACATGTCGGCCACGTTTACCTGATTGTCCGGTCTCGGATCTCCCTCAATCCATACGTTGTTTCCGGCGGCCCAGCCAATGAAGTTCTGATAAGCCGAAGCCACTCCCTCCACGCAACTCAGGCGCGACAATTCATCCTTAAGCACTTTCCGTTCGTTGTCGGGCAACGCGCCTACGTTCAGGTATCCTATGTTTTCATACTCATACCCCATGTCGCCATTGCTCATCATACGATATTGGCGGTAAACCAGCACCAACAGGCAGAACATCAGTCCGGTGGCGAAAAACTGTACGGACAGCAATGCCAGTTTCCTCGCCTTGCGGCGGCGCGTGTTCTGATGGAACACATGCGACACCGGAGTACGGCAATAAATCCAGGCCGGAATCACACCGGTTATGAGCAGCAACGCCACACATACGCACACCTCGACGAGCCACACGCCGGGACTTGACAGCAGCACCGCCGCCGGATAACCCAACAACATCCCGCACTGGTCAGACAGACTCAGCACTATCAGCACGGCAAGAATGATTGCGACCGCGAGGAAGAACACGCTCTCGCCCAATATACGCAGGAATATCTTGCGGTTGCTTGTGCCATAACATTTGCGCACAGCCATCTCCTTGCCACGCTTGCCGAGCTGGCCTATGACTATCAGCAGATAGTTGAGCGACGCACTCACCAGTATTATGAACGCCAGCAGACTCAATACCCATATCATGGTTCTGACGCTGTCCTGCGAGGCATATACCTCGGTCAGAGGCTTCAGACTGATATTGAACTTAAATACCTCCAGAGCCTCGTTGTCTACATTCTCTTTCAGCATTCTTTGGATATGCGGCGTGACATCAGCCACGGTTGCACCCTCAGACATACGGACATAGCTTCGGTAGCAGTCGTTGCCCACCCAATTGTCGCGTCCGTCATGTTTGAACTTACCGATAGTGGGCAGCGAAAGATATATCACATTTTGAAATGTCGAGTTTATTGGAAAATCCTCATACACTCCGGCCACAATAACCTTATAGCTGTCGCTGACATCCGGACTCGTCAGGGTCATTCCCATCACGTCATCACCAAGTTTCTCGGCCAGCGAATGGGGTATCATGCAATAATCCTCTACGGTCAATGCCTCCTTCGGACTGCCGGCGATCACCGGCCACCGCAATACGTCGAACAGACAGCTGTCGGCCAAAGTCACGCCGTCGGCGTCCACGAGTTTACCGTCGGGCGTCCTGACACTTAACGAGCCGAACAAGGGGGAGACACGAGTGGCTTTTTCCACTTGTGGCACGTAGCGCTTCAATCCGGGTGCTATCGCTCCCGGCGTGCTCAGATACTCCGAGAATTCTCCGTTACGGGTCACGCTCTCCGTAGCCAGATATACGTTCTCGTATTCCGGGATAGCATGGTCGAACGACTGCTCGACAAAAGCCTTGGCCACCAAGAGCAGTCCGATGGCCAGACCTATGGTGAGACAGAATATCTTAGTGAGGTTCCGTCGCAGGTCGGATGTAAAGAACTTCAGCATGGCGTCACAGTTTGTCGTTAAGGTTCTCCACCACCTGTCCGTCGAACAGGTTTATGATATAGTCGGCCTGCGCTGCGTCGCGCTGCGAGTGCGTCACCATCACGATGGTGGCTCCGTCGCGGTGCAGATCCCTGAGCAGGTCCATCACCTCGGCGCCGTTCCTGGAGTCGAGGT
>UROS01000203.1 GCA_900549445.1 uncultured Porphyromonadaceae bacterium | reverse complement strand
GCATGGATGCCTTTTCGGCTACCCTGTCCCTAATCTTCAGTCACAGTGCTACAGCACTGCTCCTTCAGATTATGAACAGGTTAGCTCAAAAATCCATCCACTCCGGCTTCACATTTGTTATTAAACAACCTCTAAATAATTATGACACGTTTCTTTTACAAACATACAACCGCAGCGGCTTTTGCTTTATTTATTGCGGTGTCCGCCTCTTCGTGCGGCAGCCCCTCCGGTTCTCAGACCGCCGGAAGTGAAATCGAAGAAAAAGAAAGCCATGACGGCGGCGAAATAATACTCGAGCCGGCCGATGCCGAGCGTTTCGGCGTGAAAACGTCGGTAATCAAGCCTGCGGAATTCCGCGAAATCCTCGCGGTAAGCGGCGAGATCCTGCCTTCAGCATCCGGCCGCGCCGTTGTAGCCGCTCCCGCGGCCGGAACCGTCAGGCTCGCCTCCGGAATCAGCGAAGGGGCAGCCGTAAAGGCCGGGGCTCTTGTGGCAACAGTACAGCAAAGCGGAATATCCGGAGGAAACCCCGACAGGGCATCAAGGGCTGCGGTTGAGGCTGCGAAAAGAGAACTCGACCGTCTGAAACCTCTGCTCGACGAAGGAATAGTGACAATCCGCGAATACAATGCCGCCCGCCAGGCCTACGAGACCGCTGTTGCCGCCTATAGTCCCAAAGCCGAGTCGGGGCGCGCCACGGCACCGATATCCGGCACGGTTACCGGCATAATGGTTCGCGAAGGAGAATTTGTGGAAACCGGAGCTCCGGTAGCCGCCATTTCCAAAAATGAAAGCCTGACGCTCCGCGCCGACATCCCGGTTCGGGACATGGACTTTGCCTCTTCCGTCACATCCGCCAACTTTCGTCCGGCCGGATGCGACTCAATCCTCACTATAGAGAGTCTCGGCGGTCAACTCATGCCGGGCAGCAGCAGTTCAGGAGAAATTCCAGGCTACATACCGGTGTATTTCCGAATCAGCAACAACGGTACGGTTACGCCCGGCACCTCGGCCGAAGTATTTCTGATAGGCCGTAAGCTCGACGATGCGATAGCAGTACCGGCCGGCGCTATCGCCGAAGCGCAGGGTATGCATTACGTATATGTAAAGAAAGATGAGCACGGCTACGAGAAGCGCCCGGTAAAGCTCGGTAATTCCGACGGCAAATCGGTTGAAATAAAATCAGGGCTGAACGCCGGTGAGGAAGTTGTAACCGAGAACGTGACGTTTGTGCGCCTTGCTGAATCGTCGGGAGCCGTGCCCGAAGGACATTCCCACAGTCATTGATTACATTTCCGCCCTATGCTTAACAAAATAATCGGACTTTCACTCAACAACCGCATGGTTGTGGTTGTGCTCTCCGCGATTTTGCTGTTTCTCGGAGTGGCAGTGACATTGCGGACGGAAGTCGACATATTCCCCGACCTCAACGCCCCTACAGTGGTGGTGATGACCGAGGCTCCCGGCTTCGCTCCGGAAGAGGTCGAAAAAACCGTGACTTTCCCCATTGAGACGAGCATCAATGGCGCGACCGGAGTAAAACGTGTGCGCTCTTCGTCAGCCTCCGGCTTCTCCGTAGTGTGGATTGAATTCGACTGGGGCACCGACATATACCGCGCACGGCAGACAGTGTCGGAAAAGCTCTCGGAAATCGAGAACAGCCTTCCGGCAGGAGCCGGATCACCTACTCTCGGGCCGCAGTCGTCGATTCTGGGCGAGGTTCTTATTATCGGACTGACCGCCGACTCCACTTCGATGGACGAACTGCGTTCGATAGCCGACCGGCGCATACGGCCGCGGCTGCTGTCGGTGGGCGGAGTTTCGCAGGTATCGGTAATAGGGGGCGACATACGCGAATACCAGATTCTCCTTTCCCCCGAACGAATGGCACTCCACAACGTATCACTCAGTGAGGTCATGGACGCCGTTGCGTCGATAAACTCCAACGCCTCGGGCGGCGTGCTCTACGAATATGGCAACGAATACCTCATCAAGGGCGATATAGCCACCTCCGACGTCGGCGAACTTTCCGAAAGCCTCGTCCGCGCCGACGAACGCGGAACCGTGCGTCTTGCCGACATTGCCGATGTCAAAACAGGCAACAAGGAACCGCGGCTCGGAGTGGCGTCGGTCGACACCCGTCCGGCCGTTCTGCTCACTGTCACCAAACAACCGGCCGTGGGGACAATCGAGCTTACCGACAAAATAGAGGAAAACCTCGCTGCAATACGCCACTCGCTTCCTGCCGATGTTGAAATCTCCACCGACATTTTCCGTCAGGCTGATTTCATCGACAGTTCAATCGGCAATCTTCAGGAATCGCTCTTCATAGGAGCGCTGCTCGTAATCGTGGTGCTCTTCTTTTTCCTGATGAATCTCCGCACTACCCTTATTTCACTGGTGGCCATACCGATGTCGATTCTGATAACTATGATTGTGCTCAACGCGCTCGGGCTTACCATCAACACCATGAGTCTCGGCGGCATCGCAATTGCTATCGGCTCGCTGGTCGACGATGCTATCGTAGATGTGGAGAATGTCTACAAACGGCTCCGCGAAAACCGCCTGCTGCCTGAAAGCGAGAAAGCATCCGTGCTGAAAGTGATATTCGAGGCTTCCAAAGAGGTTCGTCTCCCCATATTCAATTCGTCACTAATAATAATGGCGAGCTTCATGCCGCTGTTTTTCCTCAGAGGAATCGAAAGCAGGATGCTTATACCTCTCGGAATCGCTTTCATCGTGGCGCTGCTGGCTTCAACTGTTGTGGCTCTGACCCTGACGCCGGTGCTTTGCAGCTACCTCCTTGGCGGAAGAGGAACCGACAGGGAGATGGGAAAGGAATCGTGGGTTGTCCGCCGGCTGCGCAAGACCTACACCCGCGCGCTTCAATGGTGTTTCGGCCACAAAAGACTGGTGTTTGCAGCCACAGGGGCACTTTTTGTGGGATCGATGATAGTATTTTTCACTCTCGGACGCAGTTTCCTGCCCCCCTTCAACGAGGGTTCGTTCACCATCAACGTTTCCACCCTCCCGGGGATTTCGCTCGAGGAGAGCGACAAAGTTGGCCGCGAGGCCGAAAAGATAATCATGGCGGTACCCGAAATACGCACCGTTGCGAGAAAAACAGGCCGCGCCGAACTCGACGAGCACTCGCTGGGAGTAAACGTGTCGGAAATCGAGGCTCCTTATGTGCTCGACAAGGGGCGCTCGCGCTCCGAAGTTGTTTCCGACCTCCGCCACAGACTGGCTTCAATTCCGGGAGCAAGCATTGAAATCGGACAGCCGATTTCCCACCGCATCGACGCGATGCTCTCGGGAACCGAAGCCCAGATTGCCATAAAGCTGTTCGGCGACGACCTAAACTCGCTCTACCGCTACGGAAACCGCATAAAGAGCGCCGTTTCGGAAATTCCGGGGATCGTTGACATTAACATCGAACAGCAGGTTGAACGCCCGCAGCTCGACATACGCCCGCGCCGCCGCATGCTCGCCAGCTACGGCATAACTATGGAACAGTTTGCGCGTGCGGTCAATGTGGCGCTCGGTGGAGAGGTTGTATCACAGGTATATGAGGACGGCCTTCCCTACGACATAACCGTACGTCTGCCCGACGACCGCCGCGACTCGGCCGAAAAAATCGCCGCCATGACCATCGACTCTCCGAAAGGAAGAATTCCTCTGGCAAGTGTGGCCGACATTGTTTCGGCAACCGGGCCCAACACGATAAACCGTGAAAACGTGTCACGAAGGATCGTTATTTCCGCAAATGTACAGGACCGTGATCTGCGCGGAGCGGTCAACGACATTC
>UROS01000202.1 GCA_900549445.1 uncultured Porphyromonadaceae bacterium | reverse complement strand
GGGCATCGTAAGGTTCAGTTCGGCTGTGTTGTAAGTCACGGAAGATGTTTTGCCTGCCGAAGTGGTTTTTACCGTCCATCCGCTCACCTCTTTGGTATCGTCGGCAGGCACTCCGGATATTTTCAGGCTGCGGCCGGCGTAGAAACTTCCGTCGAGAAAATCATTTCTTAGATCAATGCCGTTAACTGTCAGACATACTTTCTGCGAAGAATTTTTGCCCACGGTCAGGGGTACGGCATTACCGAGGTTCCAGAAATCTTTTAAATGCTTATACATAAATGTTGTGCGGTTCGTAGCATAGTTTTTGGCACTACGGAGTTCATCGGAATAATTGGGCCACCATTGGTTTATATTGGCACGGTGGTTGGGGTATTCGGTCTTGATTATACCGTACATTTCATCGAGGAGACTGTTGATGTGCTTACCGTTGAGGAAGTCGCCCATATAAACGGCGAAGCGGTCGATGAAATCTTTTTTGAAATCGTCAATGTCTATAAGGCGCCGGAACAGACGGGTGTGCTCGTAGCCGTTGGCCCAGTCCCGATCCTTGTCATAGCCAGGAGTATAGAGCCAGTTGAGAGTCTTGTATTCCGGACTGCTGCCGTAGAGTCCGAGACCGAAATCGGTGTCCTTCGCAACCCAGCGCCATTTGCCGTTGTCGATCGGACGCCACATCACAATATTATTACCGGGAAAATCCTGATTATTGTAGAAGATATTCATTATCATCAGGTTGGCGAACTCCGTCACGTCCATCCATTCCTTGAATTCGTCGAGAGTATGGCCATGCTCGCCGTAGAAAGCCTGGAAAGCCTGATAGTTAGTCATGTCGCCCGACTTAAGTTCCCACCAGTTCTCGATCATGTCGATATCCTCGAGGCCGTCGTAGTTGGTATAGATGTTGTCCTCATTGCTGCGTTCTCGTATGTTGAGCATGCATACGTACTGTCCGTTGAGCATGAATATCGCCGGACGCCACGCCTGCCAGTCGAGATCTACATTCTGCGCCATTGAACGTTGTATCACGGCGTCGCGCATGTAGAGATAATCGAAATCGTTGCCGGCATTACGCATCTCAAACGACTTGAAATCAGTCACTCCTGGACGCTGGTCGGGAAAGAATTCGTAGTCGAAATGTTTGGTTCCGAAACGTTTGTTGGCATAAAACACGAGCGACTTATATTTTGCGTCGCGGGTGGCACCACCCTTCACCCTCGTCTCGCAGATCTGGTTGATGACAGCAGGCTCTCCTGGAGCCTCGAACATTTCTATATTGGCACAGCGGCGCCAGTCGTAACGATAGTTGGGTGTTCCGGCCGTATAGGAGCCTTCAACATATATTCCGATCTTGGAATCATAGAAATAACCATTGTCCGTAACCACCGATACAATCGGCAGAGTCATCTCGCGCGGGAAAAAGATATAAGAGTGGGTTACGGAACGTGGCGAAAGGTAGCCGTCGCAGAAAAGTTTCGCACGGATCACCTTCGAGGTATGCATGTTGATGGGAACTACGTAGAGACTGCTGTTTTCTGTAGGCTCCTTACCGTCGGTGGTATAACGTATCACTGTTCCGGCAGGAACTCCGTCGGGCATGGAAAGAGTCAGAGTCCCCGAGGTTTTCATCACCTGCCCCTCAATGCTGAATACGGGGTCGGGCAGCAATTGGGAGGAGACTTTTCCGGAGTTACTGCTGCCGGGAGTAGGCTTGCACTGATACCCCCACTCCCCTGCTCCGTCGGTTACTCTGCCATAGGCTATTCCGGGAGCCGGCTGCGCCTTCATACCCGTAACCTTGTCGACTATTTCATTTCCTTTGAAGAGATAAACTTCACCGTTTTTGCCCGATTCAAGGCGGAACGATGTATGCAGACCCTTCTCCTCTTTGTCGCAGTAGATAAGGGCAAAGCCGTGGGCTGCTATAGTCATGTCGGGCAATGTATAAGCCTTTGATGCTTTCTCTTTCACACCGAGACTGTAGTCTTTCAGATTCACCGGTGAAGCGGAATCGTTGTAAAGTTCTACCCAGGAATCGGGAAATTCATTGAGGTCATCCATGATGCAGTCGAGATTCGATTGCATCATTTCGTTGATTACAAGACCCGTGGCACCGGCCGAAACCGAAGCGAGAGCCATGGAGAGAATAATAAATGTTTTTTTCATGGAAGATTATGAGATTTTTGACTGAATGCTGTTTTAACTACTGATTTATGATGTCATTTCGTATCCAGACACGATTTCAGACTATCGAAGAAATGCCAGATGGCAATGCCGCCCGACACCGACACGTTGAGAGAATGCTTTGTGCCGCGCTGCGGAATCTCCAGGCAGACATCGCACTTATCCACAACCCTCTGGTCTACACCGTTTACCTCGTGACCGAGCACAAGGGCATAGCGGCGCCCGGGTTCGGGACGGAAATCCTGCAGGCCGATGCTGCCCTTCACCTGCTCGAGAGCGCATACGATGCACCCCTCACCTCTGAGGCGGTCTACGCAGGCCTCGGTCGATTCATAATAATCCCAGCCTACGGAATCCTCGGCGCCGAGAGCCGTCTTGTGGATTTCTGGCGAAGGCGGCACGGCGCTTATGCCGCAGAGCGCGACGCGCTCTACCGCAAAAGCATCGCAGGTACGGAAAACCGACCCTATGTTGTTGAGACTCCTTACGTTGTCGAGAACGACTGTGAGCGGAAGTTTCGCACTGTTTTTGAAACCTTCGACGCTCAGACGCCCGAGATCCCAGATTGTTTTCTTTTCCATGCCATAGGTGATTAGACCACAAATATAGCTCTTTTTATGCTGTCTACAAAACAAATACCGGCAATTCGAACTATTGCTTAGGACAACGACGGGATATTTTTCGTAATTTTGCGGCATGAAAACAGCTCTAATCCGACAGCGGCTTAAACCGTGGATGCTGCCCATCGCCATGGCGGGCGGCTTGATTTTTCATAATTTCATAGATGCGATAGCCTTCGTCGCCCCGTATCTGATTTTCGTGATGCTCCTCATAACGTTTTGCAAAGTGAATCCGCGTGAATTCCGTGTAACCGGACTATCGTGGGGACTTCTGGCGGTTCAGACCTTAGGATCGCTCGCGGTTTATTTCGCATGCCTGCCTTTGGGTTCCGACATTGCGGAAGGAGCGTTTATATGCGTGTTCTGTCCTACTGCCACTGCAGCTCCGGTCGTAACTGGGATGCTCGGAGGAAGCGTGCCGCGTCTTGCCACATTTTCTATAATTTCCAACGTCACGGTGGCTATACTGGCACCCCTGCTGTTCACTCTTATGGGCTCTGAGGCAACACTTACCTTCACTGAATCGTTTCTTACTATTTCCGGCAAAGTAATTCCTCTTATAATTCTTCCGCTTTTCTCGGCTCTTGCACTTCGCAAAGTGGCACCGGCGTTACACCACCGCATCGGCGACCGCCAGTCAGTATCGTTCTATATCTGGGCTGTTTCCCTGTTCATTGTAGTCGGAAGAGCCGTAAGTTTCATAATGTCTGAACCGGCCGACAGAATACCCGAGATGCTGATTCTCGCTTTGTGCTCGGGGGTAGTATGCTGCTTGCAGTTCTATATAGGCAGGCGCATAGGAGCCCGCAACGGCGACAAGATTTCCGGGGCGCAGGGACTCGGACAGAAAAACACCGTGCTTGCAATATGGATGGCGCTCACCTTCCTACACCCCATAGCTTCGGTTGCACCCGCGGCCTACGTGGCGTGGCAGAACTCCATCAACTCGATGCAACTGTATCTGAAAACCCGCCGCGATCTAAGCTGTCTCTTATACACATCTGACGCTGC
>UROS01000201.1 GCA_900549445.1 uncultured Porphyromonadaceae bacterium | reverse complement strand
TATTTGAAGATGAATTTATTCAAAAATAATTAACCGTACAAATGTACGACCTCTAAATCTCATGCGTTTATCTTCCACCAGCTGTAGTTGGTCGACTCATCGTCGGTCACGTCGCCTCCCTCATGGGCGCGCAAGAACCGGACGGCGCGCATCGTCACTGGCAGAATCATTATCTCGTAGAGCGTTTTGAGCACGGTCTGGGTGAGAATGAGCATCGCGATATCGCGCCACGGAAGCACTCCGCCGAAGGCTATCGGGAAGAAAATCACCGAGTCGACCCCTTCGCCCCAGAGCGACGACACGATGGCCCGCAGCGAGAACCGGCGCCCGGCGGAGGCGATTTTCATTTTCGACATCACGTAGGCGTTGACCATCGACCCGCAGAGAAACGCTGTGAAGCTGGCGCCGAATATGCGCGGCGTAGCGCCGAATATAGTCTCCATCTGCTCCTGGGCACCCCACGATTCCGCGCCGGGAAGCCAGATGCCTACCTGCAGAAGGAGCGTCACTATGAGGTTCATCAGGAATCCGAGCCAGATTACCAGACGGGCACGCGAAAAACCGTAGACCTCTACTATGCAGTCGTTTATTATATATGATACCGGAAATACGATTACGCCGGCGGTTATGGTAAGCGGCCCGAGACTCACAGTTTTTATTTCCATGAGATTGCTGACTATCAGGCAGACGCAGAACATCACCGCAAGGAGCATAAACGTCACCGACACATTGTTTTTATTCTTTTCCATTGGTATATAATGCGTTTGAACTTGCAAAGTTAGCCATTTTCGCGCAATCGTCAGCACCATTTCCTCCCAATCGCCCCGCATTTGCCATTTTGGCAGATTTTTTAACTTTAATTGAATAAAAATGGCAGTTGAAAGAGATGGCATTGTTTTTGCAAAGTTGTTATACGTATTATACGAGCATGCACTGCTCGTTTAAGAGGTTGTTTAACAACCTTTCAACTGAATATAAACTCTCTAAGTATGTCTTATAAATAAATTAATGTATTTATTGGTGTGACATACGGATGAGATTTCATTCAGCCTTGATGGAGTAATGGGGTTCCATTATAACTGAAAGGCTGAAGGAAAGCGCGCCGGAGGGCGCATTAAGAAATGTATTAATTTATTTGTAAGACATACTTAAAACTATAAATATTATGCAGAAAGGTAAAATCGGGGTTACTACCGAAAACATTTTCCCCGTAATAAAGAAATTTCTTTACAGCGATCACGAGATATTCCTTCGCGAACTCGTCTCAAACGCTGTCGACGCAACCCAGAAACTGAAGACCCTTTCGTCGTTCGGCGACTTCAAGGGTGATCTCGGCGACCTGCGCGTGGAGGTGAAAATCGACAAGGAAGCAGGAACCCTCACCGTCAGCGACCGCGGCATAGGCATGACAGCCGACGACATCGAAAAGTATATCAACCAGATTGCCTTCTCGGGCGCCGAGGAATTCCTCAACAAGTACAAGGACACCGCCAACGGCATCATCGGTCACTTCGGCCTCGGTTTCTACTCGGCATTCATGGTTGCCAAAAAGGTGGAAATCCTCTCGCTGAGCTACAAGGATGGCGCCGAGCCGGTAAGATGGGTGTGCGACGGCAGCCCCGAGTACACTATGGAACCCGCCGAAAAGGCATCGCGAGGCACCGACATCGTGCTCTACATCGACGATGACGACAAGGAATTCCTCGAGCAGCCGCGCATCGACCTGCTGCTGAAAAAATACTGCCGCTTCCTCCCCGTGCCGGTCATCTCGGGCAAGGAGCAGGAGTGGAAGGACGGCAAGTATGTCGACACCGACCGCGACAAGGTCATCAACGCAATGGAGCCCCTCTGGACACGAAAACCTGCCGATCTCACCGACGAGGATTACCGCCGCTTCTACTCCGACCTCTATCCCGGCCAGGAAGACCCGCTCTTCTGGATTCACCTCAACGTGGACTATCCCTTCACCCTCACCGGTATCCTCTTCTTCCCCAAGATCAAAAACAACCTCGAGGTGCGCAAAGACCGCATCCAGCTCTATTGCAACCAGGTCTACGTCACCGACTCGGTCGAGGGTGTGGTGCCCGAATTCATGATGCTCCTTCAGGGTGTCATCGACTCGCCCGACATTCCTCTCAACGTGTCGCGCTCCTACCTGCAGAGCGACACCGCAGTGAAGAAAATCTCCGGCTACATCACCAAGAAGGTTTCGCAGCGTCTCGAGGAACTCTTCAAGGCCGACCGCGCCGAGTTCGAGAAGAAGTGGGACGACATCAAGATTTTCATCCAGTACGGTATGCTTACCGACGAGAAATTCTGCGACGCCGCCATGAAGTTCGCCCTTCTCAAGGACACCGACAACCACTATTACACACTCGACGAATACAAGACCCTCATCGAGGCTACCCAGACCGACAAGGACGGAAACCTCGTTTATCTCTATACCACCGACCCCACCGCGCAATACAACTACATTCAGGCGGCCGTGGAAAAAGGTTACAACGTGCTTGTGCTCGACGGTCAGCTCGACAGCCATTTCATCGGCATGCTCGAGATGAAGCTCCCCAAATCACGCTTTGTCCGCGTCGACTCCGACGTGGTCGACAATCTTATCCCCAAATCCGACAAAAAGGATTCCGGTCTCACCGGCGACCAGATTTCAATGCTCACCACCCTCTTCCAGAGCCAGCTCCCGCACGACGAAAAAGCCAACTTCCTCCTGTCGTTCGAGTCGCTCGACCCCTCCGCAGCTCCGATTCTGATTACCCAGGACGAATATATGCGCCGTATGAAGGACATGGCCTCGACCCAGCCCGGAATGAGCTTCTACGCCGAATTGCCCGACAGCTACAACCTCATCGTCAACACTTCCAACAAGGTTGTCGCCAACATCCTCGCCGACGCTGAAAAAGCGCTGAACGACAAAGTGATGCCTCTCATTGCAGAAATCCGCGACACCAACACCAAGCTCGATGAACTCCGCAAAAAAGAGGATACGGCAGAAAACAAGGCCGAAGAAAAAGGTCTCGTAGCCTCAGTGGAACTCAAACGTAAAGAGCAGGAAGAAATCGTTGGCAAATTTGCTTCTGACCACCCCGTAATCCGTCAGGCAATCGACATCGCCCTCCTCGGCAACGGTCTCCTCAAAGGCAAATCCCTCAGCGAATTCATCCGCCGCTCCTTCGAAATGCTCAAATAATCCCCTGCCCATATAATAAAATCGGGGGCGCGCAATCCGCGCCTCCGATTTTATATCAGACCGGCTTATAAAAATTATATAACTTATATAAATTATATAACTAACATCCCATATCTCAGTTACATCTCATCGTATCGCTTCTCACATACGACCGTATTATAGCATAGATTACTCCCTGAAACGGCGAAAGCATCTCGGAAGCGTCGCGACCGAGTATCAGTTCATGAGCGAGAGCAGTGGTTATGGCTTCACGTTCGCCTTCGGGAAGCGATTTGATGGTATTGACAACTCGCGGGGAGATTACGAAATTGGTTTCCATGACTTTCAGAGGTTAGAGTTTTCTTGTTTACTCCGCAAAATTACCCCTCCGCATGAGCAAAAACACGGCACACATTTGTTAACATTTATTAATTACCGCTTTCGTTTCGCCGTTAGGGAAATTAGCGCTATATTTGTAAGAAAATCGTGCCAACAGAATGATCAACGAGATTTTCAACTGCAACCTGCGGAAACGTCACACTTTCGGTATGGACGTCAGCTGCCGCAGGCTGATTGAATACGACGGGCTCGCCGACCTCCCGGCGGTCCTCGCCATGATTGAGCCCGGCGCTGTCTCTTATACACAT
>UROS01000200.1 GCA_900549445.1 uncultured Porphyromonadaceae bacterium | reverse complement strand
AGTTCCTGCGGCTTGTAAAGGAGCACAACCTCGACGAGGCAATCGGAATAGCCCGCAGACAGGTTGAGGACGGCGCCATGATTCTCGACATAAACATGGACGACGGCATGCTCGACTCAAAAGTAGAAATGGCTTCGTTTCTCCGCGCTCTCGGTTCTGACCCTGTCACCGCCTCTGTGCCCTGGATGATTGACTCATCAGATTTTTCCGTAATCGAGGAAGCGTTGAAAAACATTTGCGGCCGCGCCGTCGTAAACTCAATCTCACTCAAACACGGCGAGGAAGAATTCATGCGTCAGGCGTCGATAATCCGTCGTTACGGCGCGGCTGTAGTAGTAATGCTTTTCGACGAAAACGGGCAGGCTGATTCTTACAGACGAAAAATCGAAATAGCGGAGCGCGCCATACGTTTATTGTCAGAAAAATGCGGATTCGACCGCCGCGACATCATAATCGACCCCAACGTTCTTACAATTGCCACCGGCATGCCGGAACACGACGGATATGCCAAAGCGTTCATTGACGCCGTAGACTGGATCAGATCGCATTTCCCGGGCGTAAAAACAAGTGGAGGAGTCAGCAATCTTTCGTTTGCTTTCCGCGGCAACAATCCGTTGCGGCAGTCGATGCATGCGGTTTTCCTTTATCACGCCGCCAAAGCCGGGCTCAGTATGGCGATAGTGGATCCGGGTACTAAAGTGACATATTCCGACATTCCGGCTCATCTTCTCGACAAAATTGAAGATGCCGTCCTCTGTCGGGTCAGCGATCCGGGAAGCGCACTCGCAGAAGTGGCGGGTGAGGCATCCGCTATAGCTGAAAACGGCGGCAGTTCTCCCGGAATCCGCAAAGAGACTCTGCCGGTGGACAGACGCCTCACCGAAGCTCTCATCCATGGCGACAATAGTACTCTCTCCGCCGACATTCCCGAAGCGATTGCCCTCTGCGGTGACCCGAACAAGGTCGTGGAGGATATTCTTATGAACGGAATGGAAGAGGTCGGACGCCGGTTCGAAACGGGAAAAATGTTTCTTCCGCAGGTTGTGAAGAGCGCACGGACAATGCACCGTGCCGTCGAATTGCTGCAGCCCTATCTTGAAGAAACCCGCAAAAACGGAAAGAGCAAAGGAAAGTTCCTCGTTGCCACTGTCAAAGGCGATGTCCACGACATAGGTAAAAACATAGCCGCTGTTGTGCTCAGGTGCAATAACTATGAAGTTATCGATCTTGGCGTCCAGGTCGACTCCCGGACTATTATCGACGCAATACGTGAACACAAGCCTGACTTCATCGGCCTCAGCGGACTGATTTCACCGTCACTCGAAGAAATGGCGAAAACTCTTGCCGCCATGCGCAATGAAGGCATCAGCATACCGGTTTTCGTCGGGGGTGCCGCTACATCCGACATTCATACCGCGCTGCGCCTCGCACCCGTCTACGGCGAAGGCATTGTGACCCGTAGCGCCGACGCTTCGCAAGGCCCGGTGATTGCCGGTCGCTTGCAACGGGATTTCAGCTCGGAGTCCGGGCTGATAAGAAACCGTCAGGCGAAACTGACCGACGAATACAACAGCCGTTCCGCCGTCAGTGACCGAAAAATAGCCGTTCCGCTCCGTATTGACTGGGAAAAACAGATTCTCCCTGTCCCATCATTCAAGGGAGTGCGAACGCTGCCGGAAATCCCGGTCAGCGAAGTAATTCCGTTTATAAACTGGACTTACTTTTACAATTGTTGGAAAGTCAGGCCTGACTCCGACGAGGCCCGCTCTCTGCGCGGAGACGCCGCTTTGCTTCTGCAAGGCATGGAGAGTGCAGGCGCGGCCATGCGCGCCCAGGTGGCTTTCTACACCGCCGCATCGAAGGGCGACGACATCATTATCGACAACGGCAAGATCGTCCTTCCTGCTCCCAGGCAGAAGCCGTCGGACACACGCCCAATATGTCTTTCACTCGCCGACTATATCGCTCCGGATGGCTACAGCGACTACATAGGTTGTTTTTGTGTGACGACCGGCGACGTTTTACGGCGTACCGAAAATGCCGACGAATACGAGAGTCTCCTTTTCCAGTCGCTTTGTGACCGGCTTGCCGAGGCTACGTCGGAATGGCTTCACTATCTCGTCAGAACCAAGCTCTGGGGTTATTCACCCGAAGAACCTCTCGATTTCCATAAGATACGTCAGGCCCGCTACCGCGGGATCCGTCCTGCCGTAGGCTACCCGTCTCTCCCCGACCAGAAACTGATGCATACGCTCATGAAACTCCTCGCCCCATCGGAAATCGGAGTGGGCATAACAGAAAACGGCGCCCTGTCGCCATCGTCGACAGTCGCCGGTTTCTATTTTGCATCGCCGGAGGCGCGTTATTTCTCAGTGTAGCCCTTGCGCTCGAACCGGTAGATTCTCACATCTTTCGATGGAACGTCTACCTGAAGTTCCGAGGGATTGAATCGGTTACCGAAAAACAGTTCCTTACCCGATTTAAACGATTTCAGATCCACGCCGAGTCGGGCGAAATCGGGAGTCTTTTTCAGCGGCTTGCCGTTAGTGTCATAGTTGATCACCACGTAGTAGAAGGCATCGGGTGTATCCATTATGAATTCATTGTCTACGCTCAGGTCATTCTGGCTGTAGAGCGTGCCGTAATTGTTGAATTTGCCCTCTACCGGGCGGAACGACTTGCCTATACGGCAAACCTCTGTAAGATCTTTGTTCGACGCATAACGCACGGCGCGCTCGCGCTCCTCCGGATAACCGACCACGTGGAACGGCTTGCCGTACATTTCCTTTGTGTCGCCCTCGTAGGCGTAAGTTCCCCCCAGGAGAGTCATGCCGGTAATCAGACCGCAGGTATAGCGTATGCGCGCTTCCTGCTCATCGTTTGAGCCCTTGCCGGAGAACGGAACTTTCGACATGCACATATGGTCGGGGTCGTTGAAAGCGTAGATGCGGTCAAGCCACCAGGATCCGTTGATGCAGTTGAGCGTGTACATCGACTGCGGGAGATCACCCCATGCGTCGCAGCCTATGCGGCGGACATGAGCCTTGGCGGGGAATACGGGCGCGATGGAGAAATCGAGCATCATATCGCCTGCGAATTCCTTCAGATAGTCAAGGCCGTAGTTATAGGCCTGCATGCCGGTGGTGATTTCGGGATTGTACCAGCTGTCGGCTTCCTGTGAGCCATTGTTCATGAAGTCAATCTTCACGAATTCGAATCCGAGATCGCGGAATTTCTGGAATTCGCGGCGGTTCCACTCCTTCACGGCCGGATGGGTCGGGTCGAGTGACCAGCCTACGATGTGGCGCGGACGTCCGTCGGCTTTCAGTACCATTTCACCGAGTCGGCCTCCGTTCCATTCGTCGTTGTGGAGGATGCCGTCCTCGCCGCCCCAGTAAGAGAACGGAGTTGTATAGGCACCGGCGGCTATTCCGAGCTCTTTACATTTAGCCACGAATGCCCGCAGATCATCGTCACTCAGGATATTCCAGCCGGAGTCAAGGACAATGAAGCAGCGTCCTTTTTCATTGTGGAAGCCCTTGGGAAGAAGCTCCTTCTCGAAGAAATCCAGCACGCTCAGGCATGATTTGCGATTGAGTCCCCACTCCATGCCGCCCCACGACTGCCATCCGAAGAGCGCTTCATCTTTCGTCCACTCGTATTTCGGGCAAAGCACTGTGTTGGCGTCGCCGTAAGTCTCGAGACCTGTACGCCAGTCGTCGAAAAAGCCAACCATGAATTTGGGCGAAGAAACCTGTTTTCCTTTCACTGCGCCATGGTGGCGGGAGGATGCCTTGTTGGGCACTATATCCCACGTGCGGTCACTTATATAACCGGCCTCGGCTCTGAGGGAACCGAGTGTG
>UROS01000199.1 GCA_900549445.1 uncultured Porphyromonadaceae bacterium | reverse complement strand
CAGTACTTTAGGAGCGCCTACTTGCGGTTGTCGGTTATGTCGGCGAGAGTTGTTGTGGCGTCGGTTTTTTCACCGGGGCTTATGTCGGGGCGGTTGATGACGTACTGCTGGTAGTACGACAGCAGCAAAGTTGTAAGCGGCAGGGCAATGATCATGCCTATCAGCCCCATGAGCGTGCCCCACACCGACAGCGACAGCAGAATTATGGCGGGATTCAGCCCCATTGCCTTTCCCATTATTTTCGGGGTGAGCACGTAGTCGCATATGCACTGGCTGATAACGTAGACGAGTATGCACTTCCCGATTTCGGACCAGAACGAGACTCCGCCGCCCATCGAGTCGATAAGGCATACGATGGTTACTGGGACAAGCGTGACATACTGAAAGTAAGGAATCATATACAGGATGCCCACAAGTATGCCGAGCACGATGGCGAGCGGAATGCCCACTACAGAGAATCCGATGCAGTAGAACACCGCCGCGCAGAGAGCTATCAGCGCCTGGCCGCGGAAATAGTGGTTCATGCTGTCGCGGATATCGTCGCCGACCTTGTAGGCGATATGCCGATAGCGAGGGGGCACGAGGAGGCGGAATCCGGTCATGAGATGTTCGTAGTCGAGCAGAATGAATATTACATATATAAATGTAAGGAGCCATTCCACGGTGTGCATCAGAAAACCTATGGTGGCGGTGAGCAACGACGTACCTTTGCTCAGAACCGTCTGAATCTCGCCGTTGTGGATAAGTTTGGTCACGCTGAGCGAATTCACGTATTCATTTATGTAATCCACCACCTCTTTGGGGAGAAACGGGATTGCGGTGTCGGCCGAAGAGTTGTGCTTGAGCATCTCGCTCATGTCGTGGAATTCCGCGGCCACCGATGGCGCGAAAAAGTAAATGATACCGCCAATCACCGCTGTAACCTCCAGAAGGGTCAGGAATATCGGCAGAATGCGCCGTTTTGTCTTCAGCCATTTGCAGTGGAGTTCCACGAGGGGCTCGAGGAGATAGGCGATGAGACAGGCCAGACAGAAAGGCAGAAGAACGTTCTTAAGCAGGTTGATAAGGTATATGGCACCGACGAGCAGCGCCACCCAGCCCAGAATACGGACCACGCGGTCGAACGTGTACGGGCGCGATATGTAGGATCCCTTTGCCATCTCTCACAAATCATAAACAGTCATATATATAAGGTATCCGGAGCGGAAAAAGTTTATGACATCCGGGAGATGAGTCCGTTCAGGCGCAGGGCGGCGTCAGCCTATGGTCTCGGGGTCGGCGTCGGGGTCAGTGTACCAGCGGGAGTACATCAGATAGTTATGGGCTATCTTGCGGTTGAGTTCACGCGCCGTCTCGGGGTCGACCATCTTGATGAACTTCGCCGGTGCGCCTCCCCACAGTTCGTTAGGGCCGATTTTTGTGCGCGAAAGCACCACGGCGCCTGCCGCCACGAGCGCGCCTTCGCCCACTTCGGCGTCGTCCATCACAACGGCGCCCATGCCTATGAGAGCATAATCGTGGATTTTAGCACCATGGATTGTCACGTTGTGGCCTATCGACACGTCGTTGCCGATTTCGATGGTTGATTTCTGGTAGAGCGTATGCAGTACGGAACCGTCCTGGATGTTGACGCGGTCGCCGATGCGTATGGAATTGACGTCGCCGCGAAGCACGGCGTTGAACCAGACGCTGCAGCCTGAGCCCATCACTACGTCGCCTACTATGGTTGCGTTGGGAGCGAGGAAAGTGTCCTCGCCTATCTGAGGGGTGAAGCCCCTTACGGGAAGTATGAGTGCCATTTGGAATTATTTTTGTGTTTGAATTTCATTTTTCAATCGGTGCAGTGGCAGTCTTGAGCCATTCGCGTTCATCGGCGGTGAGCAACGGCGAAAGCTCGCGCCATACGAGCGAGTGGTAATCGTTAAGCCACTTCAGCTCGGCGCGGGTGAGCATGGAGGCGTCGATCAGGCTGCGGTCGAACGGACAGAGCGTGAGCGGTTCGAACGCCAGGAATTTTCCGGCGTCGGTGGTCATTTTGTCAACCGTAAGCAGCAGGTTCTCGCAGCGGATGCCGTAGCGCCCTGTAAGATAGAGACCGGGTTCATCGGAAGTGACCATTCCGGGCCTTAGCGCCACCGGATTTTCCTGAACGCGGATGCTCTGCGGCCCTTCGTGGCAGTTGAGGAAGCACCCTACTCCGTGGCCGGTGCCGTGGAGGTAATTCTTGCCTTCACGCCAGAGGGGCAGGTGGGCGAGCACGTCGAGCTGCGCGCCTCGTGTGCCTTCCGGAAACACCGCCATGGCGAGATCGATGTTGCCCTGCAGCACGATAGTGAAATCGTGGCGCATTTCGGCGGTGGGAGTGCCCGTGGCGACGGTTCGCGTGATGTCGGTGGTTGCGTCGAGATAGTTGCCGCCCGAGTCGATGAGCAGAAGATTGTCGGGGAGAATCCGCGTGTCGGTCTCGGGTGTAGCTGAATAATGGACTATCGCGCCGTTGGGCCCGAAACCGGCAATGGTGTCGAAACTCGTCTCCACAAAGAGCGGCTGGGCACTGCGGTGGCGCAGAAGTATGTCAGCGACGCCGATTTCGGTCAGTTCGCCGCCATGCGCCAGAATGCGCTCGATCTCCATCAGCGAGCGAACCATCGCCACGCCGTCGCGGCGGTGTGCGGCGCGGAATCCGCCTATCTCAACGTCGTTCTTACATGCCTTGAGCATAGCTACTGGCGAACTTCCCTCCACGCATCTGCCTCCGAGCAGCGCGGCGACAGCTCCGGCGCTCTGCGACGTGCTCACGAGCACTCGTCTGTCGGCCGGAAGCGCCTGCAGGAAGTCGGCAAAGGCGCCGTAAGGAGCGACACCCACGCCTTTCGAGGCGAGATATGCGCGCACTTCGCCGGTAAGTTTCTCCTCGTTGACGAACATTACCGAGCCTTCGGGAGCGAGGTACAGGAAAGCCATCTGGACGGGGCTGCAATGTATGTCGTTGCAACGCAGATTCAGCGTCCAGGCAATCTCGTCGAGTGCGGAAATGAATACCGAGGCCGCCCCCCGGCGGCGCGTCTCCGCGAGAACGTCGGAAATCTTGTCGGATGCATCTCTGCCCGCATGTTCAGGGGCATGGATATAGATTTTGTCGGCTGGCAGCCCAGGGCGGTCGGTCCAGATGCGGTCAACAGGGTCGAACTCTGTGTCGAGCTTTATGTCCCCGGCGTTCAGGGCGCAGCGCAGCGCGGCAGTGGCACCCGCGGAGAAGAGCATGCCGTTTACCCCTACGGTATCGCCGGGACGGAGATTCGCCATGAGGTATTCGGCAATCGACGGCGTATCGGGCAGCATTTCCTTCATAAGCCTGATTCCGGTGCCTTCAAGCTGCGATGCCGCCTGAAGGAAATAGCGGGAGTCAGTCCAAAGAAGAGCCTCCGAGTCTGTCACAACAAGAGTTCCTGCCGAACCGGTAAAACCGGAGAAAAAGCGGCGGATCTGCCAATGGGATGCAATGTATTCACTCTGATGAGGGTCGGTCTGAGGGATTATCACCGCATTTATTCCGACGTCGGCCATTTCACGCCGAAGCTCGCGCAGTCGGGATTTATAGATGTTTTCCATTTTTAGAGTCTGTTTTTATGCCTACAAATATACTAAATATTTAACGCATTGTCAAGAGGGGAAAATACAGTCTGAAACCGCGAAGCCCCGACTACGACGAGAGAGGCTCTTTACGCTTCAACCGTTTTTGCAGCTGTCTCTCCACTTATGCTCTCCCCCGAGGAAAAGTAGAATAAGAGGTTGTTTAAAAACAAATGTGAAAGTCGGAGTCCATTCTCCCGAGGTGTATTTCTTCCTCGACAAGCTCGGAAGCGGCAAGCC
>UROS01000198.1 GCA_900549445.1 uncultured Porphyromonadaceae bacterium | reverse complement strand
ACTGAAATCTTTTCTCGACGCCGGCCTTTACGATGCCATAAGAGTTGAAGTGAACTCCGACGAAAGTTGCGGGCGCAATCCAATGGTGAAGGCACCATCCCTCCCGGCCGCTCCTTCATCGGCCATGCGAGTCGGCTGCAATCTGATTTATACCGTAATCAGATAAACAGCCGCTTAAGAAACCGACGCCGGGCAGCAACGGAATCATCCTTGCTGCCTGGCGTCGGTTTATAAGGTCTGTATCGTTCAGTCTTCCTTATGGTAGTAGTCCGACGAATAATACTTGTTGTAACCGTAACGGGAGTACGAGGTTGAATTGATTGAAGTGCCGTTGAGCACTACGGACATATTCTTGTACTTGCGCTCGCTGTAGTAGCGGTTGAGCAGCGGGAGCATGCGGCGGTCGAGCAGACCTGCGCGAAGCACGAAGAGAGTTGCGTCGATGTATTTGGTGATAATCGATGCGTCGGTTACGATGTCGACCGGCGGGCAGTCGATAAACACATAGTCGTAATTTTCTTTCAGACTCTCCATCAGATTCTTGAAGCGGTCGGTGTAGAGGAGTTCCGAAGGATTGGGGGGAATGGTACCCACGGGAAGCACATCGAGTCCTTCGCATGGCGACTTCACTATAACCGATTTTATATCCGAGACAGCGCCGCTGAGATAGTCGGAGATACCGCGCGCCGGGGAGTTGACGGCAGCCGAAAGCGATGCGCGGCGGAGGTCAAGGTCAACCGCAAGAATACGCGAACCGGTATCCTTTATGGCAAACGAAGCGGCAAGGTTCAGTGTGATGAACGACTTACCAGAACCGGGGTTGAACGAAGTTACCATGAAACTCGGCGTACTCTTCTGGTTCGGCGTGAGGAATTCCACACTGGTGCGGAGCGAACGGAAAGCCTCGTTGATGACATTGCGACCCCTGGCACGAACCACGAGTTTCGGAGCAGAATCGCCCGACTTCTCTTTGCGGAACTTGCCAATGAATTTGTGCCATCTTGCAGCCCATTTGCCCACATGTTTTCCGGCCAGCGGAATCTCGCCAAGATAGGGAGCGAGAACACCGTCGAGATCACCGCGGTTACGCACATAGGTATCCAGACTGTCGCTGATGAACAGATAGACAGCAGGAATAAGCAGACCCAGAATGAATCCGATTATGAGGATGTTGGCTTTCTTGGGCGAAGTGGGCCTGTCATCGCCGAACGGAGGAGTGATCACACGGGTATTATAGGCAGTAAACGCGCGAGAAAGCTCGTTTTCCTCGCGTTTTTCGAGCAGGAAGAGATAAAGAGCCTCCTTTACTTTCTGCTGGCGTTCGACACTGAGAAGGTATTTTGCCTGATTGGGCGACGAAGCTATCTGCTGATTGGTATTGCTCTCGGCGCGGCGCAGGGTCTTGAGCTGAGCGTTGATGGTCATCAGAAGATTGTCGAGCGACGAGTTGATGGCCGTGCGCATCGCCTTGAGATTGCGGTCGTAGTCGGTGATCAGAGGGTTTGTCTCGCCAGAGTTGGCCGCGAGGCGGTCGCGCTCGAGCTGCAGTTTGTTATATTCAGAAATCTGCTGCTCTATGCCGTTGCTGTCGAGGCCGGAGTTGGCGGGGAGCAGACGGCCGGCACCTGTTGTCTCGCCGACGTATTCGCGGAGATAAGTGGCTATGGACTTCTGCGTCGACAGTTCAAACTCCTGTTTGGTATTGTCGTTGTACTGCTGCATGTACATTTCGGAGGCCATCTGAAGGTCGGGCAGCAGGTGCTCGCTCTTGTAGTTCGAAATGTCGCTGTCCACGTTGCCGAGTTCCTGCTCTATCACATTGAGGCGGTCGTTGATGAACGACGAGGTTGTTACAGCCATCAGGTTGCGGTCTTCGACCCACTTCTGATTGTAGATGTCGACAAGAGTATTGATGATGTCGACGGCGCGCTGGATACTTGCGTCGGTGACAGTGATGTCTATGACGGTAGCATCATCGTTGGCCAGATCAATCTTTGTCTCGGCGGAATAGGCTTCGATGGCAGCCGGAAGAGTAGTCCGGCTCACATTGATGGTGTGGTCGAACTCAGGCGAATAATTGGGTCCGGCATCGATGAATACGCGGCCCACTGGTGTGGTGACAGTGTCGCCGATTACGGCAATCACGTCGTCGCCGTCCACGTCCTTGCCTTTGAGCTTGAAATCGGTCAGCTCGACTTTTCCTTTGCCGTCGGGGGTCATCTTGAATGCCGCCGACTCATTTTTCTTGAGCGACAGGAAGTCGACCTTGAGTACCAGCGAGTCGCCGTAGAGCGGCAGTTTCTTGAGGCGCTTGCGGTAAGTATAGCTTGTGGTAAGACCGAGTTTCTCAATTACGTCACCGAGCAGAGCGGGCGACTGGAATGCGAGAAGTTCATTGTTTACATTGGTAGAACCTACGGAGAGACCCATGTCGGAGAACTGCGATACGAGATTCGACATGGCGCCGCCGCCGCTTTCCTCATCTTTAATCATCACCGAGGCGGTGCGGGTGTAGATGGGTGTTGAGCGCATAATGTAGATTCCGGCAAGGAAAACCAGAATGAAGATGGAAACCAGAAACCATTTCCAGTTTGCCAGACAAAGCATCAGGAAGTCGCGTATGTTGAGCGTTTCCTCCTCAGTGGTCTGCTGTCCGGGGGTAAGATGAGATGTGTCTTGTATCATAACTGTCGATGAAGACCGTTGTGGTTTTAATTCGTTGAAACGATGCTAAACATTATTTAAATACGAGTACGCAGACTGAGGTGAGCAGCGACGCGAGCGAAATCCAGAAGGAGGTCGACCGGATGTTGTTGCCGTTTACCGTCGACTGGCGTTTTCGGTTATCGTTGGGCTCTACGTAAATTATGTCGTCCTGCTGGAGATAGTAGGCGGGCGACGTGCGGAGCGATTCAGCGGAGGTGAGGTCGAGCACGTAGGTTTTCTGGATGCCGCCCTCGGTGCGGATAACCTTCACGTTCGTGCGGATGCCGTTGATGGTGAGGTCGCCTGCGGCGCTTAAGGCGTCCATAATCGACATATTGTCGCGCTCCATGGGATATTGTCCGGCGCGGTTTACCTCGCCCATAACCGAAACGGTGTGGTTGAGGAATTCAACGGTGACAATGGGATCTTTCACGAGGTCGCGCGAGATGAGCTCGCTCTTTATCATTGCGGAGATTTCCTTGCGGGTCATGCCGGCCACGTGGAGTGTGCCGAGGATAGGGAAATCGATGTTGCCGTCGTCGTTCACGGTGTAGCCCGAGAGGCCCTGGCTCTGACCGTAGTTCGAGCCGCGCGACGACTGCCCTATCTGGCGGGTGATGTACGGGAGGTTGAACATGTCGCTCAGGAGAGGTTCGCGGCTGTTGACGAGAATCGAAATCTTATCGTTGGGCCGGGCTGTTATAGCCTTCGGCTGAACGGTTACTGCCGTTCCGTTCTCGGTAATGTCCTGATAATAGACTATGTCTTTCGGCGCTGAACAGGATGAAACGCACCACAAAACCATTGCAGCGGCGGCGGCGCTTAAAGAGCGGGTCAGGAAATTCATGCTTCGGTCAATATTATAAATAATGTTTAAAAAACTACGGGATACACGGTTTCACATAGAATAACGCAGTTAACGGAGATTTATTATACAGGTGCTACAATCCCTGTTAATAAATCAATCCGATGCGGGAGAGCATATAAAAAACGCATGCACTCTTTGGGGCTGCAAATTTAACCATTTTTAATGTAGTATGCAATACGTCCGGATGCTTTTTGCTCATTTCACAATAGATTTCCGATTTACAGTTATTTTTTTAATGAAAACTTAAAACAGACCGGGAAACAAATGAATATTGCATAAAGCTAAGAGGTTGTTTAATAACAAATGTGAAGCCGGAGT
>UROS01000197.1 GCA_900549445.1 uncultured Porphyromonadaceae bacterium | reverse complement strand
TATAACAGTAATTTTTCAAAAAAAATACTTAAATTTGCAGCTTGAACCCTAAAAAGTAAAGATCACATTTTTAATTATCTCATCAATTTTTGATTATTCATTAAAATCACATTTTATGAAAAAAATCTACATCTCAACTATTGCACTTGCATTGGTTTCGGCTAATGTCGCAGCGCAGCAGCTCCCCAACGCCGGATTCGAAGAGGGATGGACCGACTGCATTCCATGGAACAATAAGAATACAACAGTAAAAACCGGAACGACACCCGGATCTTGGACAATTGCTCAAGTTGTAGGCATGAGTGGCATAGGAAAGACCGTAGTCGGTGAAAAAGTGTCGGGAAAAGACAGCGAATCTGCAGTAAGGCTTTATAATATTGCTAACTCTTTGATGGATACACAGATTGTGCCTGGTTATATTACTCTTGGAACCACGTGGAACACATCTGTATTAGGAAGTGAAAATGACGGTGGCTCATTTGGAGGCATTCCTTTCTCTTACCGTCCTGACGCAATCACATTCGACTATAAAGCTACACGTGGAGAAGGCTCCACCCATAAGCCCAATATCGTTGCCTATATTTGGAAAGGTGAATGGAAACAGGCTGATGTGCCTTGTGATATTGCTGCTTTTGGTGCCCCCAAAAGCACCACAATGGTAAACCGTGACCGTAATATTCTCGGCATTGAAACTGCAAAAGGTGGCGAAATTACCAAGAGCGATGATGCAGAGCTTATAGCAAAGATCAACACTTCAATCGAACCCGCATCGGCAGCCGACTGGACTACCGGTAAATTTGAGTTTGATTATGCTACGGCTTCTACCCCCGCAATGATCAACGTTATTTTCTCTGCAGGTGAATATTTCAATGCTTCACCTATCGCCGGCGACGAAATCACCATCGACAACGTGAAACTTCTCTACTACTCCCGTCTGAAAGGTATCAAGGTGAACGGCGCTGAAATTGAAAGCTTTGATCCTGACAAATATGAGTATACAGTCTATGGCGATGTTCCCGAAGCATCGGCTATAGAAGCAACCGTTCTCGGCAACAGCGGCACCGCAAAGGCTGCAGTAGCCGTCGACAAGGAGAACAAAAAGGCAACAGTAACCGTGACTAACGAAACCGGTGCGGACGCCGACGGAAAAAACTCCCACGTCTACACTCTCCTGTTCGCAGAGAAACCCGCCGCAACTGTTGTTTCTACTACCGTTTATACCGGCACGATTACTATCGATCTTTTTGGCTCGGTGTCGGATCTTGAAGATCAGAAAGTAACTCTTAATAAAATGAGTGACGGCTCTTACGAGCTGATTCTCAAAAACTTCGGAGCAGACGATACCACCCCCGAAGGAATGGGTACTATCGACATTATGGGTGTTCAGCTCAACGGTACTGCTATAACAGGTAGTTCGGACAACATCGAACTTATGAGTGGATTTATAAAAGCTTCCGCAACGCTCACCGGAACACTTGAAGGCAATAACCTATCTTGCAACATCGCTGTAGTATGGCATTCTGATAATGGAGATGTAGACATCCCTGTTACCTTCAACGGCACTGCCGAGGAAAGCGCTATCAGTGGTATCATTGCGGACGACGCGAACGCTGTAGCAGAATACTTCAATATTCAGGGACAGCGCGTTGCTGCCGACAATCTTACCCCCGGCATCTATATTGTCCGCAAGGGTGGCAAGACCAGCAAAATCCTCGTGAAATAATACTCTGAATTTCTATATACAAAAACGGATGGATCAAAGTCGATCCATCCGTTTTTGTTGCTTATACACGAATCAATCTTCTTCATCATCCTGCGGCTCTTTCGGCAGAAAATGATGGAGCATAAGATAAGCAAGAATGCCGGAAAGAAGTGACCCAACCACAATGCCAATCTTTGCATGGTTAAGAAGATAATCGCCGTGCTCTCCCATCCCGGCAAATGTAAGATTGGCGATAAAAAGCGAAACGGTGAAACCTATACCTCCGAGCATTGCGACAGACGCCATCATTTTCCAGTTGGCTTTTTCAGGCATCGGAGCCCATTTCAGTGTCACGGTCAGCCACGAGAAAAGCAATATACCTATGAACTTACCGGCGACAAGGCCGAGGATAATCGCCAGACTTATCCCTTCAACGATGGTTGCGGGATCAATGTCGAGCAGGAAAATTCCGGCATTGGCAAATGCAAAGAGCGGGATTATAAAGAAGTTGGTCGTCGGATGCAGAGAGTCCTCAAGATCCTGAAGCGGAGAAATCACCTTGTCGGAAGCCGACTCCACCTGCTTGAGATAATCGAGCTGATCGCGGTTGAGAATTGTGCGTGCGTTGAGGGTCTCGTCATCTTCCTCATTGAACTGAGAAATAGCCTTGCGAATCTTCTTCACGTACTTCTTCGGAGCATAAACCGGCTCGGCAGGGACACAGAACGCTACAAGTACCCCGGCTATAGTGGGATGTATGCCGGAATTCAGGAAGAAGAACCATACTATTCCGCCTATTCCCACATAATATATCTTACTCTGGATGCCGAAGCGGGCGCCCAACAGCAGTAGTGCGAAACCGGCGGCAGCATAAGCGAGATAAAGCCACTCGATTCCGGTCGAATAGCAGGTGGCAATTACTATAATACCGCCTATATCGTCTACAACGGCAAGTGTAGTCAGGAAAATCTTCAGCGAAATAGGGACTCTCGAACCGAGCAGAGCGAGGATGCCGAGCGAGAACGCAATATCGGTTGCCATCGGGATGGCCGCACCGTCGACATAGTCCGTACCCTTGCTCAGCAGAAAATAGATGAGAACCGGGCAAATCATGCCTCCGACAGCTCCCATTATCGGCAGAAGCGCCTGACGGAAAGATGACAGTTCACCTACGAGCACCTCACGCTTTATTTCAAGACCGATTGTGAAGAAAAACACTGCCATGAGTGCATCGTTGATGAACTGCAGCAGGCTCATGGGATGCCCGGCATGGGAAAAGATGTTGAAATCTCCTACCTGGAGCCTTATCTCCTGAGTCCAGAAATCATTGTAAAGATTGTTGAGTCCCGGGATATTGGCAACGATAAGAGCCAACAGTGTGGCAGCAATCAGGACATTGCCGCCGGTGGCATGGCGTTTGAGCGCTTGCCTCGCCGCGAAAAGCGGACTTAGTTGGGTCTGTTCTTGCATAATAATATTGTGCTTTTATTGTTTATTCAAGGAATTTCGGAGCAAGCATAAAGAATCCTATCGAAAGCCCGAAGTTCCAGTTGCGGGCGGGCGACGACATATAGTTTCCATAAACGCTCACTGCTGCGAAAGGCAGAGACACCACTCCGGATATTTCGCCAAAAAACTCAGGGTTGCTGAACCAGTCGCCATAGTGCGGCAACTCGCCTGCCCCTCCAGGCTCAATGCGTCTTACCGGAAGAAAACCGTGGAAATTACCGCGCAACTGAAGCGTGGACGAAATCTTCCAGACAGGCTTAATGCCTGCGGTTACATAACTGTTGGCTCGGAAAGCCGGATTGAAGGCATTGTAGCTCGACGGCGACGGATAAAATGCCGGCGCAGCTACAATCGAAGCGTAATAGTCGCGCAGAAGCTTGCGGGAGGATATGAGCGCGCTGAACTCTGTTCCCAGCGAAAAATGCCTGCCGATACCATAATAATTTACCGCCGAAGCAAACCCTTGCGCCCATATGGGATGCTCCGAGAACTCTGCCAGGCCGTTACCCGCAGCGGAGCGATAACTATAGCGGCCGCCGTTGCCTTCAACTACAACTGTATAGCCGGCTCCTGCGGTAGGATAGAACGCATTATCCAAAGTGCTGTATTCCCATCGTGCCGCAACTTGCCCAAGGTTAAAAATGCCATGGTCTCGTCCGGAATTCCCCAACGATACGTCTCTGGGG
>UROS01000196.1 GCA_900549445.1 uncultured Porphyromonadaceae bacterium | reverse complement strand
CGCTCCTTGTCGTAACCGGAGTGGCCAATCCGAAACCATTCGTAAGACATCTCCGCACGTATCCCGCCCGGGTGAAACTCAAACGCTTCGGCGACCACCACAATTTCACCGCCGCCGACATGGAGAGCATCGAGCGCTCGTTCGACGAACTCCAGGGCGACCGGAAATACATAATCACAACCGAAAAAGACGCCGTACGTCTCCTCAACAACCCCTACTTCCCCCACCGCCTCAAACAATGCATTTTCTATGTACCCATTCGGGTGGAATTCATCAACACGGGCGAAAGCGGCGACTTCGTTGAGGGTATCGTGAAAACTCTTCGCAATGCCCGGTTGTTTAATAATTAGCACTCTTCCGAACTTTTTAAACGAATAATAATCATGCTCGAAAAAATCAAACAGACTGCCGACTTCCTGCGTGCGCAGGTGGCAGATATGCCCAAGACAGCAATCATCCTCGGCACCGGACTCGGCGACCTCGTGGATCATATCGAAGAAAAAACCTTCATCCCCTATAAGGATATCCCCAACTTCCCGGTATCCACCGTCGAAGGCCATAGCGGAAACCTCATTTTCGGCGTGCTCGGCGGAAAGCGGGTCATTGCCATGCAGGGCCGCTTCCACTACTACGAAGGCTACGACATGAAGCAGGTCACCTTCCCCGTCCGCGTATTCCAGGCTCTCGGCGTCGACACCCTCTTCGTCAGCAACGCCTCCGGCGGCATGAACAAGGAATTCGTCGTCGGCGACGTAATGGTGATAACCGACCACATCAACCTTTTCCCCGAAAACCCGCTTCGCGGCCGCAATTACAATGAGCTGGGCACCCGCTTCCCGGCCATGACAAATGCCTACGATAAAAAACTCATCGCCCTCGCCGACACGATCGCCGAAGAAAAAGGCATCCGCCTCATGCACGGCGTATACGTGGGCGTCACCGGCCCCACCTTCGAAACCCCCGCTGAATACGAATACTACCGCATTATCGGCGGCGACTGCGTCGGCATGTCAACCGTCCCCGAAGTCATCGTGGCCAACCACGCCGGCATGCGCGTGTTCGGACTATCGGTGATTACCGACCTCGGCGGAAAAGACGTCACTCAGGTGCCGACCCACGAAGAAGTCCAGCAGGCTGCCGGCATCGCCCAGCCGAAGTGTCTTGAGATAATGAAGGAACTTATCCGCCGCTTCTGAGATGGAGATTTCCGAACTTGGTGAATTCGGGCTCATCGACCGCCTTACCGCCGGTCTGACCCACCGCCACGACTCAACTATCAAAGGCGTTGGCGACGATTGCGCCGTGCTCCGCTACCCCGACACCGACGTGCTCGTAACCACCGATCTCCTGCTCGAAGGCGTCCACTTCGACCTCACCTACGTACCCCTGAAGCATCTCGGCTACAAGGCCGCCATAGTGAATTTCTCCGACGTCTATGCCATGAACGGCACCCCGCGGCAGATTACGGTCTCCCTCGGCATCTCCCGCCGCTTCACCGTCGAACACATCGAAGAACTTTACTCCGGCATCCGCCTCGCATGCGAAATCTACGGCGTCGACCTCATCGGAGGCGACACCACCTCGTCGCGCCAGGGACTCGTCATCTCCATCACCGCCATCGGCGACGCTGCACCCGGAAAGGCCGTCTACCGCTCCAACGCGAAAGACACCGACCTCATCTGCGTATCGGGCGATCTCGGAGCAGCCTACATGGGCCTCCAGCTGCTGGAGCGCGAAAAAGTCGCATCTGCCGGACAGAAAGATTTCATCCCGCAGTTTCAGGGCAAGGAATACCTCGTTGAGCGCCAGCTCAAGCCCGAGGCCCGCCGCGACATCGTTGCCGAGCTTGCCAGGGCCGGCATCGTCCCCACTGCCATGATGGATATTTCCGACGGTCTCAGCTCGGAGCTCCTCCACATCTGCCGCCAGTCCCACACCGGATGCCGCATCTACGAAGACCGCATCCCCATCGACTACCAGACAGCCGTCATGGCCGAGGAACTCGGCATGAACCTCGTGACCGCAGCCCTCAACGGAGGCGAGGACTACGAACTGCTTTTCACCGTGCCCCTCCACTTCCACGAGCAGATTGAAAAAATGCCTGGCGTGAAACTCATAGGACATATTACTAAAGAGGATCTCGGCTGCGCCATGATTACCCGCGACGGCAACGAGATTCCCCTCCGCGCCCAGGGCTGGAATCCCCTCAAAAATCCCGACTGACCACCTCCGGTCTCCCGTTAGGCTACCAAAAAACATCCCCCGCCGGCCATTTTGCCGCGCGGGGGATGTTTTTTACTTTACATATTCTTCAAAGCGCTGCCGCAATTCGGCGGATGCCTTCAAGGCGTTTCATAAACGAAGAATCGCGTTGCAGTTTGCCTTTATTGTACGAGCTTTGGAGATTCATCCAGAAATCTGCCTCTATACCGAGAGCCGCCTCTATCATCATGGCATACTCGATAGTAAAGTCACGTTTCCCGTTGATCAGTTCATTGAGCAACGACACTTTCAGTCCGATTTCTTTAGCCAGCCTGGTCTGGGTGATGCCTCTGCACTCCAGTTCCTCCCGAAGAACTTCCCCGGGGTGTGTGGGTTCAAAAGCCACGAGATTATTGGCTATCATTTGAGGTGAAGTTCCCGTAATTTCAATCATATCAGTCGTAATGATTTGAGAGTTCTACAATGTTGCAAATGGTTATCATCGGTCTTTCGCTATCCCTGTCGAGCGTGAATTCTATACGGTATTTACCGTTGACGCGAATAGAGAAGCGGCCTGCCTTATCCCCCGAAAGGGCTTCGAAATTCAGCGAATTGAACTTGTACAGAGTTTCCGGCGCAGGCGCAGCCATAAGCATTTCCACCCGTTTCCGGTAACGCTTTACGATGTCCGGCTGAAAACGGTGTTTCCTGTCGGATGTATCGCCATTCTCGAAAAGTTCGCGCAAGTATGTCTGTTCAAACACGACGACCATTATGCTTTTCTTATTACGCGGCAAAGATATATATTGTTTTTCGTTTTCACAAATTTGTGAAAACTTTCTTAGAGAATGTCGGGATTTTTCGTACCTTTGCAATCCGAATAATAATCCCTCTCCATTTTTATGCAATGAACCGCATCCTCCTTATCATATTATATGCAGCCCTCGCCCTCTCCGTAAAGGCTGGAAAACTCACGCCCCACGTTGAAAAAGTGCTCGACGCCTACAATTTCTGGCTCTATACTCCCGACGACACCCCCGAGCAGGAAATCGAGCCCAAGCCCCTCATAGTGTTTCTACACGGCGCCAGCCTCTGCGGCAGAGACCTCGACCGCGTGCGCCGCTACGGCACCATCGACGCCATTGAAAAGGGACGCACGCTCGACGCCTACGTCATAGCCCCACAGAACCCGGGCGGATCATGGATTCCACGCAAGGTCATGAACATCGTCGACTGGGTAGGCGAGAACCACAACATAGACTACGACCGCATCTACGTTATCGGCATGAGCCTCGGAGGCTACGGAACAATCGACATGGCAGCCACCTACCCCGACCAGATTGCCGCCGCAATGGCGCTCTGCGGTGGCGGAACAGTCAGCGACCTGTCTGGGCTCAACGACGTGCCCCTCTGGATTGTCCACGGCATCGCCGACCGCGCCGTTACCATCGGACAGAGCGACCGCGTGGTCTCTGCCATGCGCTCCGCCAACTCCGCCACACCCCGCCTTGTCTACGACCGCGTGCCCGGCATGAACCACTCCCAGCCGGCCCGCTTCTTCTACCTTAAGGAGAGCTACGACTGGCTCTTTAGCCACAGCCTCAAAGACAAGGATCGCAGCGTAAACAGCACATTCGATCCCACCGGACTTCTTAAGACCGCCTACAAATACCTCAAATTCACTGGCTCCCGCAAAAAAC
>UROS01000195.1 GCA_900549445.1 uncultured Porphyromonadaceae bacterium | reverse complement strand
GAATTTCAGTCATAATGCTACAGCATTACTCCTTCAATTCATCCCAATCATCGGCTTGCCGCTTCCGAGCTTGCCGAGGAAGAATCCACCTCAAGAGAATGGACTCCGGCTTTAACATTTGTTGTTAAACAACCTCTAAAGAAACTGGCTTCGGGTTATATGCCGTTGAAATTAAGCAATCCGGAGACTTTATTGGTTATGTAGGATTCCATCGCTTTACATTCGATACCCCATTCTCACCGGGCTGGGAGATCGGATGGCGTATATCGGATATATTCTGGCATAAAGGATATGCTACTGAAGCTGCGAAGGCCTGTTTAGAGTATGCCCGCGAGAAACATTTCTGTGATAAACTTTACTCTTTTACTGCCATTGCAAATATTCCCTCGGAGAATGTGATGAAACGTATCGGCATGATGTATGAGGGGATATTCATGCATCCGGCGTTACCCGACGGCCATTGGCTTAAAGAGCACAGACTATATTCAATCAACTTGTAGAAATGGAGCATAAATATAAACTGTAGGGTATAAGCAGGTCATGAAAATTAATTATTGCAATATCACGGCTATTTCATTCGAAAATATTTCGGTTGTGCCATACTGTACAATATCTCCGGGGCGGTTATGTTTTTGCCATTCTGCAAATAATCGTTATCTTTGCAGAAAATTTCTATCTAATTAATATGGATCAGGATTTAAAGAGAGAACTTTCCAACGACCCCGACGGATTGCTTACCTACGAGTATATAGCAAATCATATAGGAGAATGCGACAACATCATGGACGACCTCGCCGACAACATGGTGCTCGTTGACTCCACCGGCCAGTTTCTCGTGAGCGCCGCCCGCTACCTCTATGCCATCGACCCCGAAAAATACTCCGCCCCCATTTCCAAGCTCATAGCCAACGCTATTGAGAAGGATCGCGAGCGCCGCTATATAGGAGACCTCCTGCAGGCCATCTGGGGAGCCGACTTCATGGAACACGCCGAAGAACTCAGCGCTGCCGACGATAATTTCCGCCGCATCTACAAGCGCCTTTATTCCACAGGCATCTGAGAAAACACCCTCTCAGAAATGAAAAGGATTCTCACCTCGTTGCTCGCCCTGCTGCTCGCAGCATCGGCATTGATTTTCGCAAAAACCGACAATTCCGGAAAACCCGACAAAATGAACAATTCTGAAAACGGCGATGCCAAGGTTCTCATAAAGACGACCGAGGGCGACATCACCATTCTCCTTTACGGCGACACACCCAAACACCGCGACAACTTTCTGAAACTCGTAAAAGAGGGCTTTTACAACGGCGTTCTTTTCCACCGCGTAATCAGCGACTTCATGATTCAGACCGGCGACCCCGATTCGAAAAACGCACCCGCAGGCAAGCGTCTCGGTATGGGCGGCCCCGGCTATGAAATCGACGCCGAAATCGTTTATCCCAAACATTTCCACAAGCGCGGTGCTCTCGCTGCCGCCCGTTCCGGCGACGAGGTTAACCCAGAGCGCCGCTCCAGCGGCTCGCAGTTCTACATTGTGACGGGCCGCAAGGTAAGCGAAGGTCAGCTCGGCCAGCTTGAGAAGCAGATGGAGATGGCTCACAAGAAAGAAATATTCAACTCACTGGCGTCGAAGCACCGCGATGAGATAATGAACCTGCGCCGCAACCGCGACCGCGACGGACTGCAGGTGCTTCAGGACTCACTGATAGCGCAGACCGAAAAAATTGCCGCCGCCGACTCCGTGTCACTTACACCCGAGCAGCGCGCCGCCTATACAACCGTGGGCGGAACTCCCCATCTCGACGGTACTTACACCGTTTTCGGCGAGGTCACAGACGGCATGGACGCCGTTGAGCGCATTGAAAAAGCCGCTACCGACGCCGCCGACCGACCTACCCGCGACGTCAGAATCATATCAATGGAAATTCTCTGAAATGATCGACTTCTCCCGCCATACTCTCGGAAACGGTCTGCGGATAATCCACAACTACGACCCCTCTACGGCCATGGTAGCGCTCAACGTGCTCTACAACGTAGGCTCTCGCGACGAGTCGGAGGAGATGACGGGACTCGCCCATCTTTTCGAGCATCTGATGTTCGGCGGCTCGGAGAACATTCCGGATTTCGACGCAGCCATCGAAATGGCGGGCGGAACAAACAACGCCTGGACAAGCGCCGACTTCACCAATTTCTACGACATAGCACCGGCTTCGAACGCCGAGACGCTATTCTGGCTTGAAAGCGACCGCATGCTCGGACTCGCATTCTCCGAAAAGTCGCTCCGGATTCAGAAAGACGTGGTAATCGAAGAGTTCAAGCAAACGCACCTCAACCGCCCGTACGGCGACCTCTCCCACAAGCTCCACGCTCTCATCTATAAGACGCACCCTTACCGCTGGCCCACCATAGGCCTCGAAATATCGCATATCGAAAAGGTCACGCTGCCCGACGTGCGCCGGTTTTTCTACAGCCACTACGCGCCAAACAATGCCGTGCTGGCCGTGAGCGGAAACATAACATTCGACGAGACCCTGCGCCTCGCTGAAAAATGGTTCGGCCCGTTGCCCCGCCGCGAAACAGCTCCCCGGACGTGGCTCCCCGAAGCCACGGTAACAGAACCGCGCCATCAGACCGTAACCTCTCCCGACGTGCCTCAGGCGCTCGTGGTAACGGCCTTCCCGATGGCCGCCTACGGCAAAAAAGGTTATCTGGAGTGCGACATTCTCACTGACATTCTCTCGGCCGGCCGCGCATCGCGTTTTTTCCGGCGGCTGGTGATGGGCACCGATATCTTCACCGATGCCGACGCCTCTATTTCGGGCTACGACGAGGAAGGATTCCTGATGCTCACAGGGCGCCTCGCCGACCCCTCCCCCGCAACGGTCGAAAAAGCCACCGGCATGCTCTTCGAGCAAGCCGCTGCCCTTGCCCGCGAAGGCGACATCACTCCCGAAGAGGTGGAGCGTGCCAACAACCGCTCGCAGAGCGATACTACTTTCGCCTCAATGAGCTACCTCGAAAAGGCGCAGGCACTCGCCATGGCTGAAATGCACGGCGAGGACGTAAACTCTCTCGACTCCCGCCGGCGCGCCATATCGATAGCCGACCTGCGTGCTGCGGCCGGTGAGGTCATACGCCCAGAACGGGCCTGTACACTCGTATATCTCCCCGAAAATACGACTGAACGACAATAAGCATCATCATTCAACAATATTCAGCAATGAACCGCAAAGTACGTGTTAGATTCGCACCGTCGCCCACCGGCCCGCTCCATATAGGCGGCGTGCGCACAGCTTTATACAACTATCTTTTCGCCCGCCGCCACGGTGGCGACATGATTCTCCGAATTGAAGACACCGACTCACACCGCTTCGTGCCTGGAGCCGAAGACTATATCAACGAGGCTCTCGCATGGCTCGGCATCAAAATCGACGAAGGGGTGCGCGAAGGAGGCGCCTACGGGCCTTATAAGCAAAGCGAACGGCGCGACATCTACCGCGAACACGTGAAGATGCTTCTCGATGCCGGCAAGGCATACATCGCATTCGACACCCCCGAGGAACTCGAGGCTGCCCGCACCGCGCATCCCAATTTCCAGTACGACGCTTCGACCCGCATGCAGATGCGCAATTCGCTCTCCATGCCGGCCGACGAGGTGAAGCGGCTCATCGACGGGGGAACGCCTTACGTGGTGCGCTTTCTCATCGAACCGGGACGCGACATCGAGGTCAACGACCTGCTACGCGGCAAAGTGACCATCAACAGTTCGATTCTCGACGACAAAGTGCTTTACAAGAGTGCCGACGATCTTCCCACATATCACCTCGCCAATATAGTCGACGATCATCTTATGGAGGTGTCGCATGTTATACGCGGCGAGGAATGGCTCCCGTCGGCACCCCTGCACGTGCTGTCTCTTATACACA
>UROS01000194.1 GCA_900549445.1 uncultured Porphyromonadaceae bacterium | reverse complement strand
TGCGACGCCTTGATCCCGGCGACAGCCGCGGAGTCTGCCCGACCCATCATTTTTAGGCCGCCTCAAAAATTTTTATCGGACAGCAATAATTTAAAATTTAGAGTAGAAAATGGAAAATTCTCCATTTCCCATTTTCCATTCTAAATTCTAAGGAGCGTCGGGCAGCATCTGAACGGTAGTAGTGTCGAGAACCGACGTCGTGTTGTAGATCTTCAGCCCGAACTTCGGCGCCACTACGGCTATATGCTCGAACAGAGCACTCTGGATAGCCTCGTAGGCCGTAAACGCCGTGGTCGACGTGAAACACCATATCTGCAGGGGATACCCGTTTGGCCCGGGATCCAGAATTCTCACCAGCAGCTGCGAATCGTGATTGAACTCGTCGCGCGACAGGATATACTCGCACATATACGCCCGGAAAAGCCCTAAATTGGTCAGTACCGTGCCGTTGACCACAGCCAATCCGGGATCATAGACCGTCTTTCCGCCCGAGGCGCTCATCTTGTCCGCCCACCCCTTCAGCAGCGGGAACTCCGCGGTAAGCCGGGCAATCTCGGCAGCTCCGGCTTCCACTATGCTCTCGCTCTCGAATGTCACCGAACGCATTATGCGCCGGCAGCCGCTCTCGGTCATGCCGCGCCAGTTCTGAAACGAGGTCGAGACGAGCGTATACGGCGGCAGCGTCACTATGGTATTGTCGAAATTCTGCACCTTCACCGCCGTGAGCGACACATCCATGACAATACCGTTGGCAGTGGTCGACGGCACTACAATCCAGTCGCCCACATGAAGCATATCGTTCTGCGACAGCTGAATACCCGCCACAAAGCCTAATATCGTGTCCTTGAAAATCAGCATCAGGGCGGCCGCAAATGCACCCAGGCCGGTGAGAAGAGCCGCCGGCGACTTGTTGATGAGAATCGACACGCTCACAATCACCGCGATAGCCCACACTATGCCCATGCCGATGTTGAGAATTCCGCGCAGCGGCAGGTTGCGGGTATTGCGCACGGCGTCGTAGCGCATCCACACGAAAGTCAGCACCGCATTGATCGCCACCGCCGTCACCACTATAGTATAAATGTAGAGAATCTTCTCCACCATACCGAGAAACGACGTGTCGGGCGTGAAGGCAAACGGAAGCAACGCGAGGATCACAAGCGGCGATATTATATGGCTGCAGCGAGTAAGAGTATGCTGCTGAAGCAGTTCGGTGCCGATTTCGGTGTGACGCAGCCTCACGAACTTTTGGGCGGCATAGAGTATCAGATGCCTTACAATCCAGCCCGCTAACAGCGCTATCGCCACTATAAGGCAAATGTACACCCCTTCTTCGAACTCAGCCGACTTTTCCAGACCGAGTTTTCCGAGCACAGTATGCACATGGCTCAGAAGCCATTGGGCCACGGTATGGGTTGGAACGACCAGATATTGCATAGTTGAAACGGATTAAACTTCATTATTAATGATAACGCCGCACCCCCTGCCCGGGTTTGCACGACTCCTCAATTATTGGCAAAAGAGCGCCCGAGCCGCGGAGCCTCCCAGCCTGCGGACTGCCACCGAAACCCCTCGCGAAAAAGCGCCGAGAGGCGCGATGTCTCACTAACCCACTGCGGAGCGAAGCGAGCTGTGGGACAGCGCCCCCAAACAGAAATCGAGGCGAGCCGCGGAGCCGCGATGCCTCGACAACGGCGACAGCCATGGCCCTCCGCGAAACCAGACTCCCGCCGTGGCATCCTCGTTCACGGCTTTTTCGCTTAAAACCTATGGCAGACTTATCGTCATACTGATATAACTGATTGAGTATCAATGTACGGACGTGATTCTTCACGTCCACCGCGAATAAACATTTTTACAGAAAAAACGAATGCATTCACACGTGTTTTCTCGGTAGACGTGAAGAATCACGTCCATACAATACGCAGGTTATCAGCACATTGTTTAACGGGTATATTACCTCCGGATTCATTAATTTTCAAAGTGTTTTTGTTTGCCACTTCGCGGGAAATTGCTACTTTTGCCTTCATGATAGCGCTCTCGATTTTCCAGACGGTGGAATTCTACGTCATAGCCGTGGTTCTGGCTGCGGCCGTCATTGCGGCCACCGCCGTGAAATCCTCCGCAGGTCCCGTCAGGGAACTGCTGCTCCCCTCGGTGCTCTCGCTTACCGGCAGCTCCGATGAAGGTATAGAACTGGAGTGCCTCGACGACGGCAATGTCCTCCTGCGCCGTACGGGACTCCGCGGTGTCACTGAAGCCGGCGCAGTCAGCGCCAAAGTCACCGTAAAAGGCTTCGACGTGACCATAGAAGAGCGCGTCACACCCGGCAATCCCGCATATTCGCCAGCCGACACCGCCACCTTTCTGCTCGACTTCATGGGCCGCGAACACTACTTTATAAGCTACCGTTCGCAACAGACCGACCGCTTCGCAGCCCTCACCCTCCACAACCGCCCCGGCATACGCACCCGCAAACCTTTGCAATAAATTTAAATTCTAAATTCTAAACTTTCAATTGAATATGAAGCTCAGCCTGACATCAGCTCTTCTGCTCACCGCTTTGATGATTCTCGGTCTCTCGGGATGCTCCGGCGAGACAGACCTCTACAAGACAATTCCGGCTAACGTTGTGGCCGTGGCGCGCACCGACTTCGGGCAGCTCGCCGAAAAATCCGGCTTTACAAAAACCGGCGACACTTACACCGCACCCGACTATATCAGCGAGTCGCTCGGCAAAAAAGCCGCGAAAATCAGCGAATTTCTCAACTACTCCCGCTGCGTCGACCTCGACGGCGCGCTCTTTGTGACCGCCACCTCCGATCTCAGCTTCCTCACTTTCACCATAACCGATTTCAAGGAGTTCTGCGCCGCTCTTAAGGAGAACGGCGTGACGATCGAAGAAAACGGCGGCTTCAATTCGGCGTCGCTCGGCGGCCGTGCTCTGCTCTTCAACGACAATCAGGGCTGGCTGGTGGGCGGCATGATGCCTGCGAAAGCTGCTGAGGAAATCAATAAAATCCTCAAGGCTGCCGGAGAGATGCCGGTAAAAAAGCTCGAAGGCATCTGCAACTACCTCGAAAGCGGCGACGAAATTTTCCGCGCGGCGTTCTGCTCCTCCGTGATTCTCAATCAGGTCAGGGATAAGGCCGAAGTCACCGACCCGTGGTGGATTGTGATGTCGGCTAACGCCGACGACCGCCGGATTTCCTTCGAGGCCTCGCGCATGAAGGCCGACGGCGAGTCGTTGCCCTTCGAAGGGCTGCAGCCGGTCAACCCCGCCGTGCTCGGCTACGTGTCGGCCGAGGCTCCCATAGTGCTGCTTGCCGGTCTCACCAAGGATTTCGACTGGGACAGCACCGCCAAAGTCATTGAAACCTTAGGCGGACTCCAGGCCCGCGGCTTCATGGGCGTGGTTCTGCCGTATCTGCGTGCCATCGACGGCACCGCCCTGCTCGCGCTCGACATGGAAAATATGTCAGAACCCGAAAACAGTCAGTATACAGTCATGGTCCACATGCGGCAGGAGGCCGTCAACGACGCTCTCTCGGCCATTGCGAAAATGCTCTCGTCCTATGGCATGCCTTTCAAATCCGACGAGCGCCACAGCATAATGGTCGACGCCTACGGCCTGCATCTCTACGCCGGCAACATCGACGGTTATCTCGGCGTTTCCAGCGAGCCTTTCTCGCCGAACCACGACAACGGCCTGGCCAAGGACTTCGTGGGTAAAAACGGCGGCCTGTATGTCAACATTCCTTCCCTCCGCAACTTCGCTCCCACGGCTCCAGGCTGGGGCATATGCCTCGAGGTTGCCATCGAAACTGACGGCATCAAGGGTTCGCTGCGCCTCAACAACAGCAACGCGCCCATCCTGCCCACGATTATAAGCGCTGCCCTCTGACATGAAACGCACCGACACAATAAAGCTCAGCGGCGGGCTCCCC
>UROS01000193.1 GCA_900549445.1 uncultured Porphyromonadaceae bacterium | reverse complement strand
ATAAGAGGCAGATTGAAGATATGAAAATATGTTTTACGTTCATTTTTTAATGGCGTTGATTGTGGTGGTGTAGGGTTTGAGTCCGGGCGAGGTGGCGGTTACGGTCACGGGGCCTTCGGAGCCGTCGTTGCGGACAATGAGCATAGCCTTTCCGTAGAAGGCCTTGCGCTTGTCGTCCTTGAAGCGCTCGAGCGAGATGGGGCTGCCATTGTCAACGCCGGTGTTGTAACCGGCGCCGTCAACCTTGAATGTCACCTGATTGTCGGCCCACGGGCAGAGGTTGCCGTCCTTGTCGAGAATCTCCACGAGGAGGTAGCTGAGGTCTTTGCCGTCGGCGGCAATCTGGGAGCGGTCGGGAGTGAGACGGATACTGTAAGGCGCGCCTGCAGTACGGATTTCTTTGACAGCCACTGTATTGCCGTTTTTGCGCGAGACAGCGCGGACGGTTCCCGGCTCGTAGGTGACGCGCCAGTTCACGTGGTATTTGCCCGGCTCGAGGGTGCGGATGCCCTGCGACTCGCCGTTGACGAAAAGCTCAACCTCGTCGGCGTTGTTGAAGTATGCCCAGAGATCCACTTCTTGTCCGGGATCCCAGTTCCAGTGGGGGAAGAGGTGGAGAACCGTCTTGTCGGGACGCCACATGTGTATAAGAGACAGATATACGTCTTTCGGGATACCGGCGAGGTCGACTATGCCGAAGTAGGAGCTGCGGGCAGGCCAGCCGTAGGGGGTGGGCTCGCCGAGATAGTCGAAGCCGGTCCAGATGAACTGGCCGCTTATGAAGTCGTTCTCGTCCATGTGGCGGAGCGTTCCTTCGTGGGTGTTGCCCCAGGGAACGTGACAATTGTCGTACGACGAACAGGAGAATGACGGGTCGAAGAACGGCTTGTCCCAGCGCTCGGGCCAGATGTACATCGAGTCAGACGGCATACGGTAATAGCCGCGGGTCTGGAGCGCCGATACGCTCTCGGTGATGATGAACGGTTTACCGGGGAAATTGCGGGGTACGTCCTTGAACCAGTCATCGTGGTAGTTGAAGCCGATAACGTCGAGAGCACCGGAGCGGAAGAGGTGATTGCCCGGGTCGGGTTCGTTGCATCCGGCGGTGACGTAGCTGCCCGGAAGCAGGTCGTGAACCATATCGGTGAGATGACGGGTGAGCATAGAGTTGACCGACATCGAGTCGCCCTCAGAAGCAAGCATGTCAGCGCTGTGGCCGAAGTTGAGAATGAGGTTCGCCTGCTCGAGGCTGAGGGTGTCGGCCTTTGCGTCGCTCCACTGTTCGAGCACCTCGTTGCCGATGCTCCAGATAACAATCGACGGATGGTTGCGGTCGCGCTTGAGCAGGTCGGTGAGGTCGCGCTCGTACCATTCGGGGAAGTAGCGCGAATAGTCGTGGGCGGTCTTTTTCTTGCGCCACATGTCGAAGGTCTCGTCCATAACGAGTATGCCCATGCGGTCGCAGAGGTCGAGAACCTCCGGAGCAGGAGGATTGTGGGAGGCGCGGTAGGCGTTTACGCCCATTTCCTTCAGGATTTCGAGCTGGCGCTCGATGGCGCGGGTATTGACAGCCGCTCCAAGGGCTCCGAGATCATGGTGCATGCACACACCCTTGATTTTCATCGGTTTGCCGTTGAGTGAGAAGCCTTTCGAGGCGTCGAACTTGAAGTAACGGATACCGGTGGGGGTAGAGAGTGAGTCGACGGCAGCGCCGGTCTTTACCCGCTCCACTGCGGACTTTACGGTATAAAGATACGGATCGTCGGTCGACCATAGGTGGGGCTTCGTAATATTGATTGTCTGGTTTACAGTCGTGGATTTGCCTTTTGCGAGGGTGAAAGGGGTGGAGGCCGAGGCGATGACCTTACCTTTTGCGTCGACGAGGCGGGTGACGAGCGCGAGTTTCTCACGGCTCCCGCTCTTGTTTTCTACGGTGGTCTCCACGTCGAGGCGGGCATTGGCGTCGCTCACCTGCGTCTGCTTCACGAACTGACCCCAAAGCGGGATGTGGACGGGGTCGAGCGCACGGATCCAGACGTTGCGGTAGATGCCGCAGCCGCTGTACCATCGGGAATTGGGTTGCTCAGCGTTGTCTACACGTACGGCAACTACATTTTCGCCCTGTTTCAGCCAGGGAGTGATGTCGTAGCTGAAGGAGGCGTACCCGTAAGGCCGGGTGCCGAGTTCGTGGCCGTTGATGTAAACGGTGGCGTTCATGTATACACCGTCGAAATCAATATATATCTGCTTTCCGCGGTCGGCTTCGGGCAGAGTGAAAGTTTTTCTGTACCAGCCTATGCCGCCGGGGAGGGCACCCCCGCCGGTTCCGGAGGGGTTGCTCTCGCTGAAATCTCCCTCAATGGCCCAGTCGTGGGGGAGGGTGAGGGAGCGCCACGCAGAGTCGTCGAAACCGGGCTGCGCCATGGCAGGCTCGTCGCCGAGTGCGAAACGCCAGCCGGAGTTGAACTCCGAGGCGCGGCTGTCGGTAGCGGCGGAGGCACTGAAAAGTGCTGTCTGCACCATAAGGAGCAGACAACACAGTGTGAATTTAGACCAAATCCTGTTCATCAGAGCTTCACTTCGGTTTTAGAGCCGTTGTAGTTTACTTCGATGCCCTTTGCGTCGCGGCTGTAGCCGACAGCGTTGGAGGGAGAAACAAGAATTACGTTGAACTTACGCTCTTTGAGCATTCCGGGGAACTCGCCCTTGCGCTCGCCGATGGTGAGGGTAGAGGTGGCGTTGTCGAACGTGAAGGGTATGGTTGCGTACTGCCCTTTCTCGTAGTTGTAGTTTACGTTTTCGTCCTCGTAGAGAGTGAAGGAGCCGTCGGCGCCGGCATAAACGTAGAGGTTGATGAGGTCGGCGGGTTTCTCGTCGGAGTACTGCATGGCGGGTCCGAACGGAATGATGGCACCGGCGCGGACAAAGAGCGGGATGCGCTCGTAGGGAGCGGCCATCGAGAGGGTTTCGCCTCCCTTGATGAGCTTGCCGTTGTAGAAGTTATACCAGTCGCCTGCGGGGAAATAGACGTCGCGCGAGGTGGCGCCGTAGGTGTAGACGGGAGCCACGAGCAGAGAGGGACCGAACATGTACTCGTCGCCTATGTTGCGCACTTTCTTGTCGGCGGGGAAGTCCATGACGAGCGGACGCATGATGGTGTAGTCATCGAAGTAAGTCATGCCGGCGAGCGAGTAGATGTAAGGCATCATGTCGTAGCGCAGGTTGGTGTAATATACCACCGACTTGTAGGCGGGATGGTTTTCAGGAGCGATGTTGAAAATTTCGCGGTAGGGGAACTGGCCGTGGGCACGGAAGAGGGGCGCGAATGCGCCGAACTGATACCAGCGGGTGTTGAGCTCGCGCCATTCCTTGAGGTCGGAATTTTCTTTGCCGGTTTTCCGGAACTCAACGTCGGCGGCCACGTAGCGGTCTTCCACGCAGAATCCGCCTATGTCCATTGTCCAGTAGGGCACGCCGCTAAGAGCGAAGTTGAGTCCTGCGGAGATCTGCGACTTCATGTCCTCCCAGCGGGTGGCGATGTCGCCGCTCCAGGTTGCGGTGGAGTAGCGCTGCTGGCCGGCGAAACCGGAGCGGGTAAGGAGGAACACTCGCTTGTCGGGGTCGACGCCGCGCTGACCATCATATATGGCTTCGGCGTTCATGAGAGCGTAGGCGTTGAAGTATTTGGTCGAGGGGCCGAGGGCGGTGGGAGTGATGAGATCCTTGCGGTACTGAATGTCGGTGCAGTCGCGGATGTTGGGTTCGGAGGCGTCCATCCACCAGGCGTCGATGCCGAGGGGCATGTAGTGGTCGTTCATCTGACTCCAGAAGAGCTTGCGGGCGTCGGGGTCGTAGGCGTCGTAGAACGATCCGAGGTAGCCTGGACCTACCCAGTCGCGGATGCTGTCGGTGACGGCGAGTTTGTACATCCAGCCGTTTTTGTCGAATTCCTTATAGTGTTCGGTAGTCACGTAGAACTTGGGCCAAACGGAAACCATCACGCGGCCGTGCATGTTGTGGATCTGTCTCTTATACACATCTGACG
>UROS01000192.1 GCA_900549445.1 uncultured Porphyromonadaceae bacterium | reverse complement strand
ATAAATGGGAAAAACAGTATTTATCCAAGACTTCTTTATGGTTTTGGCTATACTTCTTCTCGTTCATCGCTCCTATGTTGATAAAAATATTCTATTGGGTAAATCACCCGATATCCCGATAATTAATGCGACCGCTCAAATTTGATGCGGTTGCAATAGCGGCGCAAGGCAGTTCTTTTGTTTGCGTATCTGCCCGATTGTTAGTACCTTTGCGCATGAACTTCATTCATTATCTATATGCAAAAGGTGAAACTGTTTTCTCTCCTCGTTTAGGAGGACGGGGATTATTCATTGGGCCCATTTGGTTTTTATCGATAGTTTCAACTACACCATTCATGCCTTTGGGTATAGAACAGGTCAGTTTTGTTCTTTTATCACTTTGTTGGCTGGGAATTTTAATTGGCGTTTCATATATTCTCATTCCTAAAAAGGAAGCAGAAACGAAATTTAAATCATGGGTGCGTAAATACAAAAAGACCACAACTTTGTGGGCTTATTTATATCTACTTTCTCCTATATTGTTTTTATTTTACTTATTCATATCGTAATACCTTATCTTTTACCCAGTATCGTTGCCACCATAACTTTGTCGTATAAACAGCATCAGTTATGGCTATTGATACCAAATCACTTTCTCAACTCATTGCCGAGTTTCGCAAGTTGAAGTCCAAAGACGCGATTTCGTCCGACTGCTTTGGTAAAAATAATACATTTCTCAATACGTCCTCCGGCGCTCCGTGCGCTCCGGGGCGGCGCACTTTGATAAATGAAACAAAAGATGTAACTTTGCATAAAATTTCAGATAACCAGGATAAACCAAATCAAACGATATAAATGGCACTAAAGTGTGGTATAGTCGGACTTCCCAACGTTGGCAAGTCGACTCTTTTCAATTGCCTTTCAAACGCCAAGGCGCAGTCGGCGAATTTCCCTTTCTGTACAATCGAGCCCAACGTCGGTGTGATAACAGTTCCGGACGAAAGGCTGAATAAACTCGTGGAGATGTGCAATCCCCGCAGCGTTGTTCCTGCTACCGTTGAAATAGTAGACATAGCCGGCCTCGTGAAAGGTGCGAGCAAAGGCGAAGGCCTCGGCAACAAGTTTCTTGCAAATATCCGCGAGACGGATGCCATACTCCACGTGCTCCGCTGTTTCGACGATGACAATATAACTCACGTTGACGGCACTATTGACCCCGTGCGCGACAAAGAGATAATCGACTACGAACTTCAGCTGAAAGACCTTGAAACCGTGGAAAGCCGAATGGCAAAGACTCAGAAACAGGCTCAGACCGGGGGCGACAAGGTGGCTAAAATGCAGTATGAGGTACTGAAAAAATTCTACGACGCACTCGTGGCCGGAAAGCCTGCGCGCTCGGTGGAACTTGAGACACCCGACGAAGAGAAGTTCGCACGCGAACTCTTCCTGCTCACGTCCAAGCCGGTTCTTTACGTCTGCAACGTCGACGACGCTTCGGCGGTGAACGGCAACGCTTACGTGGACGCCGTCCGCGAAGCCATCAAGGACGAAAACGCCCAGCTGATGATTGTGGCAGCCCAGACAGAAAGCGAGATAACGGAGCTTGACACCTACGAGGAGCGTCAGGAATTCCTGAAGGAAATCGGACTGGAGGAATCGGGTGTGTCGAGGCTCATACGTGCAGCTTACGCCCTGCTTAACCTGCAGACGTTCTTCACGGCCGGCGCCGACGAGGTAAGAGCGTGGACTTTCATCCGCGGAAGCAAAGCGCCGCAGTGTGCCGGCATAATCCACACCGATTTCGAGAAAGGATTTATCCGTGCCGAGGTGATCAAATACGACGACTACGTGACTCTCGGCAGTGAGAGCGCCGTCCGCGATGCAGGGAAAATGGCGATTGAGGGCAAAGGCTACGTTGCGCAAGACGGCGACATCATGCACTTCCTCTTCAACGTCTGAGCGTGCCCTGACTTAGAGATTCATCCCTATGCCGAACAGAGCATAGTCATAAATAACAGGGTCGGCGGGATTATACTTCCTAAGTGAAGTCATAATCTCGTCGACCGCTTTTCTGTCGGGCGAACGACGAGTGAGAATGCCGAGCTGACGGGCCGTGTCGGCAACGTGGACGTCGAGAGGAATGAAGAGCTGCGCGGGCGTAATCACGTCCCACACGCCGAGGTCGACTATGCCGTCGCGCCGGACGAGCCACCGCAGCGCCATATTTACACGCTTCAAGGCTGTCGTAGAAAGATTCTGAGGCAGACAGCGGGAGTCGGCATGACCGCCGTTGGCAAGCGCTATCTCGCGGTTAATCGCCTCCACGAGCTTCCATGCCGGAGCTTCGGATTCAGCGATGGCTTCCGCGCGGGCAAATTCCTGCAGGGAGCCATAGCGCGAGTAGATACGGCGCAACCCACGGAGGTAGTGGCGGAGGTTTGCAGCGAAAAAGGTCCGGTGGATGTTGCAGTCAGGCAGTTCCTCGTAGCCTTCGTCCATCGTATAAGCGTAGGGCTGATTATCCATAAGGCTCAGCAGCCTGTCGGCGTTGCGGCAGATCATCTTCCGGTTCCCCCACGCGATGGTGGCTGAGAGGAGTGCGGCAATCTCGATGTCGGGCAGTGACTGGAACCGCCTGGGAAACTGTACCGGGTCGTCGGCTATGAACGCCGGTGAATTTATGCGTGCGGCTTCTGAATCAAGAAGCTCGCGGAGTTCTTTTTCGGTCATAATGTATTAAAATCAACACGGCAGGACACCGCATGGGCTTGCGGCGTCCTGCTGTGTTTTGAATGGAATCACCGGCCGGAGCCGAGAATCATGTTGCGGAGCGAAGTGTTGAAATCTTTCTGAGCGTTGAGATCCTCAAGAGTGAGATGCATTCTGTAACGCCAGTAGTGGCGTGGATTAGCGGGAATATTGATGAGCTCCTCACGCGGATCCTGACGACGAATCACGCCGTTGACTGACAGCCAGTCCTGAAGCGGAAGAATACAGAGCATTGAGGGAGACTCGAGATGAAGTCTGATTATGCGCTCACAGATCCATGGCTCAGCATATTCGGGAGCCTCGCCCGGTTCCTGAAGCACCTCGTTGTAGAAACGCTGAGTAGCGTTGCGGTCTGCTTCCCACCACCGGCGTATACCGTCCATGTCGTGAGTGGAAGTAGTGCATACGGAGTAATAGGGATAATTCCACGTGTTGCCGAATTTGGCATTCGGATCCTTGGGCATACGCTGGATCTCGAGGGAGAGAATCTCGAGATTATGCATTACGGCCGGCACACAGTCGGGAATCATACCGAGATCTTCGGCACAAACAAGCATCTGGGTTGCGTCGATAAGCGGCGGAAGCTTCCACATTGCTTTACCGTACCAGAAATCATTGTGGCGATGATAGAAAAAGTCGTTATAAAGACGGTCGAAACACCATCGCTCGTAGTCTGTAAGAGCACGGTAAGCGTAGGTAAACTGGGCAGAGATGCGGGGATGGTATTTGCCCTTTTCAACAGGGTCTTCAATAAACAAAACCTGGTCTATAAGGCCGAGAAGAGCATCGCAAATACGGCTGTTCTTATCGTTTTTCTCCTGCGTGGCGAAATAATCGGCAACTTTGCGCTGGGTATCGAAATCCTGACGCATAGCATAGCGCCCGTCGCCGATGTCGGTAAGAAAGCGGTCGCGGCACTCGTCGGCATATTCTCCGAAGAAATCGTGGAGCATCCATTCTGCAATAAAAGGCTTTACCTGCGATTCAGTATCGAGCCAGAAGTCGTAATTATATCGGAGTTCATCGGGAGTGAACGGAAGTGCCGGGTTGAAAACACCGAGAAGACCATGGATTGCGTCCATAGGAATCTGCCAGATGCGGAAGAATCCCAGCACATGGTCAATACGGTATGCGTCGAAATATTCAGCCATCTTGCGGAAACGGGCTTTCCACCATGCGAAACCGTCTTTTGCCATTTCCTCCCAATTATATGTCGGGAATCCCCAATTCTGACCGAGAACCGAGAAATCATCCGGTGGAGCACCGGCCCTGTCTCTTATACACATCTCCGAGCCCACGAGACTCG
>UROS01000191.1 GCA_900549445.1 uncultured Porphyromonadaceae bacterium | reverse complement strand
AGCTCATATCAGTAGTGGCAAAGGCAGCCTAAATCTTCAGATTTTGTGTATAAAAATAGAGACTGCCTAACTTTGGTTGTTAGACAGCCTCATCCTCCGATGCCATCGATGATTTAATTTTCTCAATTCCGTGGGGACACCACCGCGTTATTATAGACAAATTTTCGGACAAGCCGGAAACCGCACTGTTCTACGCTCACAAGGTTGTCGAAGAAGGATGGTCGAGAAACGTGCTGAAATCGTTCATTGACACCAATCTGCATCTGCGCCAGGGCAAAGCGTTGACAAGTTTCTCCCGTCTGCTTCCGGCTCCTGAAAGCGACCTTGCACAGGAACTGACAAAAGACCCGTATATCTTCGACTTTACCGAACTGACCGAGCCTTATAAAGAGCGGGAACTGAAGAAAGCTTTGATGGCGAATATCTCCCGCTTTTTTCTCGAACTTGGCTCCGGATTTGCTTACGTCGGTGAAGAATACCGTCTTAAGGTAGGACACACCGAACAATTCATTGATTTGCTGTTTTATAACATAAAATTGCACACCTATTGTGTTATCGAAGTCAAGACGGGTACATTCGGAGCCGGCGATATAGGGCAACTCGGCACCTACATGACTGCCGTAAATCATATACTGAAAACCGAACAGGATAACCCCACTATCGGATTGCTGATATGCAAGGATAAAGATAACGTACTTGCCCAATATGCCCTTGAATCCTCATCGCAACCTATCGGGGTAGCGGAATTTCAGCTCACGAAATTCATTCCCGACGAATTCAAGAGTTCGCTGCCTTCAATAGAGGACATCGAATTAGAACTAAAATAGCCAGTATTTTTGACATAAAAGCAGCTCCGGCGGAATGCCGGAGCTGCTTTTTCATTTGTCAGATCGGGAGGCTATGTCCCTGCGCTTTACGACGTTATATCAGTGAACGAGCACCTTTACTACAGTCGCACCGACTTTGACGATATAGACTCCTGGGGCAACCGGAATCGTGGCCGAGCCCTCTGTCCGGGCGATTACGCGGCCGGCAGTGTCGGTCACGCTTACAGTCATGCCTTCGGCGTTCTCAACGAGGATAGCGCCTTTCGCGGCGCTTACTGTAGCGTTGCCGCCTGCCGCAATGTCGGTCACGCCCGAATATTTCAGGCGCAGAGGCGCGCTCAGTCGCGATTCCCCGCGGTTCTCGTAAACGGCGGTCACGGCATACTCGGCCTCATCGGTCAGTTTGATCGGGTCGGTAAACGTGGTCTCCTTTACCGGAGTGGTGTTCACCCGCTTGCCGTCGCGGTATACGTTGTATCCCTCGACCACAAGGCTTGAAGTGCCCGCGGGAATGAAGGTTACATCGTCCACACCGAGCGACAATCCGAAGGTGTGGTTGTAGCGGATAGCGAACAGCTTTGTGCCCTTGGGCAGGTAGAACCTGTACTGGGTCCACGTGCCGGGAACATTCGTTATCTGCTCCACGAGTGTGAAGTCGGCGGGTGAATCCGAATCGGTGGTGGAGGCAAGAATCTCAAAGCTTTCCTGAGCCTCGGAAGGATTCATGGAGCGCGCCATAAGGCTGATTGTCTGAGCGCCGCCGTAGAGCTGCGGAGAGATGGCCCAGTCATCGTTGGCTATGTATTCCGCCAGCTCCCCGCTCATGTCGGGCAGACAGAAGAGGGTCGAGAGATATTTGCTGCCCGAGCAGGCGGCGAATCCCGCAGCCGGGAGGCCTTCAAGCGAGGCGTCGGTCACAAACCAGCTCACAAGGGAGTTATATCCGATACCGGGTAATTCGAAATTGCCGATCTGACCTACACCCGACCGGTCGACATCTACGAATGTCCAGCCTTCGGCACCGGTCTTCGACCACGACTCGAATCCTTCGAAATCCTCTGTCTTGCTGTCGGGAAGCGCCGTTGTCAGATCGGGAGCGTCCCATGTCAGCGTAACGTTCGTTTCCGTAGCCGTGCCTGCGAGATTGGCGGGCACGGGATGGTCGGGAAGCAGCAGGCGCACCGTCTCCGTTGCCGACGTATTGTCGTCGGCATTTTGATCGGCCGCATATTCAATTTCGGCGCGGTATTCCGAAGTCTCGGGGTCGGCCACGCCTAAAGTCTGGGCGAACTTCACCACCGCGGTACTGCCGGGAGCGAGTGCATCGGGTGTCTCGGTTCCGATCAGCTCTCCGTTGCGGAAGAGTTTCACCATGTAGCCGGAGGCCACCCCGGTCGAGAAGTTCTCCACGTTTACAGTAACGAAGAATTCCTTGTCTGGCACCGCGGTCAGCGGTGCATCAATGGAGGCCACACGCAGATTACGGGCGCTGAGCGACGTCACCTGAATGTTGTCTGCAAGGGTAAACTTGTGTGTGGCGGTAATGCCGCGCATTGCGAACTGAATCACCTTGCCCTTATATTTCTCGAGAGGCACCACCGCGAGATACCAGCCGTTATCCTCTCCGAGGTCGGATACTGTAAGCTGTTTCTCTGTCACGAAACCGTCGCCGCCGTTGACCGACACCTCGATTCTGTTCTTGTCGGCGTCAGCTCCCGCTATGTTGTAGGTATAGAACACTAAAGCGGGATTGTCGAGACCCGCGAGGGAAATCTTGGCCGTGTAGAGGGTGGCGTCGGCTCCCGCGAATTCGCCGAACATCGCCGCCAGGCCGTTGTCGCCGTCCTGCGAGGGTATTCCGGATTCATCGGTATATATGCTCCACATTCCCTCCCGGTTCTCGCTGCGTATCAATGAGGCAGCCTGACCGCCGGCAAACGATTCGCTCCAGGGAGCGGCATACGGTGTGCCGATTGGAATAATATCGGTTATTGCCATCAGAGAGTAACCTCCATCGGTGCGTGCGCGCACTCCATAGCCCACGAAACTGCGGTTTTCGCTGGCTTTGAGCGCCTGGAACGTATGCGACGAACCCTTGATATTGTCGGCTATAATCACGGCTTCATCGCCGTCGCCGGCTCCCACGATGGTGTACTCAACCAGTTCGGGATTAAGAGGTTTGCCGTCCTTGTCGGTCGATACCGGCTCCCACGAAACGGTCACTTCGCCGGGCTTGTCGGTCTCCGCTATTTTTGCCCATGCGGGCGCTGCGGGCTCGTTGGCTCCGACATATACTGAAAGGGAGCTCTTCTTTCCGGCGCCGGCGGCGTTGTAGGCCAGTGCTTCATATTTATGATAGCCCGTAGTCTCGGGCTGGTCGGTGAATTCAAGCTGCGAGCCGGGCGCGGGCGCGGAGAATGTCTTCACCACGGTGCCGTCGCGCAGCACGTCAACGCGGGTAATCGTCTCCAGGGCCGTGCCGTTCACGGCCTTGCGGGGTGCGGTCATGGAAACTGAGGCACTCTTGCCGCCGTTGAAATCGGGGGTTACCATGAAGTTTTCCACCGCGTCGGGAATCACTGCCTCGACTCCGGCGCCCACGGTGATGCCGTCGGCGAAGAGGAACCAGCTCGAATCGGCGGAGGTTATGTCGTGGATGCCCACATAATAAACGCCGTCTTTCTCAGGAATAAGATAGTAGGAATAATCCTCGCTGTAGCGGTTTCTGATGATCTGCGGCTCCATGAGCTGAGAAGTCAGCTTCTCGGGAGTATCGCCCTCGCCCCAGCGGATTTCCATACGGAGAGGATTGCCTAAGTAGGTATGCAGTTTGGCGGTAAACATGTACATCTTACCCTTCTCAAGCTTCAGCGGCGGAGTCACGAACCAGTCGTCGGTATCGGCGTCGCGGTTGAAGACTGACCGGTATGCATTGTCGTAACGGCTCCATTCCCAGGTTTTGCCGTCCTTATTGGCGTCAATTATGGTGAAGGCCTCACCATTTTCCTCCTTGTTGAAAGCCACGGAATACGGGGGCATGAGCGAGCCGGTCCAGAATTTGCGTGTGGTGCTCTCCGCCGAGGTGTAGGCGCCGTCGCAAGCGGTCACTGTATACCAGTAACCGGTCAGTGTGCCGCCTGCCGGAGGCGTGTCTGTGACAGAGGTGAGCTTCGTACCTTCCGCTACCTTGAAGTTGTCGGGGAGGCGCGTGACGGTATAGCTGAGACTGTTCAGGTATATATATCC
>UROS01000190.1 GCA_900549445.1 uncultured Porphyromonadaceae bacterium | reverse complement strand
CTCGGCATCGAAGCTGCCGGAATCACTGTAACCCAGCAGCGGCACGGCGGCATCGTCGGCGGAAACCACAATGTAGCCTTCGCTTTCCCCCTCGAAAATGTAGTACGCGGGAGTCGATACGACAGGGGTCGAAACGCTTTGGAACTTGGATGGCATTTTCGCCATTGCCGGCGACGAATTAAGGCGCTGCAGCGCCTCGCGGGGTGTAAGATGTGCTGCCGACATGGTCATCCCGGTCATTCCCGCTGCCGCGAGCAGGAACAGCAATTGTTTATTTCTCATAATCTCAAATAGTTTGTATCTGACTGAAAAACGCCCTCGGGGCGTGCTTGGTTCTCTTTTATCCCAAAAATCAGCGGTTTAAACATAGCTTTAGCAAAAGTACAAAAAAGTTGGGAATTATTCGTAACTTTGTCAATCATTTACCCAACAGGCATGAAACACTTAATCCCTATATTCCTGGCGGCACTCGCAGTCGGATGCTCTGGCTCTTCGCGAAACGCGACAGGCGCTTCCGCCGCAGCCGACGACTCCATCGAGGCCGCCGCCGTGTTTGACGCCGACAGCGCTTTCTCCTACGTCAGGGCGCAGGTGGCTTTCGGCCCGCGTGTACCGGGCACCGAGGGCAACCGGCGGTGCGGCGACTACATCATCAGCGAGCTGCGTCGCCATGGCGTAGACTCAATAGCGGTGCAGACCACCTCTGCCACTGCTTTCAACGGCGACGCTCTGCCCGTGCGCAATATCTTCGCGAGCATCAACCCCGGTGCCGCTGACCGTCTGCTCTTCGCCGCGCATTACGACACTCGCCCGTGGGCCGACAACGAAACCGACCCCGAACTGCGCAATAAGCCGATCGACGGAGCCAACGACGGAGGCAGCGGCGTGGCCGTCATGCTCGAGATGGCGCGGCAGATTGCACGCAACGACTCATTGCCCATAGGAGTGGATCTCCTCTTTGTCGACGCTGAGGATTACGGCGACGGAGAAAGCTCCGACGAAGAATCCTGGTGTCTCGGTACCCGCCGGTGGGTAAAACAGATGCCCTATTCTCAGGAAAACCGTCCGCGCTATGCTGTGGTGCTCGATATGGTGGGAGGAGCCGGCGCGCGGTTTCACCGCGAGTATTTTTCCGACCGCTTCGCTCCCGCGGTGGTGAGCCGGATATGGGAGGTGGCACGCCGTTCGGGCTATGCCGGCATTTTCCAGAACTCTCAGGGCGGTGCCGTGGTCGACGACCATACGGTGCTTAACGCCGCAGGCATCCCGGCTGTCGACGTAATCGAGTCGCGTAATGCCGAAACAGGTACCTTCCCGCCTACGTGGCACACCCACGCCGACAATATCGAAAACATTGACCCGGCGTCGCTCAAAGCCGCCGGTCAGACAATGATAAATCTCATTTTCAACGAAAAACCCCGAAAGAAATGACAATAGACCAGAAACAAGACGAAATCATCGAAGAGTTCTCCGAAGTCGACGACTGGATGGATCGCTACGGCATGATAATAGACCTCGGCAACGCAATGCCGCCCATGGACGAGAAACTTAAGACCCCCGACCACGTGATTGAAGGCTGCCAGAGCCGCGTGTGGCTCGACGCCAGGCTCACTCCGGAAGGAAAAATGATGTTCAGCGCCGACTCCGACGCCATTATCGTAAAGGGCATCATATCTTTGCTCATCAAGGTGCTCGACGGAGCCACCCCCGACGAAGTTCTCGCCTCCGATCTCCATTTCATCAACGCTATCGGCCTCTCCGACCATCTCTCGCCCACCCGCAGCAACGGTCTGCTCGCAATGATCAAGCAGATGCGCGCATATGCCCTGGCATTCAAGGCTCTCGAAAACAAATAACCAATCATAACTCCACTTCCTTATGTTCAAAAATCAACCTGCGGGATTGTATGTGCTCTCGCTTGCCAACACCGGCGAGCGTTTCGGCTACTATACAATGCTCGCCATCTTCCTGTTCTATCTGCAGGCTAAATTCGGTCTCGACTCCACCTGGACCGGACAGATTTACTCCATCTTTCTTGCGCTGGTCTACTTCATGCCTCTCGTGGGCGGCTGGCTCGCCGACAAGTGGAGCTTCTCAAAATGCGTGGTTACAGGTATCTGCGTGATGTTCATCGGCTACGCACTCCTGTCGGCGCCCACCCCCGTGCGCACCGACACCTCCATCGTGCTCCTCTTCGCAGCCCTGCTGCTCATCTCGGCAGGCACAGGTCTCTTCAAGGGCAACCTGCAGGTGATGGTGGGCGATCTCTACAACGACTCTCGCTACTCATCGCGACGCGACGCCGCTTTCTCCATCTTCTACATGGCCATAAACCTCGGCTCGATGTTCGCGCCGACCGCTGCCGTAGGTCTGAAAAACATGGCGCTCGACCGCGCCGGTTTCCTTTCGTCTGACCCGATGGCCGCAACGGTGAGCAACTGGTGTATCGACACCGACGGATTCACCAATATGGCCGCTGTAAAACCCGAAGTGCTCAAGAGCATGACCGACTTCGCCGCCGACAAGGGTATGGCCGAGGGCGCCGACCTGGCATCGTTCCTCTCAGGCTATCTCACGGATTTCGCATCGCAGTGCTCCGTACAATTCAGCTCGCTCACCGACTTCGCCACGCAGTATATCACCTCTTTCTCGCAGGGTTGCTCCTACGCTTTCGCACTGGCGTGCGCTTCGCTTATAGTGAGCCTCATGATCTATATTTTCGGACGTAAGACCTACGCCCACATCATCACCGACAAAAAGAAGGGTGCTGAGGTTCAGAAAAAGGATGCCGCTCCGGTTCAGGAACTCACTTACGAGCAGACCCGCCAGCGTGTGATTGCGCTGCTCCTTGTGTTTGCCGTCGTGATTTTCTTCTGGATGGTGTTCCACCAGAACGGCCAGACCCTCACTGAGTTCGCCAAGAGCTGCACCACGGCTGTGGCCACTGGATGGACCCGCATCGGATTCAACATCTGGGCACTCGCTTCGGTGGCAGTCGGTGTTTACGCGGCGTTCAGCTTCTTCCAGTCGAAGGGTAACGTGTCGCGCGTGGTTTCGGCTGTACTGCTCGCCGCAGTGGCCGGGGTGCTCGTTTACTTCTACACCACTACTCCTGCCGAAGTCGAGGGTGTCGACCCCGCTCTTTACCAGCAGTTCAACCCGTTCTACGTGGTTGCTCTGACCCCCTTCTCCATGGCTTTGTTCGCTTGGCTCGGCCGCAAGGGCAAGGAGCCGTCGGCTCCCCGCAAAATCGGCTACGGTATGGTGCTCGCCGGCCTGGCCTACGGAGTGATGGTGCTCGCATCCCTCGGCCTTGTGGGAACCAACGGCTCCGTATCGCCCAATTGGCTCATATCCACTTACCTGCTCCTCACTTTCGCCGAACTGTTGCTTTCGCCCATGGGCATTTCGTTCGTTTCGAAAGTGGCTCCTCCGAAACTTAAGGGCTCCATGATGGGCGGATGGTTCGCAGCCACTGCCGTAGGCAACTACTTAGTGTCGATTCCGATGCTTCTCTGGGGAAAGATTCCTGTATGGACCATCTGGACTATCCTCATCGTTATCTGCTTCATCTCGGCAGCGTTCATCTTCTCGATCATGAAGAAACTCGAAGCCGCTACAGCCGATACTCCTGCTCCCGAACCGGTGGCTGAGGCGATTGAAACCGTTGAAGACGACGCAATCTGATAATCTCCTATTTTCCCATATCTGCGGGGGGCTGCGCATTCGCGCAGCCCCCCGCTTTGTAATTTATGTAACTTACAACACCACTATCTTCCCAGGGCTGCGAAAATCTCCTGCAGCGGAGCATCCTTGAGGATAATCCTGCCGTCTGCTCCTATGAGATAAAATGAGGGAGTGGCGCGGATTATGTAGAGTTCATCATCGTCCACCCGGCCGGTCGGCTCGATACCTGCAGTCCACTCCGGAGGCAGCTGCGCGGCGTGCTGCGCCCACAGCGTGCGGTCGGTTCCGAGATACACCGCCGTGAAGCGCAGCATTCCGGAAGAAATGGCTCCGGCGATAGCGGGATCCGAAGCGATTGCCCCCATAGCACTGCGGCAGCGGTCGCAGTCCGGCTC
>UROS01000189.1 GCA_900549445.1 uncultured Porphyromonadaceae bacterium | reverse complement strand
CTATATAAGTATATGAACAAACTTATTATCGGAGGAAAGGAATTCACCTCGCGCCTTTTCGTAGGCACAGGCAAATTCCGCAGCAACGAAGTTATGGCGGAAGCCATCAAGGCGTCGGGCAGCCAGATGGTTACAGTGGCCATGAAGCGAATCGACATGGACAATCGCGAGGACGATATGCTCCGCCACATCGTGGCCGACGGCATTCAGCTCCTTCCCAACACTTCCGGCGTCCGCGACGCCGACGAGGCAGTGCTTGCCGCCCAGCTCTCGCGCGAGGCATTCGGTACCGATTTCATAAAGCTCGAAATCCATCCCGACCCGCGTTATCTCCTTCCCGACCCCGTGGAAACGCTTAAAGCCACCGAGCGTCTCGCATCGATGGGATTTGTGGTGCTACCATACATTCAGGCAGACCCCGTGCTCTGTAAACGGCTCGAGGACGCCGGAGCCGCAACCGTTATGCCGCTCGCCGCGCCCATCGGCTCCAACAAGGGGCTCGTAACCCGCGACCTGATTCGCATAATCATCGAGCAGAGCCGCATACCCGTGGTTGTTGACGCCGGTCTGGGCGCACCCTCCCACGCCGCCGAGGCGATGGAGATGGGAGCCGACGCCGTGCTGGTCAACACTGCAATCGCTGTTGCCGGCGACCCCGTGAGGATGGCACGCGCATTTGCCGACGCCACCCGCGCCGGACGTGAGGCGTTCGAAGCCGGTCTCGGTGCCGTGTCGGACTGCGCCGAGGCTTCAAGTCCGTTAACCTCATTCCTTGACTGACAATGTTTTCAGAAGAACTAAAGAAATACGACTGGGACGCAACAACGGCCGAAATCATGGCCATGACAGCGGCCGACGTGGAGCGCGCTCTCGTAAAAGAACGCCTCGACGACCGCGACTTCATGGCGCTCGTTTCGCCCGCGGCTGCTCCCTATCTCGAGCAGATGGCGCGCCGGAGCCGCAAAATCACCGAGCAGCGCTTCGGAAAGACCATCTCGATTTTCATCCCGCTCTACATCACCAATTCCTGCACGAATTCCTGCGTTTACTGCGGCTTCAACCGCCACAACAAGCTCAACCGCGTGATTCTCACGCCCGAGGAAATCGAGCAGGAATGCAAGGCCATAAAGGCGCTCGGGCCGTTCGAGAATCTGCTGATTGTTACCGGCGAGAATCCCCGTCTTGCCGGAACCGACTATCTCGAGAAGGCGCTGCAGGTGTGCCGCCCTTATTTCAGCAACCTCACCATAGAGGTGATGCCCCTTAGCGCCGAAGATTACGGGCGGCTCACCCACTCGGGACTCAACGGCGTGATCTGTTTTCAGGAAACATACCACCGCGAGCGCTACAAGGTGTATCATCCGGCCGGCATGAAGAGCAATTTCGAATGGCGTGTCAACGGTTTCGACCGCATGGGTCAGGCCGGCGTCCATAAAATCGGCATGGGCGTTCTCATAGGTCTTGAAGACTGGCGAACCGACGTCACGATGATGGCGCGCCACCTCATGTATCTTCACAAAAACTACTGGCGCACGAAGTATTCGGTCAATTTCCCGCGCATGCGCCCCTCGGAGTCAGGCTTTCAGCCCAATGTCGTGATGACGGACCGAGAGCTTGCGCAGGTTACGTTTGCCTTCCGCATCTACGACCCCGACGTGGACATCTCATACTCCACCCGCGAAAACCACGCATTCCGCAACAATATGGCTACGCTCGGCGTGACCACGATGAGCGCCGGTTCCCGCACCGAGCCGGGCGGATACGCCACCCACATCAATTCCCTCGAGCAGTTTGCCATCAGCGACGACACGTCGCCTGAGCATGTGGCCGCCGACCTCCGCGCCCTGGGCCGCGAGCCGGTGTGGAAAGACTGGGACCGTGTGTTTGACCTCGCCGACATTCAGAAAAAATGAACTCCGAAAGATATTCCCGCCAGACCATGCTCCCGGAAATCGGCGAGGAGGGGCAGCGCCGCCTTGCCTCAGCCCGTGTAGCTGTAATCGGTGTGGGAGGTCTCGGCTCAGCGGCAGCCACGTATCTCGCCGGTGCCGGGGTAGGTGAGCTCGTCGTTGTCGACCCCGATGTGGTGAGTCTCAGCAATCTGCAGCGTCAGGTTCTCTACAGCGAGTGCGAGATCGGACTCCCGAAAGCTGTTTGTGCGGCCAGGCGTCTCCGCGCCCTCAATCCTGAAATCACCGTGATTCCGGTGGCAGAAGGCCTTTCACCCGAAAACGGTTCATCAGTCCTCAAGGGGTGCGATCTCCTCATGGATTGCACCGACAATTACCCTGCGCGCTGTCTTATAGACCGCCTTTGCGCCGACGCCGGAATCCCCTGGGTCTACGGCTCCATAGGAGAGTTCTTTGGCCAGCTGTGCGTGATGAACTACCGGAGCGGCGTGAGATATTCCGACATCTTTCCCGATTGCGACGAACTGTGCTCGTTGCCGCGAACCACTGCCGGTGTGCTTGGTGCCGTACCCGGCGTGATAGGTGCCATGCAGGCGTGCGAGGCCGTAAAGATCCTTACAGGTTGCGGCGACATCCTCGACGGACGCCTTTTCTCCATCAATTTGCTTAATTATCAATCTGAAACAATAGAATTCAAGAAAATCTGAACAATGAGTATAAGTAAAGGTTTCGACCAATATGCAGCCGAGTACGATGCCTGGTTTCTCGAAAATCCCAACGTGCTCGAATCCGAGGCAAGACTCGTGGCTTCCACTCTCAAAGACGCCGGACGCATCCTCTCCGTCGGCTGTGGAAGCGGCTTGTTTGAAAAAATAATGCGCGACGAATTCGGCATCGTGATAACCGATGGGGTGGAACCATCCGCTCCAATGGCGGAGATAGCCCGCAAGCGCGGTCTGACAGTGACTGAGGCTACCGCCGAGGAGTTTGACTACCCCGAGGGCAAATACGACACCATCCTGTTCAACGGTTGTCCGAGCTACATAACCGACCTCCGCACCGTAATCGGGAAGGTTTACAAGGCTCTCCCGAAGGGCGGACGCATTGTGCTCGTCGACGTTCCCAAAGAGAGCACCTACGGTATCCTCTACAATCTCGCCAAAGCTGTCGGCACGTGGAATCACCCGCTCCTCGAGGGAACTTTCCCCCCGAATCCCTATCCGATCGAGCTGGTAAAGGTGGCATCGTGGCGCACCACCGCCGAGAAAATCAATCTTCTTACCGAAGCCGGATTCACGAATCAGGCCTACGCGCAGACCCTCACCACCCATCCCCTTTATTCCGACCTCCGCTCCGAAGATCCCGTAGAGGGGTACGACAAGGGCGATTACGTTGCCATAACCGCTTGGAAATGATGAAAGAAGATACCACAAAGTGGTCGCAGCTGGCTTGGAACCGCGCCGATCATATTTATAAAGCCATTCTCGAGCTCCCCTTTGTAAAGGAACTCGCCTCCGGCACCCTTGATTCCGCCACGTTCAACCGCTACATCGGTCAGGACAGCCTATATATCAACCGCTACTGTAAGGTGCTGAGCCACATTGCTTCCCGCCTTCCCGACGCCGCCATGACCGAGGCGTTCCTGCGGTTCGCACAGGACGGCGTGGCCGTGGAGCGCGGCCTTCACTCAATGTACGTCTCCGAGACTCCCGCTGAAATGTCGCCGGCCTGCTTATTCTACACCTCCCTGCTCCAGGCGCAGGCCTATATGCCCGTCGAGGTTGAGGCAGCGGCGATTCTTCCCTGCTTCTGGGTCTACCTTAAGGTTGGAAAGCACATAGCCGCCACGGCGAAACCGGGCAACCCCTATGCCGACTGGATCCGCACCTATTCCGACCCCGCCTTCGACGCCTCAAACGACCTCGCCATCGAATTGTGTGACCGTCTTGCCGCTGCCGCATCGCCCGCCGTCCGACAGCAGATGGCCGACATATTCGTGGAATGCACTCGCATGGAGTGGCTCTTCTGGCACGGCGCCTACACCGACATGAAATGGAACGAAAATATTCTCTAAGTATTTATGAAACACTATAAAAGAGCCTTGACCATAGCCGGTTCCGATCCCTCCGGAGGAGCCGGCCTGCAGGCCGACCTCAAGACATTCTCCGCTCTCGGAGTATTCGGAACGACCGCCATCGTGGCGATTGTAGATGAAAACACCCGGGGCGTCTACGGCGTTCATCCCGTCCCCGAC
>UROS01000188.1 GCA_900549445.1 uncultured Porphyromonadaceae bacterium | reverse complement strand
CACTGGTAGAACTCACGGTAGCGGCCTTTCTGCGGGCGGTCCGCACGCCACACTGGCTGAATCTGGAACCGCTTGAAGGGGAAGGTCAGCTCGTTGCGGTGCATCACCACAAAGCGGGCGAAAGGCACCGTGAGGTCGTAGCGCAGACCCTTCTCGCAAAGCTGCGCGGCCAGGCGATTACAGTCGCCGCTGTCTATAAGGCTGCGGTCGATTCCGCGCAGATAGTCGCCCGAATCGAGAATCTTGAAGAGGAGCTTGTCGCCCTCCTCACCGTATTTGCCCATGAGGGTGGCGAGAGTTTCCATGGCAGGAGTCTCTATCTGACGGTAACCGAACAGACGGAAAACGTCGCGTATGGTGTTGAAGATATAATTGCGCCGTGCCATTTCGGCGGGAGAGAAATCGCGTGTACCCTTCGGGATGGATGGTTTCTGAGTTGCCATATATTGCTATTGTTCTATGATTGCCACAAAGTTAGTGATTTTTCACGAAAAAACGGGACATCCCTCCCCGCCAAAATGCTGCGGATTCGAAAAAAATGAGCTATCTTTGTGAAATATTGTTCTGAAGGATGTTATATATGTAGTAAATTCTTCATCAGATGCTCAAATGAAAAAAATATCAGAATGGCTTTCCGGCATTTTCTCGCCGCTCCTGGTTCCCACCTATGCCATGGGAATCATTCTTCTCGTTTCGACTCTTTATTTTCTGCCCGAAAGCCTGAAGTGGACTGCCCTGGCAATCAATTTCGTGATTACCTGCATAATACCCGTAGCCGCCATACTGGGCATGTATAAGTCCGGGCTCGTGAAAGACCCGCTGCTCAACTCGCGCACGGAGCGAACGGTGCCCTACGTGGTGACGCTTCTCTGCTACATAGGCGCAGCGCTCTTTTTCTACCGCGCGAGCGCTCCCTTGTGGCTCCCTCTCTTCCTTATAGGCGGTGCGGGCGCTTGTCTGGTAAACATAATAGTGAACCGCTGGTGGAAAATCAGTGCCCACGCCGCAGCAATGGGCGGACTGGTGGCTCTTATGTTCCATCTCGCCTACCGACACCTCGGAGTGGTTAACCTGAACTGGTGGATCACCGGAGTTATAATCGCCACCGGACTCGTAATGACCGCCCGGGTATATCTCGGTCGCCATACCCTCTGGCAGGTTTTGGCCGGATGCGCCAACGGTTTCCTCTGGGTATGGTTCCTGACAATGATACGATAACCTAAAAGTATTTTTTCATTATAATTTTGCTATGCAACCACTTGTAAGCATCATCATGGGCAGCACAAGCGACCTGCCCATTCTGAAAAAAACCGCTGATTTCCTCGACCAGATGGAAGTTCCGTTCGAAATGAACGCCCTGTCGGCCCACCGCACTCCCGCCGAAGTCGAGGTTTTTGCCCGCACCGCCCGCGAGCGCGGTATAAAGGTGATAATCGCCGCAGCCGGAATGGCAGCGGCGCTCCCCGGCGTGATCGCCGCCATGACTCCCCTGCCCGTAATCGGAATTCCAATCAACTCCACACTCGAGGGACGCGACGCCCTGCTTTCCATAGTGCAGATGCCTCCGGGGGTATCGGTGGCTACAGTCGGCATCAACGCCGGACTCAATGCCGCCGTAATGGCCGTGCAGATGCTGTCCCTTTCCGATGAGGCTCTCGCTGCGCGCTTCGACGTATACCGGTCGGGGCTGTCGCAAAAGATTGTGAAGGCCAACAAGGAACTTAGCGAGGTAACCTATAAGTTCAAGACAAACTGACCCCCCGTGAAAAAAGATTTCAACTACAGGCGCCGGCGTTCCTGCGAGGTGAACGTCGGCGGTATCCCCATGGGCGGTGACAACCCAGTAAGGGTACAGTCGATGACCTCGACCTCGACCATGGACACCGAAGGTTCAGTCGCTCAGATTAAAAGAATTGTCGAGGCCGGCGGCGAATACGTCCGCCTTACGGCCCAGGGTGTACGCGAGGCCGCTAACCTTTCGGAAATCAAGGCCGGACTGCGTGCCGACGGCGTGAACGTTCCGCTCGTGGCCGACATCCACTTCAATCCCAAGGCCGCTTTCGAGGCGGCCGCGAGGGTTGAGAAAGTACGCATCAACCCGGGCAATTTCGTCGACCCCGGCCGGGTATTCAAGAAAATCGACTATACCGACGAGGAGTATGCCGCCGAGCTGCGCCGCATTGACGATGCGCTCGTACCGTTCCTCGACCTGTGCCGCCGCAACGGCACCGCCATCCGCATCGGGGTGAACCACGGCTCGCTCAGCGACCGCATAATGAGCCGCTATGGCGATACTCCGGCCGGAATGGTTGAGAGCGCCATGGAGTTTCTCCGCGTATGCCGCCGAAACGACTTCAACAACGTCGTGATTTCCATCAAGGCGTCGAACGTGGCGGTAATGGTTGAGACTGTGCGCCGCATGGTGGCGGCGCTCGAAGCCGAGGATATGGACTATCCGCTGCATCTCGGCGTGACCGAGGCTGGCGACGGCGAAGACGGCCGCGTGAAAAGCGCCGTAGGTATCGGAACCCTTCTGGCAGAGGGCATCGGCGACACTATCCGCGTGTCGCTCAGCGAGGATCCGGAATTTGAAATTCCGGTAGCGAAACAGCTCGTGGACTACGTGGCTTCCTTTGCCAGAGCCGGTCACATTGACGGCGAGATATACGGGGACTACGACCATATCCGCCCCCTCCGGCGCAAAAGCAGATGGGCCGACCGCCAGCCCGCAGTGGTCGGTGCCGATATAATGCCGCAGAATCTTAAAGACGCCATAACGGCCGACTCCGAAAATGGCGTGGAACCCTATGCTGCCGATATGGCAGCTGACCCCGAACGCCCGGTAGTGCTCTCTTCCGGAAGCCTTTTCCGTATCGGCAGCATGCAGGCGTTTCTTCACGAAATGATGCGCCGCGGACTCGAGAACCCCGTGATTCTAAAAAACACCTACAAAGGACTCTCGTCCGAAGAGACAACTCTCCGCGCCTCGGTTGATTTCGGCACCCTTCTGATGAACGGTTTCTGCGACGGAATATGGCTCGAAACCGACAGCCTGTCAAACGATGACTGCGTCAGGGTATCCTTCAGCATCCTCCAGGCGGCACGTCTGCGCATGACGAAGACTGAATTCATCTCCTGTCCGAGCTGCGGCCGCACGCTCTACGATCTGCAATCGACACTCCGCGAAATCAAAGCCGCCACGTCGCATCTGAAAGGACTGAAAATCGGCGTGATGGGCTGCATTGTCAACGGCCCGGGCGAGATGGCCGACGCCGACTACGGCTACGTAGGCGCAGGAGTCGGGCGAGTGTCGCTCTACAAGGGCAAACAGTGTGTGCTGAAAAACATTCCGACGTCCGAAGCCATTCCGAGACTCATCGAACTGATAAAGGAAAACGGCGACTGGACCGACCCTCAATAACGCGCCCATGCAAAGCGATGAACTGTATATGAGACGCGCTCTCGAGCTTGCCCGTCACGGCGAGCTTGATGCGTCGCCCAACCCCATGGTAGGAGCCGTGATAGTGTCGCCCGACGGTACTATTATCGGCGAAGGATGGCACCGGCGCTGCGGCGAAAGCCATGCTGAAGTAAACGCCGTGAATTCCGTCCGCGACAAGGCCATGCTCCGTCAGGCAACGATGTACGTGACGCTGGAGCCATGCAGCCATTTCGGACGCACACCGCCGTGTGCCGACATGATCGTGGCCCACGGGATTCTACGGGTGGTAATCGGGACTTCCGATCCATTCGCAAAGGTGTCGGGCCGCGGCATAGCCAAACTGCTCGCCGCCGGAACCGACGTCAGAGTGGGCGTCCTCGAGGATGAATGCAAGGCTCTGAACCGCAAATTTTTTACAGCCCACACCGAAAAACGGCCCTATATAACTCTGAAATGGGCCCAGACGTCCTCCGGCAATATGAACGGGCATATATCCACACCGCTTTCCGCTATGCTGGTTCACCGTGAGCGTGCGCTCCACGACGCCATACTCGTGGGGAGCGGCACCGTAATCGCCGACAATCCGCGGCTCGACACCAGGCTTTTCGCCGGGAAATCGCCATTCAGGGTTATACTCGACCGCCGTGGAAGAGTCAAGGGCGACGCGCCCGTCTGTTCCGGAAACGGCGCCGAAACTGTGGTGTGCTCCGACGAATCATTATCCGACGTTCTCTCCGGTCTTTACGGCCGGGGGGTGACATCGCTTCTCGTAGAAGGTGGCGCGGCGGT
>UROS01000187.1 GCA_900549445.1 uncultured Porphyromonadaceae bacterium | reverse complement strand
AGCTCATATCAGTAGTGGCAAAGGCAGCCTAAATCTTCAGATTTTGTGTATAAAAGAGAGACTGCCTAACTTTGGTTGTTAGACAGTCTCGTACTTGTACATACTTTAATATCAATGAGTTAATGTATTTTTCTTAGATTTCGAGAGGATACGCTGGGCGAGCCGTACGGCGGTGGGTTCTGATATGAAAAAAGATGAAGCCTTAGAGTATTCAAGCACAAAGTAAAGGGCATGGCGCATTGTGAGGCCTTTGCTTTCTTCCATCTGCCGCACTTTTTCGTTGAGTTCGCGAAACATAGCACCGCGACGCCCGGCGGGCAAACAGTTTTTGCCCCGGCGAATTACACTGAGCACGCGCATGGCATATTCTTCGGTCACGTAGTAGCGCGGAGCCTCTTCGGCCGCGGCAATCTCGGACAGCTGCTTAAGACTTACCCTCTTTAAGCCTGCTCGGCGCAGGCGGCGCAAAACTGATGCTGTTGCTTTCATAAAATCCCGGTTTCTTTCTTCTATAAGGTCTAACATAATTGAATAAGGTTTATTAGTTGGTGTGTTATTGTTGTTTCTTGTGCAAAATTACAATGATAATTGTGCAAATACAATGTACAGTGGTGTTAAAAAGTGTTTTTTTGGAGAGGGAGAAGGGGGGATGTTATTTATGGGATTTATGGGTGGTATAAAAAAGCAGTCTGAAATGCGGGCATTTCAGACTGCGGAGTTATAGGTCAGTGCGTTATATTTTTCAGAGGTATTTGTCGTTGTAGGCGAGGCGGGCATCGTTGACCATCTGCTTTATCCGCTGTTCCTCGGCTTTGGGACAGATGAGAAGGACGTCGCCCGAATCGGCGATTATATAGTCCTTGAGGCCGTCGACCACCACGAGTTTGTCGGAATTCACCACGAGTATGTTGCCGGTGGAATCATAGGCAAGCACGCGGCAGTTCTGGGTTACGTTAGAGTCGATGTTTTTCGGCGAATTGTCGTAGAGAGCGCTCCATGTACCGAGGTCGTTCCAACCAAAGTTCACACACTGCACGTAGACGTTGTCGGCTTTCTCCATAACAGCGAAGTCGATGGAAATAGCAGGTGAGGAAGCGAAATTTTCGTTGATGAAACGCTCTTCGGCAGGAGTTCCGAATGCATCGGCTCCGGTATCGAACAGGGCGGCAAGATCCGGTTCGTGGCGACGGATGGCGTCGAGAATCGCGGAGGCTTTCCAAAGGAAAATTCCGGAATTCCAGAAGAACTCACCGCTTTCAAGAAAAACTTTGGCCAGCTCAAGGTCGGGTTTTTCGGTGAAAGTCTTAACCTTGAGTATACCGTCGGCAACGGGTGCGCCGATCTGAATGTAGCCATATCCGGTTTCGGGACGGGTAGGGGTGATTCCGAAAGTGAGGAGGGCATCGTGGTGCTCCACAAAATCAAAACCCTTTCTAACGGCGTCCTCGAAAATGTTCTCGCGGGTGATGAGGTGGTCGCTCGGCGTGACGATCATGGAAGCTTCGGGGTCGAGGGCGGCTATATGATGAGCAGCCCATGCGATACAAGGAGCTGTGTTCCGGCGCGCCGGCTCGAGAAGAATATTGGAGGGCGCAATTTCGGGGAGCTGCTCACGCACAAGCGGAGCATAGCGTTCGTTAGTGACAATAAGAATATTTTCGCGTGGAACGAGGGGCAGCACGCGGTCGAACGACATCTGCAGCAGTGAGCGTCCGGTTCCGAAAAAATCGATGAACTGTTTGGGGCGGTCAGCGCGGCTGTAGGGCCAGAAACGGCTGCCGACGCCTCCGCACATTATCACGCAATATCTATGAGTGGAATTTTCCATATATTGTTTTTTGATTAGACGACTCTAAGTTACGACATTCGGAAATCAAAACCAAATTTTCAACCGAAAATCGTTGAAAGAGAGATTATTGGCGAGCATTCCTGCGGCGGACGTGATGAATCACGTTCCTACAAATCAGCGATTTATACAATAAACTCTAATCAGTAATCGCTGAAGAGTCGCGGCTTAATCACGATACCTATGCGCAGCTGGGAATGGAACTCCTTGTAGGCGAGCAGGCCTTCGCCATATCCGTTGTAGTACTGGGCGAAGATGTACTGGTTGTCGCGCGGAAAGATGCGATAGCAGAATTCGAGGACTGTGTTGTAGTCCATCTTCCATCCGCGCCGCTTGGTGAGTATTACCGAAACTCCGAAGCGTGAGTTGGAGGAGAGAAATGAGGTTCCGACCTGATAAATGCCGCAATAGTCGAGTATGTCGCGGTTGTTTTCGCCGTCAATGATAGGAATCCAGAATTTTCCGTGGACGGTGATGCGGGGGTCTATCATGATGCTGCCTCCGAAAGAAATCCTGTTCCACGAGCGCGACTCAATGCCGTCGCGGCCGTTTGACTCATGTTCGATTATAAAATTGAGTTTACCCACGAAGCGATCGCGCAGAAACAAGGGCTTGGTAAGACCTATGCCGGGGTTGAAGTTGAGGTCGGTCATAGGCATGGAATTCTCGAGCACATTCCAGAAACACTTCTGAGTGTAGAACAGAAAGAGATAGGTTCCCCATGGCAGCACTGAGCGAGTGAGCCTCTGGGCAACGGAAATCTGAAACTTGATGTTGGTGTTTTCTTTTGTGATTTTCTGCCCGACGGGAGGGCCGAACACAAAATAGTTGTCTTTATACAGGCCGAAATACGGGCCGTCGTCGAAAGCCCGGCGTATAGAATCGGTGTTAACCTCGCGGTCTGATCCGGGCACGACAATCTGTGCCGCGAGAGGGGGCGTCGCGACAGCCGCAAGGGTCAAGGCAAATAGCAGAATTCTGAAGAGTCGTTCCATAATCAGAGGCAAAGATAATGAATCCGCGCCATTCGTCAAATATGCAGTCTGACAGAAAAATCGGCAAAATGGTCAAATTTATCGAAATATAGCAAAATTTAATAGCAAAATGTCAAATAACAGAAAACAATTCTTAACTTTGTTGCAGAATAATCAACTTATCAGAGTAAAATAGAAATGAAACAAATTTTACATCAATTGTCAGTAGCAGCAATTCTTTCACTGCCGGTTACAGCGGCCACAGCGGCACAACCGGCGATGAAGGAGAGAAACGCAGCGAAACCGGAGGTAAACATACCTCTGAAACCGGCGCAAAAGAGAGCTGCGAAACCAACAAAGCGCAGCCATTTCAGACTGCAACAGAACTCTCCGATATCCGTAGCGACGAGTTCGCCGGTACGGATAGCTTATCCGAAGAAATTCAGCGCGCCTTCGGCAGCGGCGCAGAATATGCCGAAGATCATAGGGTATGTAAGTTATTCCGATAACGGCTTTGACGGAAAAGTATGTGAAATTCCGACGGCCGACGGCCAGAGCTTCAACATCCTGGTAGAGAGTGTAAACGCCGATGACGGAGGAACCGGAATCGACAACACCTATTATGCGGCCTATCATACATCGAGCTACGGCGAGTATCAGATCTACATCAATTCCTACGATCTCACCACGGGCGCCAAAAAAGGCCAGACACTCTACGGCAAACCGTCGTGCGAGGCAACCGACGTTGCCTATAACCCTGCCGATGGCAAGGTTTACGGATGCTTCTGCGATCCGGACTCAGAGGGTGACTATTTCTTCGGAACAATCGATTACAGCACCGCCCAGACCACCCGCATAGCCGCGCTGCCCCGCGAACTCGCCGCCGTGGCAGTAAGTCCGGCAGGCAAAATCTATGTAATCGACAAGCAGGTGGAAGATTATTCCACCACCGGCGCCGACCTCTACGAGATCAGCGCCACAACAGGCGAAATGACTCTGATCGGCAAAACGGGACTGAAACCGGAATACCGCACCTCGGCCTGCATCGACCCGCAGTCGGGAAGAATGTTCTGGACAGTGGCACCGGATGACGGCGAGGGCTACCTCTATGAGGTGGATCTGGCCACGGGCCGACCCACACTCCTGTATCAGTTCCCCGGCTGCGAGACCATAAACGGACTATATATAGCGAGCACGGGCGTAACCGCCGACTCCCCCGAGGCTGTCGGTGACTTCAGGGCTGACTTCCCCGGCGGCAACGTGGATGGTTCTGTAGCGTTTACCCTTCCCACTTACGGCATAAACGGCACTCCCCTCACCGGTTCGCTCAGCTGGACTCTCTGCGCCAACAGCAAAGAAATAAAAACCGGAACGGGCACTCCCGGCGAGAAGGTGACTGTTCCTGTAAGTCTTGCGGAGGAAGGACTTTACAAATTTACCGTTGCGGTTACGGCGGGCGACGCCAAGTCGCCTGAAGCGGAACTCTCCCTGTTCATCGGCCATGACACCCCCGTGGCTCCCGAAGTGTCGGCAACGCTCGCCGACGGTGTGAT
>UROS01000186.1 GCA_900549445.1 uncultured Porphyromonadaceae bacterium | reverse complement strand
ATAAGAGGGAGCTGTGGGACCGCGCCCGCCCCCTCCTTCCTCCCGAGGCAAGCCCCGCAGGGCGCAGCCTCGGAACCGGCGATAGCCAAGTTTGCACCTTTATGGCAGAGCCGTCCCCGCGCCCCGGCGCTATTTCCCGCGATGGATAAGACTGCTTATCACCTCCCGCTGTATTTCTGACCCTGCGGCGGCGTTGATTCCGAGGTAGAGCACTGCTGCGGCAAGCACCTCGGCGCAGCACAGAAGCAGCGGCGGCGACACCACGGCGGCGAGCATCCCCGCAGGAACGAGCGACAGAACCGTAACTCCCAGTGCGGGCAGGAGGTCGGTGATAAACGACCGGCGGCGCAGATGGCATAGCGGCGCAGTGAGCCAGACCGTGACAGCCCACGTTATGACCGACGCCGCGAGCTGCCCCCACAGAAAGATTTCGAGGCCGGCTGTTATGCTGTCGGGGCGCGACAGGGCTATATAGGGGAGCGTGACGGCAATCGCCACTGCGGCCGCACCGTCGCGCAGCAGTTCGGTTATCATCATAAGCCGCGAGCGCCCGAGCGCCATTATGTAGCTGTTGTAGTTGCTCTGAAGCACCGTGAACACGCCCCTCACCAGCAGTATCTGAAACAGAGGTATGGCGCCGTCCCACTTTGTGCCGAACAGGGTATGGAAGATCGGCGTCGCCATTACTCCTAAAAGTCCCAGTGCGGGGAAAAGAAGATAAGCGGTGAAGCGGTTCATCTTCCTCACGGCTGCGGCGAATCTTGCGGCATCGTCCTGCACAGCCGAAAGCGCCGGCAAAAACGACGTGGAGAGCATCTGCGAGATCGAGGCTATGCCCATCCGGCTCCACTTGTGAGCCTGGTTATAGTAACCGAGTGCCACGAGTCCCACTCTGTTGCCTATGAAGAAAGAGTAGATTTCCTGAAACGCAACGTTGAGAAACGCCGATGCCATCACACCGGAGCCGAACCTGAAAAACGACCGCAGCGACGCCATGGAGAACTGCATCAGCGGGCGCCACGCACTCGTCGCCCAAAGAATGACGGTCTTTACCGTAGAAAGCGTCACCGACTGCCATACGATCGCCCACGCTCCGTAGCCCGCAACCGCGATCCATATCCCGACGGCGGCGCTCGCTATGAGCGCAACGCTGTTGCTAACCGCTATCATCTTCACCTGCATCTGCTTGACTAACAGGTTGGTCTGCACAATGGCGGCGGCGTTGATGATGAACGTCAGGAACATCACGCGCGACAGCGGTATCAGTCGCCGGTCGTTTTCGAAAAGTTCCGCTATATAGGGCGCAGCCATAAACAATATGATATAGATGGCAGTCGCCGCGGTGAGGTTGAACCACAGCACCGTGGAATAGTCGAGTTTCGTAGGATTTTTGCGCTGGATGAGCGCGGCATTGAAGCCGGAGTCCACAAACAGGGTGGCGAACGCCTGGAAGATGCCTATGGCACCCACAAGTCCGAAATCGGCCTTGCTCAGCAGGTTGGCGAGCACGATTCCGGTCACGGCATAGAGAATCTGAGTGGCCACGCGGTCTATCGCGTTCCACTTTATCGTTCCCGCCAGCTTGTGCTTCAGGTTGTCAGACTGCTGCTCCTCCTGCTCCATGGGATGGTGTTACGGCAGCGGTTCCACTTTGAGCCCGAGCGACGATTTCTTTATTTCCGGTGTGCCCTTGTAATATATCTTCGAGCTGCCCATGCCGTAGACCGAGAGTTTCTCCGTGGCCCATACGCCTATGGAGCCGGTGCCGCTCGCCTTCACTTGCACGGTCTGGGCCTTCAGTTCGTCGGCCTGAATAGTCCCGGTGCCGTAGAATTTGAAATTGGCGTTGTCGCACTCGCCCGACAGCACGAGCAGTCCGTTGCCGGTCTTAACCGAACCGTTTACCTTCGTGGCGCGGATGCCGTGTACTATGAGGCGTCCGTTGCCTATGACCGTGGCTGATATTTCGGCGCCGGGCGCTATCGAGCTGACCCTGACGGTGGAGTCGCCTGAGTTTTCGACCTTGTTTAGGTAAGAGGAGTAGACCGTCACCGTCGGAATTTCCTTTACGGTAGACGCCGTGTCGGTGGTGCGGATTTCGAGCGTGCCCTTGGGGTTGGAAAATATGAAGAGCGACACGAGCTCAGGCGACGCTGTAAACGACACTTTTCCTGCCGAGTCGGGGTCGCACCGGTATTCTACGTTTACGCTGTTTATAACCTTGAGTTCGTGAAATTCATTGACGTTGATGGTGTAGCGGTTCGGTTCTTCGGCTCCTGCCGTGGCAGAGGCAAACAGGAGAGCGAGAACCGGTATGAATCGGAGGATTTTCATTGCATTGAAGATAATGTGATGTGCAAATATAGCGAAACTTTCGCGGAAATGTCGCCTGTTGCGGAGAAAAAGCTCTCTTTACGCGAGCATTTGCTCGATTCGGGCGAGTACGCCGTACAGCTCGTCGAGGGTTGAGGCGCGCAGCATCTCTATCCTCGTTTCGCGGAAATGGGAAATACCCTTGAAGAGGGGCGACGCCGCGAGGTGGCGCCGTATGTGCAGGATTCCGCGGTATTCGTCTATGCGGTCGGCACTCTCGCGGATCTGACGCCGCAGCAGAGCGAACTTCTCGGCAGCGGAGATTTCATCGGCCACCCCTGAGGCGAGGAAACTGCGGATTTCGCGAAAAATCCACGGTGCGCCTATCGAGGCGCGCCCTACCATCACGCCGTCGACGCCGTAACGGCTGAAAGCGTCGCGGGCGAGTTCGGGGGTGGTGATGTCGCCGTTGCCGATTACCGGTATCCTCAGCCGCGGGTTCTCCTTAACCCGGGCTATCATCTCCCAGTCGGCGCTGCCGGTATACATCTGCGAGCGAGTGCGTCCGTGGACGGTGAGCGCCTGTATGCCGCAGTCCTGGAGCTGTTCGGCGAGGTCGACTATTATCTTCGACTCGTGATCCCATCCAAGACGGGTTTTCACCGTGACAGGGATTTTCACGGCGTCGACAACCGCGCGGGTTATCTCGAGCATCTTCGGGATGTCGCGCAGCATTCCCGCTCCCGCGCCCTTGCCGGCAACCTTCTTCACGGGACAGCCGAAATTTATGTCGAGAATGTCGGGGCCGGCGGCTTCGACTATTTTCGCGGCTTCGACCATAGGGCCGGTCTCGCGGCCGTAGATCTGGATGGCTGTAGGGCGCTCACCGGGGTCGATGGTGAGTTTCCGCACCGTGGCGGGTATGTCGCGGATCAGGGCGTCGGCGCTCACGAATTCGGTGTAGACCATGTCGGCTCCCTGCTCCTTGCATATGAGCCGGAAAGAGCGGTCGGTCACGTCTTCCATGGGCGCGAGCATCACGGGGCGGTCGCCCAATTGTATGTTGCCTATGTTCATTTTGAAATCTCGTCAGAATCTCGCTCCCACTATGAAAGAGAGCGTGGTGAAGGAGTTGAAGAATGTGAAGTTCGAATTGTAGTAGAAGAACCCGTCGAAACGGAACTGCAGCGAGGAGAAGAACGCCTTGTAGTTATAGACTCCCGACATACTCAGCTTGAAATTGTTTGCCACCAGGTCGCGGCGGCCGTCGGTCGACTCCTCGAACGAGTGTTTGTAGCCGAGGGCTATGAGGCCGGTGGCGTTCAGGAGCCATCGGCTCGGTCTGAGCACCCAGTTGTAGCCGTAGCCGCCGAGAGCCGTGTAGTCGTTGTATTTGAAACTGTAGACCGACATCTGGAGTGGAAGCGCAAGCAGCATGTCGGGAGGCAGATTCTTGAAGTCGAGATGAATGGACTGCCGTGCGAAGCTCAGTCCGGCAATCCAGGATCCTGCGCTCCGGAGCTGGTACTTCGAGAAGCAGTAAGCCGCCGCGCGAGAGTAGCGCCGGTGGTTGAAGAAGTAGTAGAGGTCGCCGGAGGTAGACTTTATATCGACGTCGTTGTATTTGTGGTGGATGTTGTGGGCGCCGTTGTAGTTGCCGAGGCGGGTAATGACCATTCCGCCGTGCGACGACTGGGTGGTGTAGCTTCCCGAGAAGCGCGAGCAGGTGAAGTCGAGGTTGAAGGTGTGGCGGCTGGTAGGGCGTCCGATCAGTTCGTTGACGTTGAACATATAACCCACACTGAGAGCCATGAAACTTATGTAGGCGCCGGCGTCGATGTAGACGTCGGAGTGCATGTTGAGATAGGTGTGTTTGGGAAATATCATCGACTGCAACTCCATCCAGTTGTAGCTTTTTCCCTGTACTTTCCAGTTTTTGCCCGAGCTCACCACGTAGGCGGTGTCGTATTTGTTGAATGTCCGGTCGCCCCAGTTGTAGACCTTAAGCAGGAAGCGGGGAAACCTGGGGTAATCTACCCCGGGGTCGTTGATATGGAAACCGTTGCCTATCAGCTGGCTTATCCATAGAGTGGGGGATACCTTGCGGGCGGTGTCGGGG
>UROS01000185.1 GCA_900549445.1 uncultured Porphyromonadaceae bacterium | reverse complement strand
GACTCACATTCCCGATGTGATTTTTTTCTGACTGCCGGAGCTCAAGATGAGCGGTTAATTCTTTATATTCCCCGTCGGGAGAGGTGAGGAGAAGCTACGCTCCGGCAGCGGCGTTTATAACTGTGTCATGGTTTAAGTTTCGCATTGCAAAGTTACTATATATCTGAGTGTTATGCAAGCCGTTTAACTTTAATTGGTCATATTTCGCAAGTTAATATCAGTTTAACTTAAAAAGCATTTTCAGATCTTTCAGTCTGTTTTGTCTGTATCGTTTGCAGATCCCGCTCTTGTGGATTTTAGCCTGAAGCCAATCAATCAGATTTTTAGTTAAAATTTAGACAGGGAAGGCCATCTGAAGATTTTAAAAAGTTATATTCAGGCACTTTCTACGTTGAAAAACCTTTGCCTTATTGCCCCAATTTGCCCGAAAAACATTAATTTTGTATCATAAAATGATTATAACGATGTCAGAACGCACTAATCAGGAATTCGATGCGGCGCTTGGAATGTGTCGCGACATATTTGAAAAGAAACTCAAGGACTATGGCGCATCCTGGCGCATAATGCGTCCATGCTCGATAACCGACCAGATTTTCATCAAGGCAAAGCGCATACGCACGCTCGAGGAAAATGCCGCTATGGTCAACGAAGGTATCCTTCCGGAATTTATGGCGATTGTAAACTATGGTATTGTCGGACTGATTCAACTCGAACTCGGAGCCTCCGATACAGCCGATATAGATTGCGGTAAAGCCATGACATTGTATGACCGCTATGCCTCTGAGGCACGCAGTCTGATGCTGGCGAAGAACCACGATTATGGTGAAGCGTGGCGCGGCATGCGTGTAAATTCCTATACAGATCTTATACTCACGAAAATACAGCGTACAAAGCAGATTGAGAGCAACAGCGGCAAGACTATAGTGTCGGAAGGTATCGATGCCAACTATATGGATATGATCAACTATGCCGTATTCGGAATCATAAAACTCACCGAAAACAATGGAGAGGGTTGTTGAAATCCATTCCAGATTAAAAGGTGCTATAGTATGGATACTGCGCCTGATCATTGGCGCCACGTTCACGATGTCGGGTTTTGTCAAAGCCATCGACATATGGGGCAGTGTGTTCAAGATCGAGGAATATCTGCAGGTATGGGGATGGAACATTCCCGATTCTATAATAGTGGTGGGTGCGGGTACTCTCGCTGCGGCCGAATTCGTGTTCGGATTCCTGCTCCTCGTAGGATTATACAGAAGGTTTTCAGTGTGGATAATGTTGCTGATGATGGCTGTTATGCTTCCCCTCACGGCATGGATCGCCGTTGCTGACCCCGTGGCGGATTGCGGCTGCTTCGGCGACTTCCTGGTTATTTCCAATACAGCTACTTTTCTGAAGAACATACTTATAACCCTGGCGCTCATATATCTCGCCCGCTACAATACGACCGTCGGCAGTATTTTTGGCTCATATATGGATTTTGTGATTGGCGGACTCCTGACATTATATATACTTATAATAGAGATTTACGGCTACAATATCCAGCCGATGCTCGATTTCAGGCGTTTTGCCGAGGGAACAGAGTTGATTTCTACAGAAAATGCTGATGAAGAAAATTCCGGTGAGCCGCTCTATTCCTTTATTTATGAGAATGCGGAAGGGGAGAGGCGTGAGTTCGGAGAAGATAATCTGCCCGACGATTCGGTGTGGACTTTCGTGGATCGCAAGCTTATTTCCGGCTCGGAAAATCAGACCGACGGTTTTGCGATCGTAAAGGATGGCGCGGATATTGCGCCGGAAATCGTAGAGCAGACAGGTCCGCAGTTCATTGTTACCATACCCGACGTAAAGCGAACTGACATTTCGTCTACCTACAAAATCAACGACTTGAATGACTTTATCACCGGCAGAGGCGGTTCGCTCATTGCGCTTGTCGGCAACGGAAGCGACCTTGCCATCGATTACTGGCGCGACATTTCGATGGCCGACTACGGTATTTATCATGCCGAACCTACTCTTATAAAAGAACTTGCCCGAGGCACTACCTCTATAGTTTATCTCGAAAACGGTGAGGTGAAATGGAAACGTTCTCTTTCGTCGGTGAATTATGCAGAAATGTCGGCTGTAACGAACCCCTCGGATTTTCTCGATTTCCTGCGCCCGCAGCCGCTCTATATGCTGAAATCACTTACTTTCATTCTTGTAGTTGTGCTGCTGACCATATTCGTGCTCGACTGCAGCGGCAAACTGGTCGCATGGTCCGTCACGGGGTGGCTCGGACGCCGCCGTGCCCGTCGGGAAAGAGAGCGGAAGGAGAAAGAGGGTGCTCTTCATGACGCAGAAGACCGCAATCAGACACAAAATACAGATAAATCCGATGACGCGAATCAAAAAAAGGCGTGAAAATTTTGTCAGTTAAAAAAAAGTGTCTACCTTTGTGCCCGTAAAACAATGGCGAGATAGCTCAGCTGGTTAGAGCGTCGGATTCATAACCCGGAGGTCCCGAGTTCAATTCTCGGTCTCGCTACTGAAAAGCCGCAGTTTCTTAGAAGGAACAGCGGCTTTGATTTTTATGAATTGACGCGATGAAACTTAGTAAGAAAGCGATTATCGGTTATCCGGCAGGTATCGTTACCGGTGTTACCTATGGACTCAATCCTCTGTTTGCCATGCCGCTGCTCGCAGCAGGAGCCTCGGTGGAGCCTGTCCTGTTTTTCCGCTACGGGCTTGCGGCTATACTGCTCTGCCTCTATATCCTTGCTTCCGGATTGAGCCTGAAGGTGTCAGTGCGGCAGGGAATGGTGCTTCTGTTGCTTGGCATACTGTTTTCGGCGAGCAGTCTGTTTCTGTTTCTCGCCTACAGGTTCATACCGTCAGGGCTTGCCACAACCCTCGTTTTTCTCTATCCTGTGCTGGTGGCTCTGATAATGGTTGTTCTCGGAAAGATACCTTCGTGGCCTGTATGGCTTTCGATTGCCGCAACATTTATCGGCGTGGTGATAATCACCTGGGGAGGCGATGGTTCTGAAATCAGCCCGGTCGGAATCATATTCTCTATCGTGTCGGCTCTCTGTTATGCGCTTTTTATTGTAGTCATAAACCGCAGCCGCACGATTGCCGATGTTCCCGATACGGTGCTCACGTTCTATTCCCTCGCCGTGGGTATGGTTGCCTTTTTCATACTGGCATTAACGGCCGGAACCCCATTCATGGCCGGCATAAAGGGAATTCCGGCATGGGTCAATCTCGTTTGCCTTGCTGTTTTTCCTACTATAATATCCACTACCACGCTGGCAATCGCCACTCGAAACATAGGTGCTACAAAAGCCTCGGTTCTCGGCGTTTTCGAGCCGATAACCGCCATTGCCGTCGGCTGCATAGCGTTCGGCGAGCCGCTGACACCATCCATTGTTATCGGTATCACCATTTCAGTAGTCGCCGTTACATTTATGATTTACGCCACGAAGCGCTGACATAGGCGTTATGATTATAAAAATGAACCGCAACCTTATTCCTGATTCCGGATTAAGGTTGCGGTTCGGTTTATTAGTACCCTTATATCTTTCAGATAAATTCGTTGAGCTTGGCCTCGAGCACACCGAGTTGCTGCAGCCCGGAAACACGCCACACCGGCTCGCCGTTTTTGAAGATATATAATGTAGGAATGCTCCTTACCTGATATTTCGCGGCAAGTTCCTGATTAGCGTCAACGTCTACTTTGATAATGGTAGCCTTGTCGCCAATTTTGGCCTTTAGTTGCTCCAGAATAGGCGCCTGCATCTTGCAGGGACCGCACCAGGTGGCGAAGAAATCGACTAAAGTCGGTTTCGCGCTTTTGATTATTTCGTTGAAATCATTCATAATATAATGTTTTTTGCCTTATGGCTGTTGGAAATTCCGAATGGTAAAATTACTATAAATTCTAATAATGTAACGCTGATTAACTCCAAAAGTTTACGGAAAACTTGCGTCGGACGGTGAAAGTAGTTAAATTTGCATTCTGAACAAACAAGAAGTTTCCAATCGCGATATGAGCACATTTGATTTAAGAGGTCTCGGTGTGGCAATGGTGACACCCTTTACTGCGCAGAGCGATATCGACTACAAGATGCTTGCCACACATATAGGCTACCTGATTGACAGCGGCACAGATTATATTGTGGCACTTGGTACCACGGCCGAAACCCCGACACTCTCACCTGAAGAGTATAAGGAGGTAGCCCATGCGGTTGTCGACAACGTAAAAGGTCGGGTTCCTGTGGTGCTGGGTCTTGGTGGAAACAATACTGCCGCAGTGGTCAATCAGATAATCTCCATGAAAGGTTTCCTTGGAAACTTCGCCGCCATACTCTCCATCACACCATATTACAATAAACCGTGTCAGGAAGGGCTTTACCGCCACTTCGCAGCAATAGCCAACGCATCGCCCGTCCCGGTTATTCTTTATAACGTGCCGGGTCGCACGGGTGTAAAC
>UROS01000184.1 GCA_900549445.1 uncultured Porphyromonadaceae bacterium | reverse complement strand
ATGTCTTTATAACCCATTGCGGAGCAGGGCGAAGCTGTGGGACAGACGAATCCGCCCCCATTCTCGAGGCGAGCGGCGGAGCTGCGATGCCTCGACTCCGGCGACAGCCACGAAGCCTACCCGACCCTTCATTTTTAGGCCGCCTCCAAAAAATTTTATCGGACAGCAATAAAAAATTTTCACCTCAGACTGAAAAAAGCGACATTATCGCAATGTTTTTCGCGCAATGCTGTTGTATCTTTGCGGAAACCAAACCTTTTTACGTTATGAAAACCACAAATAAACAGCCTGATTTCCGTGTATCGAACCGCGCGTATTGTTCTATTATTTCCAAAGTTATCGATTCGATGACAGGTTGCCGTATCGACCCTTTCACTTTCAAGCAGGTTGTGACCGCAGTCAGCAATTATCTTAAACCGGAAGGTAAAATCACCGGCCTCTGCAAAAAGGCGAAAGCGATTTTCGACCGTTTGCTGCCCGAACTCGACCGCTCAATCCATCGCTCATCCACTGCCCGCGCGGCAGCGGCCCGCAGGAAAGCGGCAAAGAAAACGGAAGATTCGGAGCCCCAAGTTCATTCCGAGGGGACTGCCGAACCTGAATCTGTGCCCGGAAAAACTTCGGAACAGACACAAAACAAGCCTGCTGCTTCAGCTGCACAATCTACCGGAACAACGACTTGCAGAACAAAAAACAGACCCGCCGTATCAAAGCGAGTCTGCATTAAAGGTGTTTCAGGCAATATAGTCTCCGGAACCGGGACAAGGGCGCGGACGAGAACCGCGGAATGTCTATGACAATACGGAAATGATCACATCTTAACTTTAACTGCCTTTCCTTTATAGGAAACAGTCCGCGATGTCCCGTCGGGAAGTGATACCGTGAATTTACGCTCGGCGATCATTCCCGGATATGCCCCGTCACGTTTGCCGATAGTCAGAGTGCGGCTGCGGTCGTTCCACTTCATAGGGATTTCCGTAAAGGCACCGTTCTCATAATTGTAACTGTCTCCTTCGTCTTCATAAAGTGTGAACTCGCCGTCGGCACCGGGATAGACCTTTACGGTCAGGTTATCCCACGGTTTCTCAGATGCATATTGAACGTCAGGGCCGATGGGAATTATGCTGCCCGAGCGTGCATAAAGCGGTATTCTGTTGAAAGAGGTTACAATTTTCATAGTCTGGCCTCCGTCAAACCTTTCACCCGTGTGGAAATCGTACCATGCTGTTCCCGAAGGTAAGTATACCTCATATTCTCGGGGAGCAGTGAAATCCACTTTAACGGCTTCCGACGATTTCGCGGTGTTGCCCCAGCCCTCGTTCTCGGCGAGATTTATGGCGGGATCCTCTTCCGTGTACTGCGGATGAAGTACGGGTGCCACGAGAAGAGACCTGCCGAACATATATTCATCGGCAATGTCGCGGACATTCGGGTCGGTATTGAAATCCATAAACAGAGCACGCATGAAGGTAGAATTCCTGTCGGTTACATCCCGGGCCGTGCCGTATATATAAGGAAGGAGCGAATAGCGTAGCTTAACCGCGCCCACAAGAGCATCGTAGACAGGTTCCCCGGGGTTTCCGTACAGGAATATCTCGCGAGGCACATCGGTACCGTGGCTGCGCATCATGGGAGTGAGTGCGCCCTGCTGCATCCACCTCACGTAAAGTTCCTGAAACTTTGGATTCCTTACGCCGGAAAGTTCAGTACCGTTATTATAGGCTCCGGCAAAAAATCCGCCCAGGTCGCTGTTCCAGTGCGGCATTCCGGTAAGGGAGAAATTAAGGCCCGCAGGAATCTGGCGACGGAACATGTCCCATGACGATGCCACATCGCCCGACCACACGTTGGATCCGTAGCGCTGCTGTCCGAGAAAACCTGAACGGGTGAGGATAATCACTCGCTTGTCAGATCCTGTCGCACGCTGATGGTCGTAGACACCTCCCACACTCATAAGCGGAAAGGCATTACGCACGCTCCGGTAGGTTTTGCCAAGACCGGTCATGCGGTCGAGGTGTTTCTCTTCAACATCGAAATGATCCGGTTCGGTGGAGTCCATCCACCAGCCGTCCATTCCGAGGCTATAGATGCCGTCGTTGAGATATTTCCAGTAGATATCGCGCGCCTCGGGGCTATAAGCGTCGTAGACCTTCACCCCCGAAGGATAGTCGGGCCGAGGGGGCCAGCTGTCAACGCCGCTCTGCGGCCATGTGCAGAAATCAAAGAGCAGGCCATTGCGGGCGAGATCGCGGTACGGCTTGGTCTGCGGCCCGAACGATGACCAGATTGATATCATCATTTTAGTATTGAGGGAATGCACGCTGTCAATCATCATCTTCGGGTTGTTGTATTCAGAGGTCAGAAAATCCATGGCATTCCACTGGTAATTGTTGCCCCAGTACTGCCAGTCCTGAATTACGACGTCGAGCGGAATCCCGGCATTGCGATACCGGTTTACCACGTCAAGCACTTCATACTGACTTTTGTAACGCTCGCGGCTCTGCATGAATCCGTAGCTCCACAGCGGCATCATCGGGACTTTTCCCGTGAGCTGTCTGATTTCCGAAATCACGCCATCGGCATCGCCGCCATACATAAAATAATAATCCACACAGTCGCCCGTGTCTGAACGGAAGGAGATGCGATTGTCTTTCTCGGCATATTCGGTACCTGAATAGTTGTCCCAAAACACACCATAGCCCTTGCTGGAAACGAATATCGGAGTTACATCCTCAAGGTTTTCCTGAACGAGATATTTAGTCATGTCGCGGTGGCTGAGTCTGCCGTCCTGCAGCTGTCCGAGACCATAGATACCCTCCTCCGGAGTAATGTTGTATTGCTGATACACGCTCCAGGATGGTTCTCCGCCGTCGGTGACCGGTGTGAAGCATACTGAACCGGAAGTTTCCGACAGCAGGACTTCGCCTGAAGGAGTCAGGAAAGTGAGATTGCCGGTTTCAGGAGAAAATTTCACAGTGAGATTGCGCGTGCGCACCACTTTGCCACCTTCTTTATCATCGGAGGCAGAGGGAGCTGCAATACGCTGAGCCACTACAGAAAGGCTCTTTTTGTCAACGGTTTTACCACTTGGAGTCTTAACTACCCTGACCGTGGATGGCGAATACCACTCGAGAGAGACGTCAACGCCGCCGGGAGCCGTCCCGAAAGAAATCTGGGAATCAGCGGGCATCCCGCCATACGAGATTAGAGGCACAAACAGCCCTGCTGCAACTAAGATTTTTTTAATTTTCATGGAATTAAGTTTTGACTGATTTATTAATTTGTGCACTTCTTATGCAAAGATAGTAAAAAACGTTGCCACCACAAAAGGCACAGCCATACGGAAAGCGAAAATGATTGGCTTATTCTTCGCGTAGATTCAACCCGGACGGAAAAAGAGAGTTGTTTAACGATTATCTGCAAAGACGAACCGGAAAATCATAAAATTGTATAACAGCCCCTTACGGCTATCATAATGACATCTGACGCATCCGCATTCACCATTTCACAACGCAATTACTATCTTTTTGCCACCGGACATATGTTATTTAACATAGTAAAATATTAACCATTTTTTTACTCGGTTTTGGATTATATTGTCTATATTTGCGGTGTTCCAACAAAACAACAACCATAAAAACCCTTATTATGGAAATCAACAATATCATGAACGCCCTCGAGGCGAAACATCCCGGAGAGAAAGAGTATCTCCAGGCTGTTAGAGAAGTACTGATGTGTGTGGAAGACGTCTACAACCAGCACCCTGAATTTGAAAAAGCCCGCATAATTGAACGTATGGTTGAACCCGACCGCATCGTGACTTTCCGTGTCACCTGGATCGACGACCGCGGGGAGGTACAGACCAACATCGGCTACCGCGTACAGTTCAACAATGCAATAGGCCCGTATAAAGGAGGTATCCGTTTCCACGCTTCGGTCAACCTCTCTATCCTAAAGTTCCTCGGCTTTGAACAGACCTTCAAGAATGCTCTCACAACCCTACCTATGGGCGGTGCGAAAGGCGGAAGCGATTTCTCGCCCCGCGGAAAGAGCGATGCTGAAATCATGCGCTTCTGTCAGGCGTTTATGCTCGGTTTGTGGAAAAATCTCGGCCCGGATCGCGACGTGCCTGCAGGCGACATCGGCGTAGGCGGACGCGAAGTCGGTTATATGTATGGCATGTACAAACGGCTCGTCAACGAGCACGACGGCACTTTCACCGGCAAAGGACTTGATTTTGGCGGCTCGCGCATACGTCCGGAGGCTACCGGTTTCGGAGCGCTCTATTTCGTGCAGAGCATGCTTGCCGAGAAAAAAGATTCTATCGAAGGGAAGACGGTGGCCATATCCGGTTTCGGCAATGTTGCATGGGGAGCAGCCCTCAAGGCTACGGAACTCGGTGCGAAAGTCGTTACTATTTCCGGACCTGACGGCTATATCTACGATCCGGACGGCATCTCGGGCGACAAGATTGACTATATGCTCTATCT
>UROS01000183.1 GCA_900549445.1 uncultured Porphyromonadaceae bacterium | reverse complement strand
ACTTAATATATAATACTCATATGGCATATTTCAATCAGCGGAAATCTTCAGAAATAGTTAACCTCGGGGGCGGAACGGCCTACAGGGAGTCGAAAGAACTGCAGCTGGTGTCGTTGCTGTTGACGTCGTTCGCCGACGACAAATATTATCGCGGCGCAGGTGAATTATTAGTCCAGCTCGACGACCTACTGTCGGATTGCGACAAACTTTTTTGTGCAAAAGCCATAGTGTATGCCCGCAGACAATTCGGCATGCGCACCATCTCTCACTATGCCGCGTCGGCGCTCGCCCGCCATATCGGCGGCGAGCCTTGGGCGAAGAATTTTTTCAACGCCGTAGTCGTCCGTCCCGACGATATGACCGAAATTATAGCCTGCCATCTGAGCATCGCGCGAAAACTCACCAACGCCATGCGCAAGGGCTTTGCCGCGGCGCTTGGCCGCTTCGATCCCTACGCTCTCGCCAAATACCGCGGAGAGGGCCGCACGGTGAAACTCGTGGATGTGGTAAATATGTGCCATCCCAAAGAAACCGCCATAAACGACGGCGCTATAACTAAGCTTGTAAACGGCGAGCTGCGGTCGTCCGACACCTGGGAAAGCGAACTGTCGGCTGTAGGCTCAGATGCCGAAGCAAAAAAGAAGGTATGGCTCAGACTCCTTGACGAAAATAAACTCGGATATTTCGCCCTGCTCCGCAATCTGCGCAACATTATAAGTCTGGCCGACCCTGAACTGAAATCAAAAGCTCTCGCTGCACTCTTGAATCCCGAGGCCATCCGTAAATCGCTCGTTCTTCCGTTCCGCTTTTCAACCGCTTACCGTGAACTGTCGGCTATCGACAGCGATGCGATGCGGCAGATAAGCCGCGCCTGCGAGCTGGCGTGTGCCAACGTGCCGAAACTGCCGGGCAAGACTCTCGTTGCGCTCGACGTTTCGGGCTCGATGATAGGAGTGGCCGACATTGCGGCTCTCTTTTCGGCAGTGCTCGTCAAGTCAAACAATTGCGATATAATCACTTTTTCCGAGTATGCTCAGTACAAACCGGTAAATTCCGACGACAGCCTCATGACCATAAAGGACAAACTGAGATTTGCCGGAGGCGGAACCAACTTCACCGATATTTTCAATGTGGCTAAGAAGCGTTACGACCGCGTTGTCCTGCTGTCCGACATGCAGGCGTGGATCGCCACCGACTGGAACGGCAAAAGTGTATCGCCATCAGCCGCCTACAATGCTTATAAACGGAATTACAATCCCGACTGCAAGATGTATTCCATCGATCTCGCCGGCTATGGCACAATGCAACTGCCGGAAAAAGACGTTTTCTGCCTCGCCGGATTCAGCGAGAAGATTTTCGATCTCATGAAGTTTTTCGAGGAGGACAAAGATGCCCTGATTAATGCCGTAAAGTCGGTTGAACTGTAGCCGGCAGGCAAAAATGCTGTTTATAGCTTATCTGTATCTGTCTGGATTTCAGGCAAGGGTGAAATTTAATTGAAAAAAGTTACAGAAAAGTTTGGCGGATTGAAAAAACAGTCGTACCTTTGCATCGCTTTCGACGGGAAAGGGCGCTTAGCTCAGCTGGTTCAGAGCGTCTGCCTTACAAGCAGAGGGTCGGGGGTTCGAATCCCTCAGCGCCCACCAACCGATTAAGCAATCAGGCTGCGATTCAATTTAGCTTTGAATCGCAGCTTTTTTGTTTCTGTCAACCCCGCGGAGCCGTCGGTTGTTATTTAAGGAAAGAAGATTTGCGTATGAAAATGAACATTATGGTAGCAGCGTGGCTTACCGCTCTGCTTTCTGCGGGTGAGGTCTCCGCGCAGTTCAATCTCGGCAGTGCTGTAACAGCAGCCGCCGAAGGTATCCAGGCGTTGTCGGTGAGCGATGCTGAGATGGCAGCCTACGCCCATCAGTCAGTTGAGCAGATGGATGCCCAGAATAAGGTAGCGGCGCCCGACAGTCCTTATACGCGCCGGCTGAATCAGGTCACCGCCGGACTTACCAACGTAAATGGAACCCCTTTGAATTTCAAGGTTTACATTACTAAGGATGTCAATGCATTCGCTTGTCCCGACGGATCGGTTCGTGTCTACTCCGGACTTATGGATATTATGAACGATGATGAGTTGCTCGGTGTAATCGGTCATGAAATCGGACACGTGGCGAAAAAACATTCAAAAAAAGCTTTCAAGCAGAAACTGCTCACGTGTGCGCTTGTTGACGGCGTGGCATCGGCCGGAGGAACCGCGGCTGCCATATCGCAAAGCGACCTCGTGAAGCTCGGCGAAGTTTTCTCGAGCGCCACCTACTCTAAAAAACAGGAAAGTCAGGCCGACGACTACGGCTACGACTTTCTGAAAAAACACGGAAAGAATCCGTGGGGAATGGTCACCGCATTTCAGAAACTCGAGAATATGGAACAGCGTTCAGGATCGGAGCCCAGTGCCCTCCAACTGATGTTTTCGGACCATCCCGACACGGCGGCCCGCATCCAGCGAATGGCGAAACGCTGCCGGAAAGACCGTATAGCCCCGCCTTCAGGAACAAACACTTCTTCGCCCTCTTCCGTTCCGGTTCAGAAGTCGGAATCTTCTCTTCCGTTCACTCTTACGCCTGCCCAACTGCCAACAAAAAAGTGACAGCCATTGAGGCTGAACAGCGCAAACGGATGTCTGTAATTAAATGCGGTTAATAGTAAACGCCGGTTGAAATGATAAAATTCGCATGCATTGGCTAACGCCGGTTTAGAGGCCTCGCGCCCTCCGGGGCTCGCCTCGAGTGAGGAGAGGTGACGGTCTGTCCCACAGCTCCACAATGGGTTAAGTTATATCGCCCCTCCGGGGCTTTTACGGCGTTTTTAACAACCGCATTTTTACACTGTTCCCTTTCTGTCGCTACACAAATGTCGGGATGTCCGGTTTTCGATTCAGCGGCCTGTTGTGTCAGAGAGGCTGATACGGTTTCTGTTTCAGTCTGCAGTTCTGCGATTTTTTTCGCGGTTTCCTTGCGGCGCGCTGCGGCAGCGCGTGCGGTAGTGGAGCGGCGGATGGCGCGGTCGAGGTCGGGGAGCAGGCGGTCGAATATCACTTTTGCTTTTCTGCCCAGGCCGGTCGGTTTCCCCTCAGGTTTGAGATAGTGGCGCACGGCAGTCACTACCTGCTTGAAGGTGAAGGGGTCGATTTTGCATCCGGTCATGGAGTCGATAACGTCGGAGATGATAATACGGTAGGCGCGGTCTGATACGCGGCTGCTTGTTTCTTTCGTAGTGCTTTTCATAATGTGTGTTGTTTTTTCGCAAAGATAATACAGCATTGTTCAGAAAACATTGCGATAATGTCGCTTTTTTCAAATCAAGGCGAAAATTTTTGTGGACAGGAGTACGGGAGGAACAGTAGGAGGTGAGAACATGAAAGGGATGTTTAAACAGAATAAAAAGTTGATAATCAATATAATAACGCAGCTCGTGAAGACCGTGCTTTTAGCGACATACAATATGAATGCATATACGATTGCGGGCGCTAAGTATAGCGCCCCTACTGCTAATCAGGTGATTAGCGTCAAACTGTGGTCGGAATTTAGATGGAACAATAGCAAAAGTCGGTTGAAATGATAAAAATTCCCGCGCCAAAAATTCATCTTCGGAATTAGAAAAGCTACATTATCGCAGTGGTCTTTTGTTTATTGCATTTTATCTTTGCCGGAGAAATAAAAAAGCGTCCGGAACCGGAGGGTTTCGGACGCTATAGGGTGATAAATAAGATGTCTTATTTCAGTGTGCCTGCTTCTGCCTGCTGGATCATAGTCTTGTCGGCAGTGATGTAGATTTCCACGCGGCGGTTCTGAGCGCGGCCTTCGGGAGTAGCGTTTGATGCTACATAATCCTGCATAGGAAGACCTTCGGCACTCAGACGGCTTGCCTGCACTCCGCTGTTGAGCAGATAGTTGCGAACAGCGTCGGCACGGCCGGTCGATACTCTCTGGTTTACCTGGAGCGTGCCCGTATCGTCGGTATAACCGTAGATCTGCACGTTGGTGTTGGGGTTGCTGATGAGCGAGTTGGCAAACGCTGTAAGATCGTTCTTGGCGTTGGCGCTGAGAGTTGTTCCGTTGGTGGGGAAGAGGATTCCGCCGTTGAAGGTGACCTTGATGGCCTGCAGACCGTTCTGGTCGGTGGTCTGCTCTACGGTAGCCTGCTGCTTGAGCTGCTCCTGGAGTTCGGCCTGCTGTTTGTCCATCTTCTTGCCGATGAGAGCACCTGCGCCTGCGCCGACAGCAGCACCGATGGCTGCGCCTATACCTGCGCCTTTGCCTCCGCCGATGAGTGCGCCGAGGCCTGCGCCTACGCCTGCACCGCCGCCGCCACCGATAAGGGCGCCCTTACCTGTGTTTGACATAGATGAACATCCGGTAGTGAAAAGGAGTGAGAGCGAGAGTGCCACACATCCGAAAATCTTAAAAAGTTTCATCTGTTTATAAAAATTTAAGTTATAATATTAATGCAAATGTAATCTAAAATTCCGATTTAAGCAATAATCAAG
>UROS01000182.1 GCA_900549445.1 uncultured Porphyromonadaceae bacterium | reverse complement strand
ATCGCCACGGTCTACGAATGCGCGAAAACCCGCCGCGATTTCATGGTGGCTTCGATGGAGAAAGAGCGCCTGAGCCGGTCGGTCGACATTGCCCGCTCTCAGGCGGCACGCACTTTCGTTGAGACCGACTCTGTTTCCGACTGATTGAGCGAGGGAATCCTGCCCAGCCAGCTGAAAATGTGGTTGTAGAGCGGATACCTCACTCCCGGAGCCGACAAAACGAGGTCGTGAAGACCGCCGGGGACTTTCAGCAACGTGACGTGCGGCCCGAGTTCCATGCCGAAACGTTTTATATCCCTCACGTCGAGCACACCGTCGGCTCTATTATGTTCGGGCGACCATTCGCTTGAATCCACGCTTTGAGCCGAATACATCAGCAGAATCGGCTGAGAGATGCGGGCTTTGCCGTCGCGGAGCGAACGCTGCGCCTCGGTTATGGCGCGCACCCATCCGGCGTCTACATCTGGCGACTGTATGAGCTTAAGCCGTGTATCGTAGCTCCACTCGCCGTGATGCCGTTTGAGCAGACTTTCGGCGTAGGCGGTAGATTTTCCCTGGCTTATTTTTGTGTTCGGGAAAAGCTTTCCCCACCACGACACCAACGGAATCGCCTTTTCGAGTCTGCCGAGATTCCAGTCGAGAAAGGGGCTGTTGAGTATCAGCGCCTTTATCTGCGGGCGCTCGTTGCTGTTGAGGTAGCAGGCGGTGATGAGACCGCCTGTTGAATGCCCCATGAGCACAATCTCGGAAATGCCGTTGCGGCCCATATCCACGAGCGCAGAGTCTATGTCGGGGAAATACTCAGATATGCTCCGGCATTGGTAACGCTTCTGTCCGGGGAGGAGAGACCGGCCGTACTTGCGCAGGTCGACCGCATAGAAATCGTAGCCGTGGCTTACAAACTCCTCTCCCATTTCCGACTGGAAGAAATAATCGTTGAAACCGTGGACGTAGAGCACTCCGCGACGCACGTTCTCTCCGGGAGCGAGTTTGCGTATGATAGTCGACACTATCGGGCCGGAATAGTCATCGGCCATCTTTACACGGCGCGACTCGAAGCCCCGGCAAAGCGAGTCGGGACTCCAGATCTGCGCCGTTGCCGTAAAAACGGCAACGGCAGCAAGCAGTGGTATTATGAATCGTTTCATTTGCATTGAATCTGAATGCAAAGATACAAAAGTCAGGTCAGTTTCGGTACTGAGGGAGCACTTTTACAGGGAACTGCGAGAAAAGAGTCTTTACGGCCTCGGCTATACCCTCGAGGTTGCGGAACTGCGTGTCGCCATTGTCGAGAATCGTGGCCACCGACGAAGAATAAACGGCAACCTTGTCGGCTATATCCACCATATCCATGGTCAGCACACCTTCGCGGTAAATTCCGGTGATAAGCTGAGCGTTGGAATAATAGTTATAATAATCAGGCCAGTAATATCCGCGGGGATACATGAACCATGGGCCGATACCGTTGTAATACGGGCCACCGTAAGGATAAGCACCCGGAGGAATGGCAGGTTCGGTTGCGATTTCCTTCTTCACGGTCAGACCGAGATTAATCAACAGCGGAGACTCGGGATCCTCGGTATACCCGCGCTCCACCATCTGCTCGCGCACGGCAGCAGCAATGTTGTAGTACGTCACCATAGTCATTCCGGGAGGCAGTTTGCCTTCCTGCGGGGTTACAATGCGGAACGTGGTGAAACTGCGGAGATTAGCACCATTGTAAACGTCGGAGTTAACCAGCGAATACGGGCTGCATCCCGCTAAGATTGCAAAGAGTGCAATCATCGTCAGAAATCCAAAAAACTTTTTCATAGGCTCTCATAATAAAGTCATATTACAGCGGGCAGTAACCGCCGCCCGTACAGAAATATAACCGATGAGAACGCCTGATTGTTTTCGGGATTTACTGATGACTTGCCTTGTAGTAGAGTACTACCGCAATGATGGTATAGAGGATGTTTGGAATCCACATCGCCACCATAGGGGAGGTATAACCCGATACAGCGAAGGTCGACGTAACCGTCATAAAAAGAATGTATGAGAAGCTGAGCACCAGACCGATACCTATGTTCACCCCCATACCGCCCTTGATTTTGCGCGACGACAGCGACATGCCTATAATCGTAAGAATAAACGCCGCGGCGGTCATGGCGTAGCGCCGGTGGTTCTCGATTTCAAACGACTTTATATTGGCCACGCCTCGCTGCTTCTGCCGTTCAATGTAGTCGCGCAGGTCGGGGGATGTCATTGTCTCGTGGTCGTTTTTCGAAATAAGGAAATCGCGAGGCTCGATGGGAATGACTGTATCAAGACGGGTGCCCCGGCGGATGGTCTCGCGGGTACCGTTGAAATCACGAATCATGTAATCGCGCACCTGCCAGTTGTAGAGAGTGTCCCAGCGGATAGTCTGGGCTGTCAGGCGCGATACGAGTTTCTTATCCTTGAACGACTCGAGCGAGAACTTGTAGCCTGTCTTCTGAGTATTGTCGTAGCGGCTCATGTAGGCGATCTCACCTTTCGCCACCTGCAGCTGGATGTTGGATCCGTAATCCACACGCTTGTTTTTCACATAGGTGTTGGTATACTCTATGCGCTTCACGTTGGCGGGAGGAATCACGTAGGCGCTGAGCACGTAGGTGGCCGCGGCGATTATGGCCGCGCTCACGAGGTAAGGCCTCATGAAGCGACGGTAGCTCATACCGGTGGACAGCATGGCGATAATCTCGGAGTTGTCGGCAAGCTTGGAGGTAAAGAAAATCACCGCAATAAACGTGAAGAGCGGGCTGAACTGGTTGGCGAAATAAGGGAGGAAATTTACGAAGTAGTCGAAAATAGTAGCTTTGAGCGGAGCCTTGAGGAATGAGTCGAGTTTCTCGTTGACATCAAACATTATTGTAATCGCCAGAATCAGGATTATGGCGAAAATGTAGGTGCCGAGAAATTTGCGGATTATGTAGCCGTCGAGAATCTTGAAAGGTTTCATGGGAAAGTCGGTTTTTACAGACGGCGGGTGACACGCTCGAGCATTGCAGGTTTCCAGGTGGCGAAATCGCCTTCGATTATATGGCGTCGCGCCTCGCCTACGAGCCAGAGATAGAATGCGAGATTGTGGATCGACGCAATCTGGAGGGCGAGCAGTTCGTTCGCCACAAAGAGGTGGCGCAGATATGCCTTTGAATAGGCGGTATCCACGTAGCTCGGCCCGTTTTCCTGAATGGGAGAAAAATCGTCGGCCCACTTTTTGTTGCGCATGTTCATTATACCCTCGGAGGTGAATAGCATGCCGTTGCGGCCATTTCGGGTAGGCATCACGCAGTCCATCATGTCAACGCCGCGGTCAATGGCCTCAAGGATGTTGGCGGGAGTACCAACCCCCATCAGGTAGCGCGGTTTGTCGGCAGGAAGGATCTCGTTGACGACCTCGATCATCTCATACATCTTCTCAACAGGTTCACCCACGGCGAGACCGCCTATCGCATTGCCGTCGGCGCCCAAATCGGCCACGAACTTTGCCGACTCTCTGCGCAAATCGGGATAGACAACACCCTGCACTATCGGGAAATAAGCCTGCGAGTAGCCATACAGGCCTTCGGTTTCCCTATAGCGCTTCCAGCCGCGCTGGAGCCACCGGTGGGTGAGACCGAGCGATTTTTTAGCGTAGTTGTAGTCGGCCGTCCCTGGCGGACACTCGTCGAGCGCCATCATGATGTCGGCGCCGATTACACGCTCGATGTCGACAACTCCTTCCGGCGTGAAGAGATGCTTCGAACCGTCGATATGAGAACGGAAATATGCACCCTCCTCTTTAAGTTTGCGCTGAGAGGAGAGCGAAAACACCTGGAAGCCGCCGCTGTCGGTGAGAGTCGGGCGCTCCCAGCCGATGAATTTATGCAGTCCGCCGGCCCGGCGCAGTATGTCGAGACCGGGACGGAGATAGAGATGGTACGTGTTGCCGAGAATGATCCTGGCGTCTATATCGTCGCGCAATTCGCGCTGGTGAACCGCCTTAACGGAGCCGACAGTCCCGACGGGCATGAAAATCGGGGTGGGAATCACACCGTGGTCTGTGGTTATCTCACCGGCGCGGGCATTGGTGCCTTCCGCTGTTGCTTTCAGTTTGAAATCCATACAAGAGATTGTTTCAAGAATGCAAAGTTACGTCTTTTTTGGTTCAAGCACAAATTCCAGTGCAAGTGCCGGAAAAATAAGATGCTGGAATAAAACCACATTTGAATATGGATAAACTATGCCCGGCACCTGCTGAATCAAAAGTCTTTCCCGCTTATACTGTTGTCGCTTAACATATATAACAGATTAAGTATCAGCGTAAGGGCGTGATTCTTCATGCCCACGATGAATAAACATTTTTACAGAAAAAACGAATGCATTCACACGTGTTTTCTCGGTGGACGTGAAGAATCACGTCCGTACAATACGCAGATTATCAGCGCATTGTTTAACGGGTATATTACCTTCGGATTCATTCAATCCGCTATCCGTAGTTTTTATTGAAAGAACCGTAGGCGGCCGCACGGTTCTCTTAATCGTCGAAGACGCAGCCGCTGTGGTCGAGCGGCGGGAGGCCGTAGTATGCG
>UROS01000181.1 GCA_900549445.1 uncultured Porphyromonadaceae bacterium | reverse complement strand
TTTCGAGTGGAATATGCTTTTGATTCTGCGGGCGCTAATTATAGCGCCCCTACAACCCGCTGGGTACAAGCATTTTGCCACACAATAGCAAAATAAAAATGGGCAAAACTGCATTGGGACGAGATTCTCACGTCCGCCGCAAAAAAACATTTCCCAGTATCTCCTTTGTCGCCTAAGTCGCTGAAAATCAGCGTACGGACGTGATTCTTCACGTCCACCGCGAAAAAGCATTTTTCATAAGGTTCATCGCGAAGGCGAAGCGCAGCTGTCGGACAGGCCGTCCCCTCCCCCCTCGAGGCGAGCCGCAGAGCCGCAGATAGTGCCCCGGGGCCGCACCTCAACGATAGTTTCAAAACTCTCCCCTTCAATCCAAATTTATTTTATTGATAAATGAAGTTACCATGCAATGATACTTCGTCCGGTCATTCAGATTTTCGATGTAATACGACGGGATTGCCCGGCAACCGAACTTTGCTCCGAGTATGGCACCCGCAACCGCCCCGTTGGTATCAGCGTCTCCCCCCTCGTTTACAACGGACAACAGCCCATCTTCGAACGATGAAGCGTGCCAATAGCACCATAATGCGGCCGAAAGTGTACGAAGAGTATAGCCCACGGAATTGCGCTCGTCAAGGTCAAGCCGAGATATGTCCCGACCGTTATAAGCCACTTCCACCCACTCGGGTATCCTTTCGTCATACCTCCGCGCAATCTCCATTATTTCATTGTATGACAACAACTTATCGCACCACACTAAATTATGGATTATAGAGGTGGCTATTACGCACGATCCTATACAACGCGGATCATAATGGGTCAGCCTGCATATAGCCTCAGTCTGCCCGACCACGTCATTCTCAGCGAGTCCCACAACCGATGTCCTCATTAAGGCTCCGTTAGCCGCACTTTTGTGTCGTGACAATTCCCACCATCGCTTTGAACACCTCTCAGGATGCTCGATATAATCACCCGTGCTCAGCACCTTGAATGTATGTCCGCCTATACCCATTGGATCTCCGTCAGACCAATTTTTAAAGTTCCGGGCAACCTGGCTGATATTGAATTTACCATCCTCAAATGCATCCATAATGCACAGCATCATGTCTGTATCATCCGTCCACGCCCCTTTTTTCCAGCGGCGCCGGTGAGCATCCTGAATTATCTGCTCATAGCGCTGTAAACCGTCGGGATAGTTCTTAAGAACTTCCTCCTTGCTCATAAACTCGCTTCCGAGGCCAAGAGCATCGCCGGTAGCATGCCCGTAAAGGCAGCCCGACATCCTGTTGCGTATCACTTCTTTATCCATAGTTCTCTGAAACCATAAAACGCAGCTGATTGCCGGTCAATCAGCTGCGTTTTCGCTTTGTATTCCCGTAGGGAGTCGAACCCTAATCGTTGGAACCGGAATCCAATATTCTATCCATTGAACTACGGGAACGCTTTTCGTGGCGCAAATTTACGTTTTTTTTCGTACTTTTGCAACATTAATCGCGAAAATATGAATGTAAGAATCGACCCTGCGTGGCGCGAGGCGCTCGCCGCCGAATGGGACAAACCTTATTTCAAGGCGCTGACCGACTTCGTAAGGCAGGAATACCGCACCCACCAGTGCTTCCCGCCCGCCTCAAAAATCTTCGCGGCGTTCGACGCCTGTCCGTTCGACAAAGTCAAGGTGGTGATTCTCGGGCAGGATCCCTACCACGACGTCGGGCAGGCCAACGGACTTTCCTTCTCGGTCAACTCCGGCACGCCGCTGCCGCGCTCGCTCGTGAATATTTTCCGCGAGCTGCACGACGACACCGGCTGCCCGATGCCTGTCGACGGCGACCTCTCCCGTTGGGCGCGCCAGGGTGTGCTCATGCTCAACTCCACCCTCACTGTGGAGGCGCACCGTCCCACCTCCCACAACGGCCGCGGCTGGGAGGAGTTTACCGACGAGGTGATCATGCGGCTCGCCAACGACCGCAAGAACCTCGTGTTCATACTCTGGGGATCATATGCCGCCCGCAAGGGCGCCTTCATCGACCGCTCGCGCCATTGCATAATAACCTCTCCCCATCCGTCGCCGCTGAGCGCGTCGCGGGGATTTTTCGGCAGCCGCCCCTTCTCGAAGGCGAATGAATACCTCGTGGCGCACGGACAGACCCCGATTGAATGGTAAAAACAACAGCAAATATGGTAACTCTTGAAAAACGTATAGACCGTGCGCGCCAGCTGCGCAAAGACGGTTATAACTGCGCCCAGTGCGTGATTATGGTATTCGACGACATTACCCCCCTCGACGCCGACAGCCTCGCTCCCGTGGCAGCCGGTTTCGGCACCGGCATAGGCGGCATGCGCGAAGTATGCGGAGCCGTGTCGGGCATGGCGATGATTACCGGCATGACATCCTACACCGGGGCCGCCGGAAAGCCCGCGCTCTATGGCATTGTCCGCACCGACAGCGAGAAATTCGCCGCCATAAACGGATCGATGATCTGCCGCGAGCTCAAAAAGCCCGGCGCCAAACCCTGCATCGACCTCATAATCGATGCAATAACCATCCTCCACAACCGCCTTACCCCCGAATCGTGAGAATCCTCTTTGCTCTCCTCGCTTTCCTTCTCACCGCGGCACCGCTGCAGGCTGAAAGGCTGCGCTCCCTCAAGGTCGAGGTGGCCGACAATCCGTTTGCTCCTCCCGTCATTGCACTCGACAATCCGCAGGACCGCATAGTAATTTCCTTCGACGAACTTTCGGAGGATCGAAGCTACCTGCGCTACGAACTCATACACTGCGATGCGCTCTGGCGTCCCGAGGGACTCGTGGATTCGGAATTTCTCGACGGTTTCAACATGGGTGAGGTCGAAGATTTCAGCTACTCGCAGGCCACTCTCGTACACTACGTCCATTACCGCATCACACTCCCCAACGAGCAGGTGAGATTCACCGCCTCGGGCAACTATATTGTCAGGGTATATCCCGAGGATGACCCGGATGAAACCCTTCTCGAAGCCCGGCTGAGCGTATGCGACTTCTCCATGCGCGCCGGAGCCGAAGTCACTTCACGCACCGACATCGACACCAATGCCACCCACCAGCAGGTGAACGTGACGGTCGACACCCGTCAGACGCACCTCCGCGACCCATACAACGACCTGAAAATTGTGGTCAGCCAGAACGGACGCCGCGACAACGAAGTCGTGATTTCACAGCCAATGCGAGTGGCAGGCGAAAAGCTTTATTTCGAACATCTGCGCCCGCTCATTTTCAGCGCCGGCAACGAATACCGGCGCTTCGAAACGTCGTCAACCCGATTCCCCGGAATGGGCGTCGAAGAGGTAATGTTCGCAAATCCGGTCTACAACATGAGGCTTTATACCGATATCCCGCGCCGCGGCTCGCAGTATCTCTACGACCAGACGCAACACGGACGCTTCTTCGTGCGCGAGTATGACTCAGCCGATTCCGACACCGAAGCTGACTACGTGCTCACCCACTTCCGGCTCGAGATGCCCGAAATCAGCGGCTCCGACATATTCCTCGACGGCGATTTCACCGGCCGGCGTTTTGATCCGGCTTCGCGTATGGTCTACAACCGCGCCTCGGGTGCCTACGAGGCATCGGTGCTCCTGAAACAGGGCGCCTACAACTATCAGTATCTCGCCGTGCCCTCCGGATCGGAGCAGGGTTCTACCGGCCCGGTGGAGGGAGACTTCTATCAGACGGTCAACGAATATACCGTTAAGGTATACTATCGTCCGCCGGGTGGCCGCTACGACCGGCTCGTGGCAGTAACCACCGCTTACTCAGGAAAATAACAATGGAAGAAACCGAAGAAACGATAATGCTACAGATAAAAGATACACTCGTGTCGCTCGACCTCGCCGAACAGTTTTTCTGCTGCGACATCTCGCAGTGTCTCGGACAATGCTGCATCGACGGCGATGCCGGAGCGCCGATAACAGAAGAGGAGCGCGACAAACTCAACGCCATCCTTCCCGAAATCGAGAAGGATCTCCTGCCCCGCGCCGTAGAAAAAATCAGGGAGGAGGGCACGAGTTACACTGACCCCGACGGCGACCTCGTGACGCAGATAGTCGACGGTCAGAACTGCATCTACACCTGCTACGCACCCGGCGGCGTATGTATGTGCGCCGTGGAAAAAGCCTGCAACGAAGGGCGCACCGGCGGCTTCCGCAAACCGGCCTCCTGCGCGCTCTATCCGGTACGCCTCACAAAGTATCCCACCTTCACCGCCGTAAATTACCACCGCTGGAAAATCTGCCGGAGCGCAGAGCAGAACGGCAAGCGCCTCGGCATCAGGCTATACCAGTTTCTCCGCGGCCCTCTCACCGATTATTTCGGCAAGGAATGGTACGACGAACTCTGCCAGGCCTGCGAGGCATACCTGGAGGAATACGGCGACAAAAACGCCTGACACTCAGGCTCCCGCACAGATGCCCCTAACATTAAACTGATACCGACATTGCGCTGAAATCACCGCAATGCGATTCTCCATATTATTTCGTATAAAGGGTGCGATATAAAATACAATAGTTAAAAATGGGCTGATATCCTTTGAGAAAGCAAAAACTCGTAATTAAGATTATAATTTTTCACAATTTTTTTATAAATAGCTCATAAATTAATCAATTCAGTTTAAACTATTTTAATT
>UROS01000180.1 GCA_900549445.1 uncultured Porphyromonadaceae bacterium | reverse complement strand
TGCTGACGGGGAGATTTTTGGAAGCCACCTTGGGGTCGTCGGCAAAGAATTCCTTGCCGTCGATAAGGATTTTGGTCACGCTCTTGCCGTTGGCCGTAATCTTGCCATCGGAGTCGACCTCCACACCCGGGAGGCGCTTGAGCAGATCCTCGACCACGGCGTTGGGCTGCGTGCGGTATGAGTCGGCGTTGTATTCAACAGTGTCTTCCTTCACCTTGATGGGAGTTTTGACCGCAACTACACTCACCTCCTTCAGTACGTTGGAGGCTTCGTTCAGCTCGATTGTACCAAGGTCGACGGCTGATTTTGCTACGGTGACCGGGGTCTTGACGGTGGAGTAGCCTACGTAGGAGGTCTCGAGCACGTATTTGCCGGCCTTTACGCCCTTAAGGGTGAATTTGCCGTCGAGTCCGGCAGTTGTACCGGCCACGAAAGCGCTGTCTTTTTCCTTGACGAGCTTCACGGCCGCTTCGATCAGCGGCTCGCCGGTCTTGTCTTTCACGTATCCGGTGATGTTGACCGCCACCACCACGGCGGCAGTCAGCATCGCGGCAAAAACCAATAGGATTCTCTGTGGGAAATGTCTCATAACTTTTATTCTCATAATCCGGGATCTGCGAACCTAAGATCCCGCCGGGGGTTGAACACGATAATCTGACCACAAAGTTAGGCAAAGGTTTAAAGCCGCGAAAGCCCCTGCGGCGCCAAATCTGACAAACGGCGCGATTCAATTGACAAAGCCCCGGAGTTAACATTCGTTAACTCCGGGGCTGCTATAGCTGAGGTAGCTGCTTTAGCTAATTTGATTCTTCTTTTGCTTTGGCGTTTTCGACGTCGAAGTGCTCGTAGGCTTCCACGATGCGCTGCACAAGGGCGTGGCGCACGATGTCTTTCCTTCCGAACTCGATGCGGCCGATTCCGGGAACGTCGCGCAGCACTTTGAGCGCCTGTATGAGACCCGATACGGTGGAGCGCGGAAGGTCGATCTGAGTGGCGTCGCCGGTGATTATCATCTTTGCGTTCATGCCGAGACGGGTGAGGAACATCTTTATCTGGTGGACAGTTGTGTTCTGCGCCTCGTCGAGCACAATGACGGCGTCGTTGAGAGTACGGCCGCGCATGAAGGCGAGGGGAGCAATCTGAATAACATTCGCCTCCATGTACTCCTTGAGTTTTACGGCGGGAATCATGTCCTCAAGGGCATCGTAGAGGGGCTGGAGGTACGGGTCGATCTTATCCTTCATGTCGCCGGGGAGAAAACCGAGCTTTTCGCCGGCTTCCACGGCCGGGCGCGAGAGGATAATCTTTCTCACCTCCTTGTTTTTGAGCGCCTGCACGGCGAGAGCGATCGCTATGTAGGTTTTTCCGGTTCCCGCGGGTCCGAGCGCGAAGGTGAGGTCGTTTTCGTGGAACGCTTTCACCAGCAGGCTCTGGTTTTCGTTGCGCGGGGATATGGGTTTTCCGCTTACGCCGTAGATAATGACGTCGTCGTGGCGGGGACGTGCGGGCTCGTTGCCTTTCACGATGGCGAGAATCACCTCCTCGTTGAGTGAGTTGTATTTCACGCAGTAATCCTCGAGTTCCTTGATGCGTTTTTCGAATTCGGCGGTCTCATGGTCGTCGCCGATCACCTTTATCACGGATCCTCTCGCCGCCATTCTGAGTTTTGGGAAGAGGTTGCGGATAAGCTGCATGTTGCTGTTGTTGACACCGTAGAACGACACTGGGTCGACACGGTCAATAATCACTATTCTCTCAATCACAAATAGTCTATGGTTTATGGTTTATTTTACGATTTCCGAGGCCGGGTTGAGGGGGTCGGGGGGCACCGGCTCTGAAATCTCGATTTTTGCGTTGACCCACAGCGAACGGGGAATGAGCTGCCATACGGCGCAGATTGCTTTCCAGCGCCAGTCGATTGTGGCGACGCGCTTGCGCTTGAGGATGGCGGCCTCGGTCATTGCGGCCACATATTCGGGATCCAGGGTGAGGGGGTAGATGCGCTCCGGGTTGAGCAGCGGCGTGCGCGTCCATCCGGGGCGGATTTCGGTGAAGTCAATTCCGGTGTCCTGACGGCGCGAGAGCTGTTCGAGAGCTTCGAGATATGTACGCTGGAACCGCTTGGAGGCGCTGTAGGATGCCATCTGGGCGATTCCGCGGGTTGAGGCGACGGAGGTTATGGCAGCAATCTGGCCGCCCTTAGTGCCGTCGGCGCGGTCAAGGTCGCGGAAATAGCGGAACGCGGCGCTGACTATGCGTGTGAAGCCGACCACGTCGACCTGCACCGTGCGCATTTCACGCCCGAGGTCGAGGGCTTCGTTCTCGTAGCCCACGCCGCTGCAGAACAGCATCACGTCCATGCCGGCGTTCTTTCCTATAAGTTCGAAAAAGCGCTTCACGGCACCGGGTTCTGTAACGTCGATGCGCTCGGTGACCACGTTGTCGGGAAACTTTTCTTCGAGAGCCCTGAGCGCCTCTGTGTTGCGCCCAGCGGCGCCGACAGCCCATCCCATGCGGGCGAAATCTTCGGCCACGCGCAGACCAATTCCCGACGTGGCACCGATAATTACGATTTTCCTCATACTTCAGTCGTTTGTATTGTCTAAAGTATCAACCTGCGGAGGCGCGGTTTTGTTTAGAGGAATCGTATACATTATTGAGAGGCTTCCGGTAAGGGCGCCATTGCGTTTGCCATAGCCGGGAATATACATCGATTCGCCGAACGGGGTCTTGGTCTCGTGCATGAGAGTGTGGTACCGTATGGCCCAGCCCATTGAAAAGGCTTTCCATATTTTCACTTTAATGCCGATGAGAAATTCGAGGTATCCGGCGGATATGCGTTTGCCAGGGTCGATGGTAAGGTGCGTTACCTCGTCCCAGTACTGGTCGGTGACAGTTACGTTCTCCGCTTTCCACTTGAACGACGTGAATCCGTAGCGCAGTCCGGCATACAGCTGGTAATCGGGATTGGAATTGTAGAGAAAATTGTAGTTGATGCCGATCTTCATGTAAGGAGCCGCCGACACCTTGAAGGTATAGTTGCTTCCCGAGGGGGTGTCGTCGATCATTCCCATGCCTAATTCCACCACCGGTTTGTAGCGGTTGTGAAGGCTTATTTCCGCCCAGACGTCGGCGAGACCGTATTTCTGACCGAAGAGGTGCATGAGAGGATCCCAGACGTTCAGGCCGAAGGTGGCGGCGTGGAGCAGCGGGTATATCATCTTCGTGGAAGGCACGATGGCGGTTGAGTCGATGAATTCCTTGCCGGTTACGGTGTCGACGAGAATTATGTTGCCGTTAGCATCGTGCTTCTCCGCCAGGCGCGAGCGGTCGATGACCGTTTCTTCGACGGGTTTCGTGCCCGGTTCAACGGGACGGACAGGAGTGACGCGGCGCTGGGCCGCCACCGAGAGGCAGAGCACGAGCAGCGCGGCAGTGATGACTAAAAACCGCTTCATGGCTTCGCCTCCTTTCCCGGTGTGCTGTAGGTTTCCTCATCGTCGGGGAGACCGGTGTGGAAATATATGCGTATACGCTCCAACTCGGAATTGGTTATGACAGAGTCGACGATTCCGACGGAGTCTATGAGATGCGTGGTATAATCGACCTTGCGGATGGTGTAGCGGTACATTGCGCCGCACTCTTCCGAGGCGAAATAGGGCTGCGAGGTGTAGGTGAACCTGACGGTGTCGACAATTTCCGGGAAGTCGAGCGCCTTCTGCATGTAGCGGAAATAGTAGGCCGTCTCGTCGAACTGCGAGCGGAAAGGGAGATATGCCTGCGACAGTCTGTCGGGCGGCCCGTAGAAAAGCGAGTCGCGCCCTACTCCGCCTATTCCGAGGGAGTCGATGCTGATCTGCTGCCGGGTCTCCATGCTGTAGAATCCTGCCAGCGGGAGCGAGTTCTGGTTCTCGGTGCAACCGGAGGTGTTGCAAGCCTGCACAAGCACACCTGCCGCAAAAATGGCCGCTATGTTCAGAATTTTCCCCATTTCAGAATCTCGTCGATTGCTTTGCGCTTCTTTGAGGGGGCTTCAGCTCCCTGAACCGGGTAGCCTATCGGAATAAGGGCAACCGGCTCGACACTTTCGGGGAGTCCGAATGCAGCGCGGATTACCTGAGGGTCGAAATTGCACACCCAGCAGGTGGCAAGTCCGAGCGACGAAGCCGTAAGGCATAGATGCTCGATGGCGATGGCGAGATCCACGTCGGTATGATCCTTGCCGTCGCAGGGACGGTGCCATGCTTCGTCGTGGAGTCCGCAGGCCACGATGATTTCGGGGGCGGTGCGGATCCAGTCGCGACCGTAGCTCCGGCATGCGGCGTCGCGCAGTTCGGGAGAGCCTGCCACGAGGAATTTCCAGGGCTGGCGGTTGCACGCGGAGGGGGCGAGCCTTACGGCATCCATCACGGCCACAATCATGTCGGCCGACACTTCGGCATCGCTGTAGCTGCGGCAAGAATAGCGCTCTTCGCTCAGAGCGTAAAATTCGGGATATGCGTTGATTTTGTTCATCAGAATTCTTCTTTTATTTCGTAGTGGTTGCGGCCCTGCGAGTTTCTGACCACGAGTTCGCCCACGAACCCGGTAAGGAAAAGCTGCGTGCCTAAAATCATGGTGGTCAGGGCTATATAGAAATACGGGGCGTCGGTTACGAGGATCCAGTGCTCGCCCTTATGC
>UROS01000179.1 GCA_900549445.1 uncultured Porphyromonadaceae bacterium | reverse complement strand
TGTGGACCATACGCGACAGACTCGGCTCCTACAACTCCGTCGAGGCGCTCGCAATGGTGATCGCCCGCAACCGCGCCATCGACCTTCTCAAACGCGCATCGGCAGGACGCACCTGCCAGCTCGGCGACATAGACGTGACCGACGCCTCGCCCCCGCCCGACCAGAAGCTTATCAGCTCCGAAGATGAATCGCGTGCGCTGTCGCTCATCGGCAGCCTCCCCTCCGTGCAACAGGCGGTGCTGAAAATGCGTCACATCGACGGACTCGAAATCGCCGACATAGCCGCCATACTCTGCACCAACCCGAATGCCGTAAGAGTGGCGCTCTCACGCGCCCGACATACTATACGAAAACAATTTTCAGAACTATGAACAGCAAAGAAATATCTCATATCCGACTGTTGGTCGACCGCTTCATGGACGCCTCAACAACCCTCGCCGAGGAGAAGGAGCTTTACGGCTTCTTCGCCACCGCAGGCGAGAAGTTGCCCGACGACCTCGAGGCGCTGCGCCCCATGTTTGCGTGGTACCGTGCCGGACTCGACGATACGGCCGTTCCGGCTCTCGCCGCCGGAGAAAAGCCGCGGGTGGCTCTGCCGCCGCTTAGGCTGTGGCAATGGATTGCTGCCGCCGCCTGCGTGGCAATCCTCTTCGCCATAGGATTCTCCCTTCCCTCCACGGTAGCGGAAACCACTGAAATCAACTACGTCTATATCAACGGCCATAAAATCACCGACCCCGAAATCGTCCACACCGAAACACTGCGCCTGCAGGAAATGATGCGTATGGCCGAAGAATCTTTCAGCGCCAGCCAGAACTCCGCCTTAAGCGCCGGCCGCCCAAGTCTGAGCGACGAAATCGACCTCAATAATCCCGCCGTGCGGGCCGTGCTCGAAGCCAACAATATTTCACTCCAATAATTCCCCACCGCCATGAACCCCCTTAAAATCATACTCGCGTCGATATTCTTCCTGCTCACGGCTCCGGCCGTTCTGAGCCAGACTGCCATAGCCAGCGTTGTGAAACAGATAGAGAAAGCTGCCGGCAACAACAACATAGTCGTAAGCGCCAGCGTATCCGAAAGCCGCTCCAACGGCAAACTCACCGGCTACCAGAAAATCTTCGTTATCAAAAGCAACAAATACGCTTCAGATTTCATCAAAGCCATTGAAAAAGAGCGCACAAAGGCCACCAAATACGAGAGCAAAAACTTCGGCGGCAGCGTTTATTACAACGCCGAATTCAACGTGGGAAGCCGCAAAAAACCCGTGTGGGAATACTACTCGATAGCCCAGAACGGCCCCTCCACGTGGCTCATATCCGTGGGCCGCTCCGACTACCGCACCCAGCGGTCGATGTCGTGTGCCGCCGACAATATCTTTACAACTGACTACGGAATATGAAACACGAAAAACTACAGGATAAATGCCGCGGCTCTATCGTGGGCGGCGCTGTGGGCGACGCACTCGGCTACGAGGTGGAATTCATGACCCTCTCCGCGATACGCAGGGAATTCGGGGAAAAAGGCATTACACGCTACGCGCTCCACAACGGCGTGGCGCAATTCTCCGACGACACGCAGATGACCCTCTTCACTCTCGAAGGACTGATGAACGGTGTAATCGGCACCAACTCCGGAAAAATAACCGGCATTCTGCCGTATATCGAGAAAGCGTATGGCAACTGGTACCGCACCCAGACAGAAAAGCCTGCCGCTCTGCCCTCGAGCTGGATGAGCTGCCTCAGAGAGCTATGGGCACGACGCGCTCCAGGACACACCTGCATGGGCGCACTCGAAAACATCGCCAATGGATTCAGCGTGGAAAACAATTCGAAGGGCTGCGGAGGCGTGATGCGCGTTGCTCCGATAGGAATCTTCGGCGCTGTACACCACAACCTATATAATTATGCCGACGCCGCCCGTCTCGCGGGCCTTGCGGCGGAAATCACCCATAAACACATAGCAAGCACTTTTGCCTCGGCTCTGCTCGCTACAACAGTCATGAACTGTATTGAAAGCGAGACGGTAGACCGCGGGCAGTTCATCTTCATCGTTACCGGCGGACTGATAATGATGAAGGAATATTTCCCCGGCCATAACAGTGAACTGAAAAAATTCGACTCCATGATACGCATGGCTCTTGAGCTTGCCAAAAGCGACGTGGATGAAAAAGAAGCAATACGGCAGCTCGGCGAAGGATGGACCGGCGACGAAGCCATAGCCATAGCCATATTCGCTGTCATGCGCCATATCGGCAATTTTGAGAATTGCATTGCTTGCGCGGTAAACCACGACGGCGACAGCGACTCTACCGGCGCTATCGCCGGCAACATCATAGGTGCCATTCTCGGATACTCGGCCATCCCCGCTTATTATCTCAACGATCTTGAAATCGAACCGGTGCTCGTTTCGGCGGCCGACGACCTCTGCGCCGACATAGAAGTCCCCGAGGTCAACCTCCGCTTAAGGCATCGTTACGCCGACCACCTGCCGGCTGAGGTCGACAGAAAATACCTGTAGCCGACTCTGCACCAAACTCTGCCGTTGCCGCCTTTCAAAGTTTACCTGAAAAAGTTTGTTTATTCCATTGAAAATTACTACCTTTGCAGTCCGATTATGTCCAATTAATATTTTCCGACTGCAAGGTGCCGGGGCTTTTGGCCGAGCCGAAGCATTGAGCCGTCAACAGTAACTATCTATTAATTAAACATCTAACGTGGATACTTTAAGCTACAAAACCCTCACTCCCAACGCTCAGACAGTTGACCGCAAGTGGGTGGTAATCGATGCGACCGATCAGGTACTCGGCCGTCTCTGCGCGGTAATCGCCCTGATTCTGCGCGGTAAAAACAAACCCTCATTCTCGCCTAATGTAGAATGCGGCGACAACGTTATTGTCATCAACGCCGACAAAGTCCGCCTCACCGGCAAAAAATGGACCGACCGCGAATACATCCGCTTCACCGGATATCCCGGCGGCCAGCGCTTCTTCTCGCCCGAGACCCTCATGAAGAAATCGGAGAACAAGCACATCAAACCCGGCTACCATCCCCTTTTCATCAAGGTTGTCAAGGGCATGCTCCCCAAAAACCGCCTCGGCCGTCGTCTGATTGAAAACATGCATGTGTATAACGGCGCAGAGCACCCCCACGCTGCTCAGAATCCTGTTGTTGTCGATATTAAAAAAATAAAATAATTGAAGAATGGAATCAGTTAATGCAGTAGGCCGCCGTAAAGCAGCCGTAGCCCGCGTAATTCTCAAAGAAGGCAAAGGCGAGATCACTATCAACAAGCGGGCTCTTGACGTATACTTCCCTTCGTCAATCCTCCAATATATTGTTAAGCAGCCCCTCAACACTCTGGATGCAGCCGAAAAGTACGACATCCACGTAAACCTCAACGGCGGCGGCTACAAAGGCCAGGCCGAAGCTCTTCGCCTCGCCATCGCCCGCGCTCTCGTCAAAATCAACCCCGACGACAAGGCTGCTCTCCGCGCCCAGGGCTTCATGACCCGCGACCCCCGCGCTGTCGAGCGTAAGAAACCGGGACGTCCGAAAGCACGCAAGCGCTTCCAGTTCTCGAAACGTTAATATTTTTTCGCTTCCGTTCCTGCCGGCCGCATGAGCCGGATCCGGCACACCTCCGGAAGTCTGTGTTTAGTATCTAAATCATCGAGATGGACACGTTCCCTACTCCCTGATTGTATTTTCAAAAGAACGTAAACAACCTTACAAAAAAAATGTCAACTCCTACATTTGACCAACTCCTCGAAGCAGGCTGCCATTTCGGCCACATGAAAAGAAAATGGAATCCTGCTATGGCGCCCTACATCTTCATGGAGCGCAACGGTATCCACATCATCGACCTCTATAAGACAGCTGCCAAGCTCGACGAAGCTGCCGCAGCTCTCCGCAGCGTTGCCAAAGGCGGCAAGAAGATACTCTTCGTTGCCACCAAAAAGCAGGCCAAGGAAATAATCGCCGACAAGGCTCAGAGCGTAAACATGCCCTACGTGGTTGAACGCTGGCCCGGCGGTATGCTCACCAACTTCCCCACTATCCGCAAGGCTGTGAAGAAAATGGCCTCCATCGACAAGATGACCAAAGACGGCACTTTCGACAACCTTTCGAAGCGTGAGAAACTTCAGATCACCCGTCAGCGCGCAAAACTCGAGAAAACTCTCGGTTCAATCGCCGACCTCAACCGCCTTCCCTCGGCTCTCTTCGTTGTCGACGTTCACAAAGAGCACATCGCAGTTGCAGAGGCAAACCGTCTCGGTATCCCCGTGTTCGGTATCGTCGACACCAACTCCGATCCCTCCAACGTTGATTTCGTAATCCCCGCCAACGACGACGCAAGCAAGAGCATCGAACTCATCCTCGACACCGTTTGCTCCGCAATCAGCGAAGGTCTCGAAGAGCGCAAGGTAGAGAAAGCCGACGCTAACGCCGACGCCGAAAAAGGCGAAGCTCCCAAGCGCGAACGCCGCCGCGTAGCCCGCAAGAGCGAACCCGAAGCTGAAGCTGAAACTACTGAAGCTCCCGAAGCTGAAAACGCTACCGAGGAATAATCATCCCCTATTTTCTAACCGACTAAAACTGAATTAAATATGGCAGTTACAATGGCAGAAATCACCAAGCTCCGCAACCTTACCAGCGCGGGCCCTGTCTCTTATACACATCTCCGAGCCCACGAGACTC
>UROS01000178.1 GCA_900549445.1 uncultured Porphyromonadaceae bacterium | reverse complement strand
GCTCTCTTTGACGGAAAGAGCGGCAGCTACGCAGCCGTTTTTCTTCTAAAAGCCTGTAAATCCACAAGCTGCGCGCCGCCTACGGGGCGCTTGCATGGGGCTATCGTTGAGGCGCTGCGATGCAGCGCTTTTGGCGGCTACGCCGCCGTGATAGAGATTTATTATATCTTAAGTAAACAGCATTGTGTAGCGGACTATTCTATCCCGTATTCCTTGATTTTTCTGTAGAGCGTGCGCTCCGATATGTTGAGTTCGCGCGCTGTGGCTTTGCGGCGGCCGCCGTTGCGTTCGAGGGAGCGGCGTATCATTTCGCGTTCGGTGTCCTCGAGCGTCATGGGAGGCTGATTGCGGGATGAGGAAAGATCAGTCACATCGTCGGCCGTAGCGTCGGTCACGTCGTTGTCGCCGACAGGCGACACGGGCGGGAAATGCGATGCGAAGGGCTGAAACCTGACCGGCAGCTGCGAGCTGTGCCTGTCGGAAGCCTCCGGAGCATCGTCGCTGCGGTCGAAAACTGAAGTGTGGCGCGGAAGTATGTTGCCTGCCCCGTGGCTCTGTTTCTGCGTAAGGGCGTCGAGGCGGCTGTTGAGCCGGTCTATTTCCTGCTGCAGTCGCAGAATCATACCGAAAAGCACGTCGCGTTCGGCGTCGTAAGTGTGGATACGGTCTCCCTCCCTGACAGTCGGGGTGTAGACGGTGGCGTAGGCCGGGATATAAGGCTCAAGAGCTTCGGCGTCGACACTCTCTCCGGCGTCGAACAGCGCAACCTGTTCCACCACGTTTTTCAGCTGTCTCACGTTGCCCGGCCAGCGGTAGTGGAGCAGCCTCGTTCGGGCCGATTCCTCGATGGTGATGGCGGGCATAGAGTATCTTTCGGCGAAATCCGCCGCAAACTTGCGCGCCAGCAGCACTATGTCGTTGCCGCGGTCGCGCAGCGGAGGAACTGTAATCGACACTGTGGAGAGGCGGTAGAACAGGTCTTCGCGGAACCGTCCCTCGGCAACCGCCGCCGCCATGTCGACGTTGGTGGCCGCCACGATTCTCACGTTGGTCTTCTGCACCGTCGACGAGCCGACCTTTATGAATTCGCCGTTTTCGAGCACCCTCAGCAGTCTCGCCTGGGTGGTGAGCGGAAGTTCGGCCACCTCGTCGAGGAAAATCGTGCCTCCGTCGGCCTCTTCGAAATAGCCTTTGCGCGAGGAGATTGCACCCGTAAAGGCACCTTTCTCATGCCCGAAAAGTTCAGAATCGATTGTGCCTTCCGGAATGGCGCCGCAGTTTACGGCAATATATTTCGAGTGTTTGCGCGGCGAGAAACTGTGGATGATCTGCGGGAAAAACTCTTTGCCCGTGCCGCTCTCGCCGGTGATGAGAACCGACAGGTCGATGGGCGACACCCGTATCGCCCGCGAAATCGCGGCGATGAGCGCCGGTGCGTTGCCCACGATTCCGAACCGCTGCTTGGCTCTGATAACCTCCTCGGGTATCTCTTTTATTTCCATGATCTCAGTTCGTAGGTTTTGGCTTTCAGATATTTCCCTAACTCTTCTACCGAGCCGCTGTGGGCAAGCTGCTCCTCCACGCTGATGGGGTCACCGACCGACACGTGGATTGTGTCGCCCTTGCGGCGGAACACCTCGGCGGGCAGACGGAGTGTGCGCAGCTGCCAGCTCACGATGCCCAGAAAATTGAACCACCAGCTGTTGCTGCCGTGGAAGAATATGGGTATCACGGGAACCTTCAGCTGCTGTATGAGGCGGATTATCGACGGCTGCCAGTCGCGGTCTTCGAGTCTGAGGTGCCCGTTGAGCTTCGACACCGCCCCCGCCGGAAAGAAGCCGATGGGTTTTCCGCGGCGCACCTGCACTATGGCCTCCTTGATGCCTTTCATCGACACCGCTTTCTTTGCCGGATCGTCGCTGGCAAGTGCGTCCACCGCTATGAAGTTCGGGCGCATGGCCACTATGTAGTTCAGCACCATGTTCACCATCACCTTGAATTCCGGGCGCCGCGACCCTACGATGTCGATGAGCGTTATGCCGTCGAGCGCCCCGAAGGGATGGTTCGACACGGTTATGAACGGCCCCGCCGGCAGGTTGTCGAGCACCTTTTCGTTGTCGATTTTCAGCTTGATTTCGAGGTCTTCCAGCAGGCCGCGGCAGAATTGCGGACCGGGAGTGTCGAAATTATGATCATGTATCCAGTTTACCTTGTCAACGTCGAGCCAGCGCAACAGCGTGTTCACCAGTTTCTCTTTTCCTTTGAAAAACGGAACCATGGCGGCCACGTCGTTGTAGTCGAGAACCGTACGCTTTACGTTGTCTTGCTGAGTATTTTCGTCCATATCTTATAATAATCGTATTAAGAGTTTGCAAAAATAACAAATTTCGCGGTAAGTTTGACGGATGGTTGCCGTTATTGATACATTTGGCGCCAAATTACGGAAAAATTTCATTATTTTGCTCCCTCCGGTTGAAATTTAGCAAACCGATATGGCTCGTGATAAAAAAAATAACTATATTTGCACTCCCGTGACGGGTTCTTTGCCGGCGGGTATCTTACACAGCTAACAGAAACCATTTCATTAATAATACAAGAGTTATGAAGAAGCATAATTTCTATGCCGGACCGTCGATCTTGAGCCAGTACACTATCAAGAACACGGCCGATGCCGTCATTAATTTCGCCGATACCGGCCTGTCGATTCTCGAAGTGTCTCACCGCAGCAAGGAGTTTGTTGCCGTGATGGACGAGGCTCAGGCTCTGGTGAAAGAACTTCTCAATGTCCCCGACGGTTACAGCGTCCTCTTCCTCGGCGGTGGCGCAAGCCTCCAGTTCTGCATGGTGCCCTACAACCTCATGCGTAAGCGCGCCGCTTATCTCGAGACCGGTACATGGGCTGTCAACGCCATCAAGGAAGCCCGCCTCTTCGGCGATGTAGTCATTCCCGCTTCTTCAAAGGAGGCGAACTTCTCGTATTATCCCAAAGGATATGTCGTGCCTGATGATGTCGACTATTTCCACATCACTACCAACAATACCATCTTCGGAACCGAACTCCGCAAGGATCCCGACGTGAACGTGCCCCTCGTGGCTGATATGTCGAGCGATATTTTCTCCCGCCCCATCGACGTTGCGAAATACGACGTTATCTACGCCGGCGCGCAGAAAAACCTTGCGCCCGCAGGCGTGACACTCGTCATCGTTAAGGACGACGCCCTCGGAAAGGTAGACCGCGCTATCCCCACAATGCTCGACTACCGCACCCACATCAAGAAGGGTTCCATGTTCAATACTCCTCCCGTGCTCCCCGTCTACGGCGCCCTTATGACACTCCGCTACTACAAGGAGCAGGGCGGCGTGGCCGAACTCGAGAAACGCGACATCGCCAAGGCCGCGCTCCTCTACAAGGCTATCGACGACAGCAAAATGTTTGAGGGAACTGTTACCGACCCCGATTCCCGCTCGATTATGAACGTCACGTTCGTCATGACCGAAGGCTACAAGGAACTCGAGAAAGAATTCGTCGATTTCTGCTCCGCACGCGGCATCGTAGGCATCAAGGGCCACCGCTCCGTCGGCGGTTTCCGCGCTTCGCTCTACAATGCTATGCCCATCGAGAGCGTCGAGGTTCTCGTGCAGGCCATGAACGATTTCGAAAAACAGCACTAATCCACTCCCTGTCATGAAAGTACTCGTAGCTACCGAAAAGCCGTTTGCAGCCGTGGCTGTCGACGGTATCCGTCAGGTTGTTGAGGAGGCAGGCGAAACCCTTGAACTCCTCGAGAAATATACCTGCCGTCAGCAGCTCCTCGACGCCGTCAGCGACGCCGATGCGCTCATTATCCGTTCCGACAAAGTCGACGCCGAACTCTTCGCGGCCGCGCCCAGACTTAAAATTGTGGTTCGCGCCGGTGCCGGATACGACAATGTTGACCTCGCCGCCGCTACCGCCGCAGGCGTGTGTGTGGAAAATACTCCCGGGCAGAATTCCAACGCCGTTGCAGAACTCGTGTTCGGTCTCGCCGTGATGATGGCCCGCAATCTCTACAACGGCACCTCGGGAACCGAGCTCAAGGGTAAGAATCTCGGTATCCATGCTTTCGGCCAGGTAGGCCGCAATGTTGCGCGCATTGCCCGCGGTTTTGAAATGAACGTATCAGCCCTCGACCCCTACTGCCCCGATCAGGTGATGCTCGACGCCGGAGTGCAGCCCGTTCATTCTGTCGAAGACCTCTACCGTAACAACCAGTACGTGTCGCTCCATATTCCCGCAACCGCCGAAACCCGTAAATCCGTGGGTTACGACCTCGTCATGCAGATGCCTAAAGGCGCACTTCTCATCAACACCGCCCGCAAGGAGGTAATCGACGAAGAAGGCCTCATCCAGGCTCTCGACAAGCGTCCTGACCTCAAGTATGTGGCCGACATAGCTCCCGACCGAGCCGCAGAGATGCTCGAGCGCTTCCCCGGCCGCGTGTTCTTCACCCCGAAGAAGATGGGTGCCCAGACCGCCGAAGCTAATATCAACGCCGGCATCGCGGCCGCCCGTCAGGTAATCGACTTCCTCCGCAACGGCAACGCTCCCTTCCGCGTAAATAAATAAGTTAAATAATCCCCAACTCTGAAAAAGCGCCGTCAGGCGCTTTTTTTGTTCTCCCGCTGTTGCAACCGACAGTAGGGCCGCTCGGTTCGAGCGGCCGCCCTCCGGCGCCGGCCCCGCGCGCAAAAA
>UROS01000177.1 GCA_900549445.1 uncultured Porphyromonadaceae bacterium | reverse complement strand
ATCTCCGTCAGCCGATGGGAGCGGTAGTCGGGTTCTTCCGACTGGGGGCCGGGAAAAGCCATCAGGACTATGCCGTTGGCGGCTTTAATGAAATCCGGCAATGGCATTGTCTCCCGTTCGCCGAGCGAATCGTAGCTTACGGTACCGGTCTGCGTATCGAAGCCGTTGACAATCACAAAGATTCCGTTGCGTACCTGAGCGAGGAACGGTGGCGTGATGGAAGCAATTTCCTCAGGGTCGCCGAGCCTGACGGCACGCGACTTCACGCCATAGTCATGGAGAAGATGCGAGAAGCCGAAAAGCGACTTAAACGTCATGTTGCGGAAACGGGCATCGGAATACTCCGCTGTACAGGGCACTCCGAGAGCCTTGAGAAATCGGGTGAAAATTGTCTGCATGGCGGCTGGATCAAGAAGTAAACGACTGGATTTTCCGCAGCAGGCAGTTGCCGTCGATTTCTCCGGCGTGACGCCACACCTCTCTGCCTGCAGAATACAACACGAAAGTGGGCAATCCGTCGATTTCCTCCGCGCCACACAATCCGGCGTTGCGGTCAACGTCGAGCTGCGCCACTGCGGCGGTTCCGGCCGTAAGTTCACGAATTTCCTCAACCACAGGCATCATTCTGCGGCAGTGGGGGCACCATGTGGCAAAATACTCTACGAGCACCACCGGCATTGATGAAATCAGTTCTTTATAGTCCATAATCCGGTCATGATATATCTATCTTAACGCCGGATCACAATAAAAAGTTTGCGCCCGCACACGCGGGAAATCACTGCGCGGCGAGGGCGGCGGCGAGGGCGCGCATGGCCTCGTAATCGGCTGCTGTAGCGCGGCTGCGGATGGTGACGACATCCCCGACTACGGTCATATCCTTCATCCGGGCGAGCGCATCGTGCATGAGTTTGCCTGCGAGCGGCGCCCAGGATCCGTTTTCAATGAGCCCGACCTTGCGCCCGCGCAGATTCTTGTCGCACAGATGATGGAGAAACCCGTACATGGGAGGGAATAGCCCGGCATTGTACGTAACGGAGCACAGCAGCATCTTGCTCAGGCGGAAAGCCTCGGCCACGGCGTAGGAAACGTCGTGGCGGCAAAGATCCATCGTCACCACCTCTTTCACACCGGCCTCGCGCAGCATCGCGGCCGTGCGGCGGGCAGCCTCGGCGGTGCCGCCGTAGACCGACGCATACGCCACAAGCACACCTTCGGTCTCAGGCTCGTAGCCGCTCCATTTGTGGTAAAGATCAATGTAGTGCCGCAGGTTCTCCGACAGCATCGGGCCGTGGAGAGGAGCTATCACACGTATATCCTTGCCTGCGAGCTTTTTAAGGACAGCCCTCACGTTGGCGCCGTATTTCCCGACTATGTTGCAATAATAGCGCCGGGCCTCGTCGTCCCACGGCTCCGTGGCCGACGGGGTTGCGAAAGTACCGAAAGCGTCGGCAGAAAAGAGAACTCCCTCACCCTCGACGAATGTCATCATCACCTCGGGCCAGTGAACCATCGGCGCCATTATGAAACTCAGCGTGGTCTTGCCGAGGCAGAGAGTGTCGGCCTCCTTCACCGCCATACATTTCGCGGAAAGATTCTCGCCGGGGAAGAAATTGCCGAGCATTGCAACGGCCTTGGCCGACGCCACGATCCGGGCCTCGGGATAACGCCTCACAAATTCAAGAATGCTTCCGGAATGATCAGGTTCGAGGTGATGGACAATCAGATATTCAGGCGTTTCGCCGCAGAGCGTGTAGTCGAGATTAGCCATCCACTCGCGGCAGCGGCGCGAATCGACGGCGTCGACCACCGCCGTTTTCTCATCTGAAATCACGTAGGAATTATATGAAATCCCCTTGGTGAGAGGATATTGAGCCTCGAAAAGGTCAAGATTGTCATCGTCGGTACCGACGTATTTTACACTGGTTGAAACGTAGATCATAGTGAATCTGATTTTTGCGGTTGCAAAAATACAAAAAACATACCTTAATACTCCGGCTCTCCTAAGTTTTACGAAATTTTAATACGCCGTAAGGCATATTTTGAGTAATTTTGCAAACAATTGTAACCTTACGGGATGGCCGCGTATGTTATATTATATAATGTACACCGCACAATTTGAACCGGCCTCCCGGCAAATGAGAAGAACTACGTTATGAACATACTTGAACTAAGCGAACAAGAGATAGTACGTCGCGGCAGTCTCGACGAGATGCGCAGCCGCGGCATCGACCCCTACCCCGCCGCCGAATACCTCGTGACCGGCTACACCGACGAAATCAAAGAGACATTCAACGACGATGCACCGCGCCGCGACGTTTCCGTAGCGGGCCGCATCATGAGCCGACGCATCATGGGCAAAGCTTCCTTCATGGAGCTTCAGGATTCGCGCGGACGCATCCAGGTGTACATTTCGCGCGACGAACTGTGTCCCGGCGACGACAAGGATCTCTACAACGTAGTGTTCAAGAAACTGCTCGACATAGGCGATTTCGTCGGAGTCGAAGGGTACGTGTTCCGCACTCAGACCGGCGAGATCTCCATCCACGCCTCCTCGCTCACCGTGCTCAGCAAGTCGCTGCGCCCGCTGCCCATAGTAAAGGTAAAAGAGGGCGTGACCTATGATGCGTTCGACGACCCCGAACTGCGCTACCGCCGCCGCTACGTGGATCTCGTAGTCAACGATGGCGTGAAAGAGATATTCATCAAGCGCAACAAGGTGTATACCTCCATGAGAGAGTATTTCAACAATGCCGGCTACATGGAAGTGGAGACTCCCATCCTCCAGTCGATTCCCGGAGGCGCCTCTGCCCGTCCGTTCATAACCCACCACAACGCGCTCGATATTCCGCTCTACCTCCGTATAGCCGACGAGCTCTACCTCAAGCGTCTGATAGTAGGCGGCTTCGAGGGAGTATACGAATTCTCCAAGAATTTCCGCAACGAGGGCATGGACCGTACCCACAATCCCGAGTTCACCTGCATGGAAATCTACGTGAGCTACAAGGACTACAACTGGATGATGACGTTTACCGAAAAGATGCTCGAAAAAATCTGCCTCGACGTAAACGGCACAACCAAAGTCCGCGTGGGCGACAATGAGATCGACTTCAAGGCACCCTATCCGCGCATAACCATGCGCGACTCCATACTCGAAAAAACCGGATTCGACATCAACGGCAAAAACGAGGAAGAACTCCGCGCCGCCGCCCGCTCCATGGGCATCGAAGTCGACGATACCATGGGCAAGGGCAAGCTCATCGACGAGATTTTCGGCGAGAAGTGCGAGGGAACCTACATCCAGCCCACGTTCATCACCGACTACCCCATCGAAATGTCGCCGCTTACCAAGCGCCACCGCAACAACCCCGAACTCACCGAGCGCTTCGAACTCATGGTCAACGGCAAGGAGCTTGCCAATGCCTACTCGGAGCTCAACGACCCCATCGACCAGTACGAACGCTTTGTAGAGCAGATGCGTCTGGGCGAGAAAGGCGACGACGAGGCCATGATCATTGACCACGACTTTATCCGCGCGCTCGAATACGGCATGCCCCCCACCTCGGGAATGGGCATCGGCATGGACCGCCTCGTGATGCTCATGACCGGACAGACCACCATCCAGGAAGTGCTCTTCTTCCCGCAGATGCGCCCTGAAAAGGTGCAGCGCCGCGACAAGGAGGAGGCCTTTGCCGCCATAGGCGTCCCCTCCGAATGGGTGGCACCGCTCTACAAGGCAGGCATTCTCACCGTTGAGCAGCTCGGCGCCGTGGCCGCTCCCGGGAAACTCTTCCAGGATCTTCTCGGAATCAACAAGAAATACAAACTCGGATTCAAGAATCCCACGGTAAAAGAAATCACGGCATGGGTGGCGGCAGCCGCTCCCGCTCAGTCTGCCGAATAAATCCGGCACCGTAATGGACAAATTCAACAAAATAGCCGTAATGGGCGGCGGCAGCTGGGCCACGGCTCTCGCCAAGCTGTTGCTCCACAACTGCGACTCCATATTATGGTATATGAGGCGCGACGACCGCATCGAGGATTTCAGGCGCCTGCACCACAACCCCGCGTATCTGACCGACGTGGAGTTCGACATCAGCCGCATCGAGTTTTCGAGCGACATAAACTACGTGTGCAGTCAGGCCGATACCCTGCTGCTCGTAATGCCGTCGCCCTACTTCCGCACCCACGTCGACAAAATCACCGTCGACATCAGCGGCAAGACCATCGTCTCGGCAGTGAAAGGCATAGTGCCCGGTGTCAACGAGATAATCTCCGACTACATGGTGAGCCATTTCAGCACCGACCCCTCGCGCATCATAGTCGTATCGGGGCCGTGCCACGCCGAAGAGGTGGCTCTCGGACGTCCGAGTTTCATCACCGTGGGCTGCCACGACATCGCCAATGCCGAAGCCTTCGGCCAGAAACTCACCGGAAAAGCTACCCGCACGATAACGTCGAGCGACGTGGAGGGAATCGAATATGCGGCCGTGCTGAAAAATGTCTACTCCATAGCCGCCGGAATCGTGCACGGCATGAAAGGAGGCGACAATTTCCTGGCAATGCTTATAAGCAACGCCATCCGCGAAATGGAACGCTTTGTCGACACCGTCTGCCCGCGCCCGCGCTGTATCTGCGACTCCGTTTATCTCGGCGATCTGCTCGTGACGGCTTACTCGCGCTTCTCGCGCAACCACAACTTCGGTTCTATCATAGGCAAGGGCTACTCTGTGGCCACCGCCCGTATGGAGATGGAGCAGACCGCCGAAGGTTACTACGGCACCAAATGCATCCATGAAATCAACAAACTCCACGGCGTTGCGATGCCGATTCTCGACGCCGTCTACGACATCCTCTACCGC
>UROS01000176.1 GCA_900549445.1 uncultured Porphyromonadaceae bacterium | reverse complement strand
GGAATTCAAGAAGCAGGCTTTTGTCGGCATTGTAAAGGATGCCATCCTCTACGGTCAGCGACTTGCTGCCGGCTGCAACCTTGAATTCGGTGAGATCGGTTCCTGAGAAAGCGCCGGCGCCCACGGTGGTGAGCGATGCCGGAAGGGTTATATCGGCAATCGGACAGTCGTAGAAACACTCTTGGCCAATTTCCTCGAGACCTTCAGGAAGTTCAATGGAGGAGATCTGAGTCTTAAAGAACACGCCATCGCCTAAAGTGCGAAGGGTTGAAGGAAGGGTGACTGATTCGAGTTTAGATTGCATGAAAACGTTATTTTCAAGCGTCTCGAGTCCTTCAGGAAGATTGATGGACGTGAAAGGTGCTTTGTAGAAGCATGAGCCTTCGATAGTGCGCAATGTTGAAGGAAGTTTTACAGTCATCAGGTTGTCGCAGCGGTAGAATGCGCTGTTACCAAGCGACTCAACTCCCTCGGGAATTTCGATAGATGAAAGTTTGGTGTAGCCGAAGGCAAAGCGTCCGATTTTGGTCAGACCGGCGGGCAGCTCGATAGATGAAAGGGCGCAGTTGTAAAAGCCCTTATCGCCAATGTAAGTAACCGTGGAGGGAAGGGTTACAATGGAAGATTTTGTGTAGTAAAACGCATCTTCGCCAACGCCGACCACGGTATACGAAGCGCCGTCGGCGTCGGTAACCGTCTGGGGTATGGTGATGTTTTCGGTGATAGTATAAGGAACCTCGCTGACTTCGGCAGCGGTTTCGGAGGTTACCTTATAGGTAATCTGTTCAAAATCAAACGTATCGCCGACAGCAGTAGCAGCCGCCATTGTACCGCATACGCAAGCGAAAATTGGGAGTAAAATTTTTCTCATGCTTAATGGATTAAAAATAATGCTGATTGCAGTGAATAATGAACCCTGAGAATCGGGTGTTACTAATTTTTTGGCAAAACTAAACATTATTTCACGATTAGAGAGGTGATTTGTGTTAAATTATATTAAATACGTTTGTTTTGTGTGCATATTTTTAATAATTGACCTCTATTGCTGTCAAAAATACTGCTGTATTCGTGATGTTGTCGACATATTGCTATGTTAAAGGGGCTGCAGTGGTGGACTCCGCGGCTTCGCCGGGGTCGAGGTGTCGCACCTCGCGGCGCTCCGCCTCGATGAGGAGAGGGGGGCGCTGTCCCACGGCTCCGCTTCGCTCCGCGGTGGGTTATAGAAATCCCGCGCCTCGCGGCGCTCCGTCGCCAATAATCCGCAAGTTATCTGTGAAAAATGCGCGGCCGGCGCTCGGGGTGAGCGTCGGCCGTGGGGCTATGTAGAATCTGGATTGCCGGGGGGTTATTCCATTTCGTCGCGGTACTTGGGATCGGGGGTAAGCACTCCCTGTACGGTCTGTGAGCCGGCAGGAATGTCGGTTGCCGATTCAACGACCATAATCCTGTAGGCGAATTCAGCGAAAGCTATCGCTTTGTCCACCTGCATCACTGAGGTGCGGATCTGGAGGAGATGACGGCCGAGAGGCACGTTTTCAGTAACGAAATCCATGCCGAAGGGCACAATCATAGTCGAGCCTACGGGTGCGTAATCCCAGTAGTAGACGGTGGCGCCGAGGCTTGCGGGTTTGGTGCCGGGAGCCGGAGTAACTTCGATGCTTTCGATAGCGAGAGTGTCGCCCTGAACCACGTAGAGAATGTCGTCTACGTCCGTAGCGCCGGAGTAGGTGATCTGGAACGAGACGTCGGGAAGATTCTTGTTGTCGTCATCGCTGCACGACGATGCAAGCAGCAGCGCCGGGAGAGCCATGAGCAAATAAAGTAATTTTTTCATAACGCGCTTTAAATAATGTAATTAAATAATTGAAAGATAGTGTGTGTTGATAAATCAGTTGGTAAAGACTATCTGATCGTCCTTCACGTCGATCACGATCGGATGCTCGCGGTCGACTTTCTGGGCGAGGATGTCTTTCGACAGCTGGTTGAGCACCAGACGGTGAATGACACGCTTTACCGGACGGGCGCCGAATTCGGGGTCGTAGCCCTCTTCGGCGAGGAACTTCATGGCGGCGGGGGTAACTTCGAGCGTCACGCCGTTGCGCGCCAGCATTTTCTTTACGGAGTTTATCTGAAGGCCCACAATCTCTTCGATTTCCTTCTCGTTGAGCGGGGTGAACATTATGGTCTCGTCGATACGGTTCAGGAATTCGGGGCGGATTGTCTGCTTGAGCATCTCCAGGACTTCACCCTTTGTCTTCTCGATGGTCTCCTCGCGGTTCTCGGGGGTCATTTTTGCGAAATTGTCGCGGATAACGGCGGAACCCATGTTGGAGGTCATGATTATGATGGTATTCTTGAAGTTGACCATGCGGCCCTTGTTGTCGGTCAGACGGCCGTCGTCGAGCACCTGAAGCAGGATGTTGAACACGTCGGGATGGGCTTTTTCGATTTCATCGAAGAGCACCACGGAGTAAGGTTTGCGCCTTACAGCCTCGGTGAGCTGTCCGCCCTCGTCGTAGCCCACGTATCCGGGAGGTGCTCCTACGAGACGCGACACGGAGTGCTTCTCCTGATACTCGCTCATGTCGATTCTGGTCATCATGTTTTCGTCGTCAAACAGATATTCGGCGAGAGCCTTCGCAAGTTCGGTCTTGCCTACGCCGGTGGTGCCGAGGAAGATGAACGAGCCTATAGGGCGGCGGGGGTCATTGAGGCCGGCGCGCGAGCGGCGCACGGCGTCGGCGATGGCGGTGATGGCCTCGTTCTGACCGACCACGCGGTTATGGAGTTCGGCCTCGAGGTGGAGCAGTTTCTCCTTTTCGGTCTGAACCATCTTGTTGACGGGGATGCCTGTCCAGCGCGAAACCACATCGGCGATATCCTCGGAGTCAACTTCCTCCTTGATCAGAGCTTTTTCACCCTGCATCATCCTGAGCTGCTCCTGAATGTCGGCGTTCTCTTTTTCTTTCTGCTGTATGCGCGAGTAGCGGATTTCGGCCACGCGGGCGTAGTCGCCTTCGCGTTCGGCGCGTTCGGCGTCGAAATTGAGCTGCTCGATGTCGATTTTGTTCTGCTGAATCTTGTTGATAAGCTCTTTCTCGGCCTTCCATTTGGCGGAGTATTCCTTTTCCTCCTCACGCAGCTGGGCGAGTTCGGCCTCGATCTCCTTGACCTTGGGCTTGTCGCCTTCGCGCTTAATGGCCTCGCGCTCGATTTCCTTCTGGGCTATGCGGCGCGAAATCTCGTCGAGAGCCTGCGGCACGGAGTCGATTTCAAGACGCAGTTTCGAAGCGGCCTCGTCGACGAGGTCGATAGCCTTGTCGGGGAGGAAACGGTCGGTAATGTATCGTTCCGAGAGGGTTACGGCGGCTATAATCGCCTCGTCGCGGATGCGGACTTTGTGGTGGTTCTCGTAGCGCTCCTTCAGGCCGCGGAGGATTGCGATGGCGCTGGCCTCGTCGGGCTCGTTGACCATTACCTTCTGGAAACGGCGTTCGAGAGCCTTGTCTTTCTCGAAATATTTCTGGTATTCGTCGAGAGTCGTGGCGCCGATGGAGCGGAGTTCGCCACGGTCGAGCGCCGGCTTGAGGATATTGGCGGCATCCATGGCGCCTTCTCCCTTGCCTGCTCCGACGAGGGTATGGATTTCGTCGATGAATAGAATTATCTCTCCGTCGGCTCCGGTAACTTCGTTGACGATTGCTTTCAGTCGCTCTTCGAACTCACCTTTATATTTTGCGCCTGCAACGAGAGCGCCCATGTCGAGTGAGAAAATCTGTTTTGTGCGCAGATTCTCGGGCACGTCGCCGCGCACGATTCTCTGGGCCAGACCCTCGGCGATTGCGGTTTTGCCGGTGCCCGGCTCGCCGATGAGCATGGGGTTGTTTTTGGTGCGGCGGCTCAGAATCTGGAGCACGCGGCGGATTTCGTCGTCGCGGCCGATTACGGGATCGAGCTTGCCTTCGCGGGCGCGCTCGTTGAGGTTGATGGCGTATTTCGACAGGGCGTTGTAGGTGTCCTCGGCGCTCTGGTCGGTCGCCTTTTTGCCCTTGCGTAGCTCGGCGATGGCGCTCTGAAGCTCTTTTTCGCTCAGTCCGGCGTCCTTGAGGATCGTAGAGGCCGGCGAGCTGATTTCAAATATGGCCAGGAGCAGCGCTTCGAGGGTGACGTATTCGTCGCCCTGCTTTTTCGAGATGTCGAGAGCTTTCTGGAGCACGTCGTTCGACGTGCGGCTCAGATAGGGCTCGCCGCCGCTCACTTTAGGCAACGAGGCAATCTGGGCGTCGACCTGACGGGTGAGACCCTGAATGTTGGCGCCGACCTTCGAGAAAAGGAAATTGATCAGCGACTCGCCTTCAGACATCACTCCCTTGAGCAGATGCACCGGTTCGATAGCCTGGTTGCCGCTGCCCTTGGTAATCTCGACCGCTTTCTGGATAGCCTCCTGCGATTTGATGGTGAAATTGTTGAAATTCATATGGAATTTTTTAAATAGTTATAACGTTGTCGGAGAGGTGGCCGCGTCTGGAAGATTCGTTTTGTTTAACCACACTCTTTAAAAATCAACAAACAATGGTCAGATAAAGTTGAACACAAATTCCGTGCCATGGTGAAAAACTGTCGTGGAATTTGATTAACTTTGCGCAATTATGAAAGTGGAATTTTTCCTGGCAGGACGCATGAGGCTTTCTCCCGCATCGGGTTCGAAGCGGTCGGCCGGCGTGGTGATTGCCGTTACGGGAATAGCTCTCGCAATGGCAGTGATGCTCGTGTCGGTGGCTGTAATGCTCGGTTTCAAGCACCAGATCAGAGCTGTCTCTTATACACATCTCCGAGCCCACGAGACTCGACGTCATCTCG
>UROS01000175.1 GCA_900549445.1 uncultured Porphyromonadaceae bacterium | reverse complement strand
GGTCTTGGCGGGAATGCCGAGCTTGTGGCACTCAATCTCGAGGTCGAGCATGAAAGCTTCCACGCGCGAGGGGATTGCTCCGAAATAGTGATCCTCAAGCTGCTGGTTCTTGGCGCTCTCGTGGCCCATGAGGGTGCGTCCGGTCATCACGAGGTCGGGACGAGCGGCGTAGAGAGCTTCGTCAACGAGGAAGTATTCCTGCTCCCAGCCGAGGTTGGAGATAACGTGCTTTACTTTCGGATCGAAGTACTGAGCCACGGCGGTGCCGGCTTTGTCGACGGCGTCGAGGGCGCGCAGCAGCGGAGTCTTGTAGTCGAGCGACTCACCGGTGTAGGATATGAAGATGGTGGGAATACACAGAGTGTTGTCCATGATGAACGCTGGCGAGGAGATGTCCCATGCGGAGTAGCCGCGGGCCTCGAAGGTGTTGCGGATGCCTCCGTTGGGGAAGCTCGATGCGTCGGGTTCCTGCTGAACGAGGAGCTTGCCGGTAAAGTTCTCGATCACACCGCCTTTTCCATCGTGTTCGATGAAGGCGTCGTGCTTTTCGGCAGTGGTCTCGGTAAGGGGCTGGAACCAGTGGGTGTAGTGGCGGGCGCCGTTGTCGATTGCCCAGCGTTTCATGCCCTCGGCCACGCTGTCGGCCACTTCGCGCGACAGGGGTTCTTTGTTGTCGATGGCGTTGATGAGCGCCTCGTAGGTCTCGCGGGGAAGATATTCGAACATTTTGTTACGGTTGAACACGTACTTTCCGTAGTATTCTTCCGGTCTTTCCTTTGGAATTTCAACGGGAACAGCCTTTCTGTTCGAGGCCTCTTCCACAACTTTGAATCGAAGCATTGACATAATCTTTTAAAGTGATGTTTTTTTATAGTGAATAGGTCGTGTTAATTATCTGTCAGACGTTTCATCGCCGCCCGGGTGTTTTCGAGGGAGTTGAAGGCCGTTAGCCTCAGATAGCCCTCGCCGGCCGGCCCGAAGCCGCTGCCGGGGGTGCCGGCGATGTTGTATTTTTCGAGAAGGAGGTCGAAGAACTCCCAGGAGGTCATGCCGTCGGGAGCCTTTATCCAGAGATATGGCGAATTTACTCCGCCGGCCACCTCGTAGCCGGCTTCGGTGAGACTGCGGCGCATTATCGAGGCGTTCTCCATATAGTAGTCGACAGTCTCTTTCACCTGCCGCTGCCCCTCGGGCGAGTAGAGTGCCCGGGCCGCACACTGGGTCAGGTAGCTCGCACCGTTGAATTTTGTGGTCTGGCGGCGGCGCCACAGCGGGTTGAGCGGCACTTTGCGGCCCTGGCTGTCGAGGCCGCAGAGCTGCTTTGGAACAACGGTGTAGCCCAGGCGCAGGCCGGTGAATCCGGCAGTCTTGGAGAAACTGCGGAACTCTATGGCCACCTCTTTTGCACCGGGAATCTCGTAGATGGAACGTGGCACGTCGGGTTCCCTTACGTAAGCCTCATAGGCCGAGTCGAAGAGCAGCAGCACGCCGTGGTCGCGGCAGTACTCCACCCATACGGCAAGCTGTGAGCGGGTGAGCGCCGTGCCGGTGGGATTGTTGGGATAACAGAGGTATATCACGTCGGGGTCTACCGGGGGCAGATCGGGTACGAAATTGTTTTCGGCCGTGCAGGGGAGATAGACTATCCGGCTCCAGTGGCCGTTGTCGAGCATTTCGCCACCGCGGCCGGCCATTACGTTGGTGTCGACGTAGACGGGATAGACGGGGTCGGTTACCGCCACTATGTTGGCGCTGTCGAGAATGTCGCCTATATTTCCGGTGTCGCTTTTTGCACCGTCGCTTATGAAAATTTCATCAGGGTCGATGTCGATTCCGCGGGCGGCATAGTCGTTTCGGGCTATTTCGTCGCGCAGAAAGGCGTAACCCTGTTCAGGCCCGTAGCCGTGGAAGGTGGCAGCGGCGGCTTCGTCGTCGGCCGCGCGGTGCAGCGCCTCGATGGCGGCGGGACATACGGGGCGCGTCACGTCGCCTATTCCCATTCTGATAAGGTCGGCGCCGGGATGGGATGCCACGAAGGCGGCCACCCTCCGCGCCACCTCGCTGAAGAGGTAGCTTTCCGGAAGTTTAGTAAAATTGTCGTTGATTCTGAACATCTCTCGTTTACCTTAATAAATGAATCATATTTCAACCGTGCCGTTAAACACTTCGGCGGCAGGTCCGGTCATCATCACTCTGCCGTCGGGGAGCCACTCAATGTCGAGATCACCGCCGCGGAGGTGGATTTTCACTTTGCGTCCGGTTCTGCCGGTAAGCGCCGCGGCCACCGCAGTGGCGCATGCCCCCGTGCCGCACGCCATTGTCTCGCCCGAGCCGCGCTCCCATACTCTCATTCTGAGTTCGGATGGTGATATTACTTCCACAAACTCAATGTTGGCGCGATCGGGCCACATAGGATGGTTCTCGAGTTCCGGCCCGAGTCTGTTGAAATCTAAGGCGGCAAGCGAATCCACAAACACCACGCCGTGGGGATTGCCCATCGACACGGCCGTGAGTCTCAGTTCTCCGCACGATGTTGCCACGGGAGCCTCGATCATCGCGTCTCCGCTGAATACTACGGGTATTTCTTCGGGACGGGTGAGGGGACGGCCCATGTCGACCGTAACGGTTTTGATTTTAGAATCTGTTCCGGGGTGGAGGTCGAGGATTTTGATTCCGGCGTTGGTCTCGAGCGTTATGCGCTGTGAGGAGGTAAGTCCGTGGTCGGCTACATATTTTCCGACGCACCGCGCGCCGTTGCCGCACATTTTCGCCTCTGAACCGTCGGCGTTGAAAATCCTCATTCTGAAATCGGCCTTTTCCGATGGGAGAATCAGTATTATGCCGTCGCCGCCTATTCCGGTGTGTCGGTCGCTGAGTCTGAGGGAGAGTGATGCCGGGTCATCGACCGTCGACTCCATGCAGTTTATATAAATGTAGTCGTTGCCGATGCCATGCATCTTTGTGAATTTGATCTCAGCCATACGGTTAAGCGGATTCCTCCGGTTTTAAAGACGCAAAGTTACAAAAAAATCTGAAGCTGTATAATAAAATGTAAAGAAAATTTCAAAATATTCGATTTTTAACATTTGCAGCAGCTAAATGCAATGGAAAAAGCAAAAAGAGTGGAAAAGTGCAAAATAAAAAGAGATAGTAGCTACAAAATGCCAGAGCGACAAATAGGCTCGGAAAGCGCCCGAGTGCTCCGCGGCTGTCGCCGGGGTCGAGACGTCGCACCTCGCGGCGCTCCGTCGCCAATAATCCGCAAGTTATCTGTGAAAAAAACGCACGGCCGGCGCTCGGGGTGAGCGTCGGCCGTATAATAGTTGCTATGCTATGCGCAATTAGCGGATAATCTGCTTGGTAACCTTATTGCCCTGACGGACAATGTATACGCGGCCTGCTTCAGGCTCCGATACGCGGCGACCGTCGATGGTGTAATACTCTTTGGGAGCATTAAGGTTGTCGGCTCCGATGATTTCTACGCCGCTCTGATTGTTGGTGTAGTGGAGGATGATGCGGTCGCTGACAGTGCTGTAGCTCGAAACGAGGCGGAAGAGGCCTGCGGGGAGAACCACGTAGTAGTCGGCGCCGGGTTCAAGGCTGACAGGCATTGCGTAACCGTCGTATTCGTCGCCGGCGAAGATACCGAGCGAAGTGCCGGATGTATTACCGTTAACAGCCCACCACTGCTCAACGGGGATTGTGGTGCCTGTGGGTTCGCCGTCAACGAGTTCGCCCTTTATAACTTCAATGTCGGAAAGTTTCGAAGAAACGAGACTTACCTTTTCGGCAAAAGTGAAGCTGATGGTTGAAATAGCTTCGATGTTGCTGTCGGTGGCGGGAGTTATGCTCTCAATCTTCACAACGGGTTTTTCCCAGTCGCCGGCGTAGTAGATAGTCATAGCTTCGTTGAGGGAGCCGGCGGCATCTTTCATTACGCCTGCGGGGATGGTTATGTAGTAGTTCTTGCCGCGCTCCATATTGATAGGGCAGGTATAGCCGTCGTAGTCGGAGGGGAAGAGCTTGGCGCCGTCGGTGCCCTCCTTAACGAGGTACCACTGGTCAACATCAACTTTGTTTCCGATTGGCACACCGGCTGTGAGGCGCCCTTCGATAACCTCGATCTCAGGATTCGATTTGACTATGGTGACATCGCTGTCGAACTTGAATACAATCGACTCGAGGGTGGCAACGTTATCGCCGTCGGTAGGCGTGATTGATGCAGGAGTGAGCACACCGGGCAGTGATCCTACGAACTGCGATGCGGAGAACATGCTGCTCCAGTAAGAATCTTTCTTATAGGCGTCGAGGGATGTTGAGGGAACGTTTACAACAGCCGAGGATGGTAAATTGTAGAAGGGAGCCTCGTAATCGTCGTACCAGTCGTCGATTGCGGGAGGAACGGCTCCACAGCAGTTTACGGTTACGAGCGATGTGCAGTTTAAGAAAGCGCGATTCATGATCTCCTTTACCGATGACGGGATGGTGATTTCGGAGAGTGATTTACATCCGGCAAATACAGCGTCCTGAATCAGCGGAAGCTTTGAAGGAAGAACCACTTTGGTGAGATTGGTTTCGGCAAATGCCTGCTCGCCGATATATACGAGGCTCTCAGGCATATTGATTTCCGACAGTTTCGACTGGCAGAAAGCAAATTCGTCGATTGCGCGGAATTTGTTTCCTACAGTTACTTTCTGGATGCCGGTGCGGTCGAAAGCCTCGCCGCTGATGCCGAGGGTGGCTGCCGGGAGAGTCAGTTCGGTAATGGTGCTCTTCGCGGGGAATTCAAGAAGCAGGCTTTTGTCGGCATTGTAAAGGATGCCATCCTCTACGGCTGTCTCTTATACACATCTGACGCTGCCGAC